>MFLD01000031.1 GCA_001781465.1 Candidatus Kaiserbacteria bacterium RIFCSPHIGHO2_02_FULL_49_16
CCCGAAGCGTATCGCAGCTAAGCCGCGTCCTTCATCGCCCTTTAGAGTCAAGGCATCCACCGCACGCCCTTACTCAGAACTCCCGTCAGGAATTCTGAGAACCGCGTGTTCTGCCCGCCACATTTTTAATGTGCCGGGACTTTTGTTGCCCATACTGTAGACGATACAGTATGAGTTCCTGCGTTGATGCGGTCTACACCACACCAACACTTTTGTTTGATTCTTTTGTCGTCAGCGCTCCGCGCGCCGACCGCAGACGCACGCAGACATTACGCAGACTGTCGCAGAAAAAATGCACTGCATTCTTTCCGCGTTCTTCTGCGTTCGTTCCGCGTCATTCCGCGGTCAGTGCAAAGCACTGACTTGTCGCTCTTCAGTTGTCAACGAGCAACATATGGACATCAAAAAAACCGCTTGAGAGCGGCATCGGTTGCGCAGCTTTTAGCTGGCTACCTACGCCACTTTTGAGGGATTTGAAATGATTACCATATGTGCCGAGGAGTATAGCGGACACGGTATTGCATGTCAACCAGTTAAACCGGCATTTTTCGTGGATAACTGGTGTACGGATTAATCCTCCAGATCTTCGACGGTTTTTTCTGCGTTTTTTAGGTCTTCTGAGTCAGTAATTTGTATCCACGCGTCGGTTTGGACAAGCTCAAGAAGTATTCCAGACGCCCGTGAAGCCGCAAGAACTGTTTGCGGAAGTCCAAACTCTTCAGATCTTTCTTTTGCTTGAACTAGAACCATCTCGTGTCCGAACAATCTGATGTCGAGCGAAAATAAATTTGTTGACACTAAACCCGGAGTGCTATGTTCATCGCTTTCAATGATATCCGCAATATTTCCATTGATGGTTATTATCTTCCCGCCTCCTTGAATTCGCGATGTCTCCATAGCAAACATGAGCCAAGTGTCGCTCTGGCAAGCACGCTTTATGTCATCTTTACTGTACAAATCGTCCCCCATCATCACAATGAATTTCTCCAGCAAGATTTCACGGGCGCTCCATAGTGCTCCGGCTGTACCGCAAGCTGGTCCCTGCTCTACATAAGTAATTTTCTTTCCTTTATAGTTGTTTCCAAATCGTTCTCGTATCAACCTTCTCAGATATCCGACTACCAAAACTATTTCATCTACTTCATCCGGTAACACATCAAATTTATGCTCGAGAAGAGTTTTGCCCCTTACTTCCAAAAGCGGCTTCGGGATTTTCTCCGTTAGGCCTTTCATTCTGGTTCCGCGTCCTGCCGCTAAAATAACAGCCTGCATATCTTGCATTGTAGCAAATACAAAACACCCCCCTCGTGGGGAGCGTTTGTTTGCCAATATTCTTGGCAGAGAAACACAACGCTAATTATTGTGTGAGATTTCTGAACGAACGCGCTCTATAGTGCGAGCCGCCGCTTCTTTGCCTCCGAGCCCAAATGCCAGGCCGAAAGAAAGAGCGAACGCAACTACAAGTCCTTGGAAGAGCGTCGTGACCAATTCACTTGCGACATTGAGCTGCGTCAAAGCCGCGAGAATGCCGAAAATCCAAATCGCGTATTTGGCGACTGTGCCGGCTAGATTCGCCGCATGCGCGCCAGTAGCGCGAGCAGAGCCAGCTACCAAATTCTTTACCAGTTCCGCAACTATCGCGGTAATTATCAGAATGATAACCGCGACAATTACCTGCGGGAGGTAAAGGAGCACCACTTGCTGAAGGAAGGTAATTACTCGATTCAGACCCAGAATGTCGAGGGCCGACATCAAGAACACGATCACTACGAACCACTTGACTAGTGTGGCCAGAAAACGCCCGATGTCTAGATTGAAGCCCGCGTTTTTTGCCGCTTCGTTGACGCCAGCCGCCCTCAGGGCGTCATCTACGCGCAACACCTTCACTATCTGCTCAACAACTCGATACAGAATAATACTGACAACCCAGCCGATTACAAAGACAACAACCGCTATCAAGATATTCGGCAGGTATTGCACGACAACCCACCACAGATTCTGTAGCGAAGTTTGAACAACGCTTGCTGATTGTGAAACTATCATATATTGAATCTTATAAATATTAATAACCTATTAATAATAGATTGTAACGATTTCGACCTCGTATAGCGTCAATAGTAACATTGCGAAGAGCCAAATCAGCGCAGAAGATGCCACAGTGTGGATAGCCAAATGAAGGCAATTTTAGGCAGTTTGCAGGCCGTTTTCACCCCGTTAGAAGTCTGTCTTAAGTGACTATTACGCTTTGTTTCTGACATACTTTGTTTTTTGCCATGTCCCCGCTAATTCAACGCAGAAAAAATCGCTCAATTTTTTCTGTCAAAGACTTCTAACGGGGTTCACTTAAGAACACCGGCTCGGTCGAGCAGAATCATGTTGGGGTAGTCCAAGATATCGCGAATAAGGTGGTCTTGAATAGTAAGCCGATAGGAAAACTCCATGGTTCCAAATGTTGAATACCTTATTTCTCTCCCGTAGAGCGGTTCAAGCGATCTTATGGCATTTTCAAGGCGATTCTCGTTTAAATTATCGGCGACGACTATCAAATCCACAGGTCTAGTTACATCTCCCATAAAACATCCCGACGCTATAACGACGGAGAGACGGCCGGTATTTTTCAACACATCTAAAATATGATTGTATCGTATGGGAGAAATCTCGTGAACAAAAGAGGATAGGGCGCGCAGATACTTGAATTCCGGATCCAGAAACCAAGAATTTTCTTGTTTTGCGCCGTGACTTGTCTTTTTCCCGCGAGCACCTTTCCCCTTCTTTTTCGCTTGGACAACATCTTTTCCCCTCTTTATGATGCCCAATTTCTCCAGAATTTTAATTTCACGATTCGTTGATTGAGTGCTTAAGCCGGCGCGCTTGGCTAACTGAACAACTGTCAGAGGGTCCGACTTATCTGATTGATTGAATATGAATACGCGAACCAGCTTAGCTCTCGATTGATTGCCTAGAAATGCGACTAAAAAGTCCTCACCCATATCACCAACTCTAGCATAAAATGGGGACGATTACATATGCACCTTAGCCGATTCGTAGCTACGAATCGGCATCGCACGCACCTTAGTGCGCGTGACCACGGAAAAGTTACTTGGGAGTAACTTTGAGCCTCGAGTTGCTACTCTCGGCATCTCTCGCGCCTTCGCGCTCGGGACCTACGGTAAGGTTACTTCAGAGTAACCTTACCCCCCGCTGTCTCAATTTTTTTCTTCCATTCCTCCGCTGTTTCCTTCTTTACTCCTTCTTTCAACATAGCGGGAGCGCTCTCTACCAAGTCCTTCGCCTCCTTTAATCCAAGCGCGAGAACTTCTTTTACAACTTTGATTACCGCAATTTTCTGGTCTCCGACAGCAGTGAGTTCAACATTGAACTCGCTCTTGTCTTCTCCGGCCGCCGCCACTCCTCCTTCTGCCGGTCCGGCAACCGCCGCCTGAGCCGAAATGCCGAATTTCTTTTCCAATAATTTTACGAGTTCATTTAACTCCAACACTGTCATTTGTTCAACCTGCTCAACGAGCGCCTTGAACTTTGCTGGCACTTCCACGGACGCTTCAGTGGCTGGTGTAGTTTGTTCTTCTGTCATAACGAATAGTTAATAGTTAATAGATAAGTAGTGTGTAGTAAATGCAAATGCTTTTACTGTTTCTTTTCCGAGATTGCACTAAGCGCAATAACAAGTCCGCGCATTGGCGAACTTATTACATTCACAAACATCCCACGCAATGATTGAAGCGAAGGAATGGTTGCGATTTCACGCATTCTCTCTGCGCCCACAAATTTACCCTCGAAAATGCCTCCGAGAATGAAAAGTTTCTCGCCCCCGAACTGTTTCGCAAATTTCCAAACCAGTCGAGCTGGCGTTGTCGGATCGCCGTCCAGAGTTCCGTCGTACGCAATCGCAACTTCGCCTCCAAGCGGGATGTCTTTGTGCTCCAAACCAAGTTTGTCCAGAGCCCTCCGGATGAGCGTCTTCTTCGCAACTGTGTAAGAAACTCCGTCTGCTCGAAAATTTCTTCGCATCGCAGATTCCTCTGCGACGGTAATCTTCGTAAAGTGTACGAGAACAGCCGATGAGGCGCTCTTAAGCGCTTTCTCCAACTTGTCGATAATTTGTCCCTTCTGTTCTTTTGTTTTCGCCATCTTAGAGATTCTTAATGAGCGTAGCGAATTTAGAAGCTCTTAGACCCCTCCCCAATTTAGCATCACACAAACCAATCCCAATTTCTATATTCTGTCGAGACTGTCTCAACCAACATGCAAGATTATAACTTTGGAACGGATGCGAAATTGGTGAGGGGTAAGAAAACCCGCTGCTCATATTTTTTAACAAGGCACTCGAGAGTTTCGACCTCGGCAAGCCTGACAAGAACAGGTTCTAGGTTCTAGGGGCTAGGTTCTAGGAGAATTCCCTGACACCTGGTCCCTGAAACCTGTCACCTGTTCAACGCTCGCTGTCTCTAGCCTTACGCGTAGCATTCTACCCATTTCACGCATTGAGTCAATGCGCCAGATCTTCTTCAAGCTACAAGCTACCGGCTACAAGCTCTACTCCTATTGCCTATCCTGTACCCACGAACCAACCGACGCGGTTTGTGTTGAATCAGTTGAATCAATCGATGAGGTGTATTTGTCTATCGTCACAGTAATCGCAAGACTTATCACGATAAAAGCGAGGAAGCCGAAAGTGAAGCGAAAGAATGAGCTTGTCATGTGTGCATTATAAACTACGCACGGCTAGTAGCCAGTTAGCCAGAAAATAACTGTGCCTGTCCCCGTTATTCTGCCGTTATTCTGTCCCCGTTATTCATATTAGATACTATATTGTTCAGGAGCGTATTCTGTTGGAACGTAACCGGCTGTTTGAAAAACCCCAGAATTTCCATTGTAGTTAGTATACGTATCTCCATAATTTGGAGCGCCATATTCTCGGACTTGAGGATATTGATAATCCCAATTACTCCAATTATTCCAATTTTGATTTAGTGCTTGTTGCCAACCAGTTCCGTAGAGCCCCTCTCCGCCAGCATCTTGTTGGAATACTACACTCCTAATACCAACCGTCTCGTTATCATCTGCGGGCACTCCTTGAGAATTGACTCTGTAGAATCCTCCTATGTCAGAAGTGGGCGACCCGCTGTCAGCGACATCATTATAATTAGCCCATCGTACTGGTCCTGATCCAGGTGCAGAAGCGGACTGTCTTGCTTCATCATCGAATGCGACAGCACTGTTATCTTGCCCACTACTGGGCGACCTAGCGCCTGTAATCCAATTGAGTATTGGGCCGATTAATGGGATGTCGACGTAATGAACTGGAGGGAGCGGCTCATCGAGACAGTCCCCATTGTACGCAAAGCGCACACATGGTGGTTGGGCAGTAGCCGGGGCGGGGGCTGGGGCGGGGGCATTACTTGATCCGACAAGTTGTTGACTAGCTTCAGAGCTATACGGTGCCCCCACCTTTGCAACTACAGCATTACTAGGTGTTTCTGCTGGCAAGACACTATATCCCCACTGAAAATTCGCTTGTTGATTGCAACCAAATTCAGACTGGCTGTTAGCCTGGCAAGCAGTCATAAACTCTGAGCGAGAACTGAAATCAGACGGATTTAAAGCCGTTTTTCCTGCCTCCACAGTGGTCCATCCACGTTCCGTCTTAACAATGGTCGTGCCATCAAACGCGCTTCCGGCAGTCACAATTCCTTGCCCCGATGCATTAGCTACAGCTTGCGCGCTACCAGCGACAGGTTCGACATCCCCCGTGAATCTATACCATGGGCTTTGTGAGTTATCCACATTCCCGCCACTAATAAAAGGAACATAGGGGCCTTGAGGACCTCCGACTTGTTTGGGTTCTAATAATTTGGGCCCGGGTGCTTCATTTGCTGGGGCATCGCTTGCTGCAAAAGGATTAATCGATGTTCTATTTTTCAGATAATATGCTTTTTGTGCCACTTCGCCACAGGTCCATCCTTGTTTCGCAGTACAGGGTGATGAAACGTTTTCATAATACTCTTGAGCTGAAAGATTGGGTGCCCATCCCGGCACGCTTGGATCCCTAGTTACTTGGGCTGGAGCCGTATTTGGGAATAATCTTTGTGCTGAGTTAGGTATAGTCGTTATGTCTGAATTTGCTCCCGCTTCTGTGCTGTAAATCATTCCTGAGCCAACTCCAACCACAGGACCTCCAATAAAACGTGTAAATGGACTCTTTATTATGTTGCCGATTCTGCTAAACCATGATTCTTCGACAACTGCTCCCCCAGCCCGTTGAAAAGCCCTCAGAGCGTCGCCCGTAGTAGGAAAATCAGCGCGAGCTGGAATGGGAACGCTAACAAGCGACAGCAATACAAAAAGAATCAAGAGCGATTGGATTGAAAGGCGGGATGAGGTCATAGGATGGGGACAGGTTTTGGGTTCCAGGTTTTAGGCTTTAGGTCTAATCTACCTCCATACACGATACTCCATACACGATACGCGCAACTACAGTGGGTGGGGATAACGGGGGCGCTCAGAGACATGGCCGTTTAAGACGGAGGAATCACTCAAACCGTCTTAAACGGCCATGTCTCCTCGCTGAAGATGGAAAAAGCGTAGTAAACGGGGAGAGTCACCCTTTCCACTTTTTCGCTGACTTTAGGATTGTGGTACTGTTGTGAACATATGAAGAAGAGAAAAGAGTCTGGATTTGACAAACTTGCGCGCCTGATAAAATCGGAGAGTGACGATATTCGGAGTACGATGGCGACTAAGGCAGAGACAGCTACTAAAGCTGACATAGCCAGCATGCGGAAGGATATGGCGACCAGGGCTGATATTGCGGGAATCATGACAGAGCTTACCGATATTAAACAGCGGCTTAAAGCCGTAGAGGTCGCAGTCGAGAATCATGCCGGGTTTAGCAAAGAAATCGACCTCGCGTTTGCACGTATCGCTGTAATTTAGAAACATCTTGGAATCAAACAGAAAGTGCGGGCGTGAGTTCCGAGGAGACACCTTGCACATGCCAAGGAGTCACCTCGGAACTATTTCTGCCCTCTCGTTTTCCAGGCGTTGATATTTTTGTGATTGCCGGAGAGGAGTACATTAGGTACTCGGTACTTTTTGCCTTTCCATACAAGAACTTCCGGGCGGGTATAGACCTCGGGGCTTGAGACGCGGGAGCGCTCTAGGGATTCGGCTTTTCCTAAAACTCCGGGAATAAATCTCGCAACGGCGTCAATTACTGTTGCCGCCGGCAGTTCCCCGCCTGTTAAAACATACGGGCCGACAGAAACCGGCTTCGCCCGGAGGATTTTCTGCACGCGCGCGTCCACTCCCTCGTACCGCCCGCAAATAAGCAGAATGTTCCGTCTTTTGGATAATTTTTTCGCCGCTTTCTCGTCAAACTGAACTCCATCGGTAGAAAAAAATATCTTATCAAAACCGGTCTTTTTTCCGATGGCCTTTTGCGTTGCGCGCAACATCGCTTCCGGATCCAACACCATTCCCGGACCTCCGCCATACGGGCGCTGGTCTACTCTTTTGTGTTTCCCTACCGCAAATTTCTTCGGGTCATAAAATGAAATCTTGATTAATTTATCCTCTACAGCGCGCCCGAGAATCGAGCTCTTGATATACGGCTCGATCGATTCGGGGAATAACGTGATGATGTGAAAATGAAGCATAGCTCGTAGCTTGTAGCTTGTAGCCAGAGAAATACGAAAGCAAGAAACGGAGCTTGGGTCTTTTGCTACAAGCTACTGGCTACCGGCTACTGGTTGTTTTTGAGATCCTTAATCACATCCTCAACCGTAGTGTCGCGCACGTATGTCACGGCGGGGGCAGAGCTTCCCATCTCGCTCCTGCGCGGCGCGCGCTCGCTTCCCTCTGGCTCCTCAATTTTAAGATTCACTCGCGCGTCGTTCTTCATTCCGACCACTCGCAAAACAGTCCGAATCGCCTTCGCCGTTTGGCCGGAGCGCCCGATAATCTTTCCCATGTCATCCCTGTGAACAGAGAGCACGAGCAGAACGCCCATCTCGTCTACCGTGCGGGTGATTTTCACGTCCTCCGGATGATCTGCTAATGCCTTAACAACATACTCTAAAAACTGCTGGTCTTGTTCCATATTCCGTTTATCCGTCGCTATCTTGTAATTGGTATGAGAGTACAAGAGAAAAGCCAAATTGACAAGTGAGAGAGATGTATAATAATGGCGCCCATGGCCGAAACACCTGCCAAGGAACAGTCTGGCTTGCTTTCAAATATTCTTGCGGTCGCCGGTTTGGTAATACTGCTGGGGATACTTATTTGGGGAACCACTCATCTGGCGGCGCTTTCCGGCTCGTGGTTTTCATCGTTTTCATTCTCGTCCCCTTCTTCCTCAAAAACCATAAAAGTGACAGTGCCGACAAAGAAAATATCTTCCGGCGAGCAGTTTTCTGTTTCATGGAAATACAATCCGCGAAATGTCGGTACGTATGCGTTGCTATATCAATGTAAAGAGGGCTTTCAATTCAAGGCGACAGTAGCCGGGAACACGCCAGTTGCGATTCCATGCGGAATCGGATACACGATGCTGGCGGAAAACAACAAGTTTGACGTTATCCCACTTCTTTCTGGAACATCCTCGGTTGATGTCCAGCTTTCCATTATTTTTATGTCGAGTGCGGCAACCGCAACCGGCACGCCTTCGCAAGTGCGTGGAAATGCTAAGGTGACGATTATCCATTCAACAAGCACGCTTCCCCAAGCGGCCGAAAATACCCCTGTCGAGAAAACTTCTATGCTGCAAACTGTTGAAACTCCGTCGACTAATGCTACAGACAGCCCAAATCTCTCCGTGCGCATTTTGTCCAAGGGCGTTATTGATCCGATAGGCGGAAACATTATTTCCCGAGAACCAACATCGCCTAATGACCTAGTCTCGGTGCGGTTCCTAATTTCAAACGATGGCGGCACATCAACCGGCCCGTGGTACTTCACGGCCAAGCTTCCGACATCGCCGAACTATCCTTACACTTCTCCCGCGCAAGCGCCGCTCAAAGCCGGCGGGAAAATTGAGAACATGTTGCGTTTCAAAAACGCTATTCCGGGAGGAGTCTTTTCCGTGACAGTTGACCCTGTAAACGAAGTTAAAGAATCAGACGAGGGCAATAATTCCGCGAGTACGAGTATCTAGTGGGCAGGAGGTAGGAGTTAAGAAATAAGAACCAAAATGTTCAACACCGAGTGTTGAACATTTTGTATTTGCTACAAGCTACCGGCTACAAGCTTATGGCTTTCTTAGATATCCAAAGTCGCCTCCTTAGCATGCGACTGAATGAATGATTTCCGCGCTGGCACATCCGTTCCCATCAACATATCGAACACCATGTCGGCATCTTCAGCGTCTTCTATTGTGACGAGTTTCAGAATTCTCCTAGAGGGGTCCATGGTAGTTTCCCACAATTCATCCGAGTTCATTTCGCCCAAACCTTTGTAGCGCTGGACGGATAATTTTGCGTTTTTCCCGACGTTCCGACTTTCGTCGGAAGTCTGGACCCCGACCCCTTCGGGCGTCGGCGCTTCGTCCTCAACCTCGCTCTCCAAGGGAGCATCTTTCCCAGCAATGGCAACTCGCTCTTCATCGGAATACGCGTAGCTGATTTCTTTTCCTTTCTTTATCTTGAAAAGAGGCGGTTGAGCGATATAGATAAAACCGCCTTCTATCAACGGCTTAAAGTGCCGATAAAAAAGCGTGAGGAGTAGCGTGCGGATATGCGCGCCGTCAACATCGGCATCTGTCGCGATAATTATTTTGTGGTAGCGGAGTTTTTCTATATTGAATACATCGCCAATCGCGGTACCAAGGGCAACTACGAGATTCTTAATTTGTTCAGATGCAAGCATTTTGTCGATTCGAGCGCGCTCAATGTTCAAAATCTTTCCGCGCAAAGGAAGGATGGCCTGAATGCGCCTGTCGCGCCCCATTTTCGCGGTACCTCCGGCCGAATCTCCCTCCACAATAAAGAGTTCGCCCTCTTCCGCAAGCCGTGTCTGGCAATCGGCAAGTTTCCCCGGCAGAGTCATTCCATCTAACGCGCCTTTGCGTAAAATGCTGTCTTTGGCGGCTTTCGCGGCTTTGCGCGCTTTCATAGCGAGCGATACTTTGCCTAAAATAGCCCGCGCCTCGTCGGGATTTTCCTCAAGAAACATTCCGAATGATTCGCTGAAAACAGTCTCCACAGCCCCGCGCGCCTCAATGCTTCCCAGTTTTCCCTTGGTCTGCCCCTCAAATTGAATTTCGCGGAGTTTTACCGAAACGACCGCGGTAAGGCCTTCAAGCACGTCATCGCCCGTGAACGTTTCGCTCTCTTTCGTTCCGTTTCCATTTTTGAGCTGTCCATTCAGAGTTCTGGTAAGCGCGGATTTGAAACCGGTGATGTGCATTCCGCCCTCGCTGTTATATATATTGTTTGCGAAAGCCGAGATGCGCGAGGTGATGTCGTCCACATATTGAAGCGCTACCTCAACCTGCACGTTATCTTGCTCTTTCTCCACATAAAAAACTGTTTTGTGGACGGGCTCCAAGTGCCTGTTGTGGAATGATACGAGCGAACGCAGGCCTCCTTCAAAATAGAATGTGGTGGAAGGCGCTTCAATCGCTAATTCCCGGAGATAGAAAACCCCATCATCGAAATTCCCCAAGGACGGTCCTTTTGGGGAACCGGTCTGCCGAAGATCGAGAATGGTAATCCGCAACCCGCGCACGAGATACGCCTGCTGGCGCATGTGCGCGACAATGGTATCCCAACTTAATGTGCGGTCGGGGAAAATTGAAGAGTCTGACTCAAACGTGATGATGGTGCCGTGCAATTTGGAAGCGCCGATTTTCTTCGCCTTGCCGATTGGCTTCCCGCCATTTTTGTATTCCTGCAAAAATTTGACTCCGTCGCGATGTACTTCCGCGCGCACGTGCGATGAAAGCGCGTTAACGACGGAAACGCCAACGCCGTGGAGCCCGCCGGAAACTTTGTATCCATCGCCGCCGAATTTTCCTCCGGCGTGGAGCATGGTCATCACTGTCTCAAGGGTGGAGACTTTCGTCTTCGGGTGAATGTCTACCGGAATGCCCCGGCCATTGTCGGCGACGCGCACTTTGTTATCGGGCAAAAGAGCGATTTCAATGTCATTTGCAAATCCTCCCATCGCCTCGTCGCGCGAGTTATCAAAAACTTCCCACACAAGATGGTGGAGCCCCGTGGAGCTCGTCGTCCCGATGTACATGCCGGGCCTCCGACGCACCGCTTCGAGTCCCTCGAGTACCGTGATGTCGCTTGCGCTGTATGAAGAACCCCCTGATTTCGGGGTAGGTTTTGTGGCCTTTTCTGCTTTCTTTTTAGCCATATTTATGGGGTTCATTGTATCAGAAAAAGACCCCTTTGCATAGAGGATATGTGTATAAAATCTAGACCATTACCGCACCTCCCAGCCCCGTTTTTTGACCTCTTTGTATACGCTTTCCATAACCGCGTTTGCCTCCTCATCAGTAAGCGTTTTCTCAAAAGATTGAAGCACAAGGCGGAACGCGTATGAGATCTTCCCCGCTTTTTCGAATGTGTCGAATAATTCGCTTCGCACGAGAAGCTCTCCTGATTCTTTCCGGATGACTTCCAGAATCTCCTCCGGCTTTGTACCGGTCTCTGTCCAAAGCGCGATATCGCGAACGATAAACGGATATCGAGAAAAAGACTGATAGCGTTCGGTTGTTGAAATCGGGAAATTCTCATAGTGATCTGCGTTTACTGTCGTGAGTTTGCCTTCCGTGATTTTCCCCCCTTGTTTTGTTTCAATTGCCATACCGACCATCACGCTCTCTCTGCCGCCATTCCACACGGTGCCTATTTCGAATAATTTCACTTCTTTCAGACCAAGTAAATCTTTACTGCGGACATTCTTCTGGAGCGCCTCCGCGAGCCCGTCCGCAAGATTACCGCGCAGATACGGGCGTACCCCGTCGACTTTGTTAGCAACCACCCGTTCGCCCTTTTCAGAAAACACAGAGGTGAACACCTCTGAATATCCCTTTTCTATTAATCCCGCGCGGGTTTTTTCGCTCTGAGCGAAATTAATATTAATGGCAAGTGCCTCTTTGAGTTCTGGAAGTTCCGCGGAAGGAATTTTATCGTACCCCACTATACGTGCGACTTCTTCCACCAAATCTTCCGGTATTGAAATATCAAGCCGCTCAAATGGCACCTCAACCTTGAAAATCCTATGAGATGACATCTCATAGGATTTTCGTGTAAGGCCAAGGCGAATGAATGCATCTGCGATATCTTTTTCTGTGAGCGAAGTTCCTAGGATTTGATTGACCTGCGCGACAGATACTGAAACCTGTTTCTTTTCTTGCGGTTTAGGATATTCATCGGCAAACCCGACAAGTTCGCCACCGGCAATTTTGAGAATTAAATCGGTCGCCGCGCGCATGCCATACGCCGCGAGTTCGGGCGAAATGCTCTGCTCAAATCTTTGAGATGCATCGGTACGAAGCTTTAATTGCTGTGCAGTCTTTCGCACCGAAGCGCCATCAAAATTCGCCGACTCAATTATTATGTCTGTTGTTGCCTCATTCACTTCTGCGACTTTTCCTCCCTTTACGCCTGCAATTCCTATCACGGCATCTGCATTCCCGTCTGCAATAACGAGCATAGATTCCGAAAGTACATATTCTTTGGCATCCAACGCCAACATCTTCTCGCCCTTTTTGGCATCTCTAACTTGAATCCTGAATTCACTTTTGCCTATTGCCTCTTGCCTCTTGCCTATTTTCCCCGCATCAAACGCATGCAGTGGTTGTCCAATGTTGAACATGACAAAATTTGCCGCATCTACGATGTTGTTGATTGATTTCTGGCCTATTGATTCAAGGTTCTTTCGCAACCAGTCTGGCGATGCACCAACCTTGACCCCTTTGATATATCCGGCGATATATCGTGCGCACAAAGGGGTATCAATCGAAACTTCCCCATGTCGGGATTTCGTAAATCCCGACATGGGCTCCCGAAGCGGATCGCCCTTCATCGGAATATTTAAAATCGCCGAAAGCTCCTTTGCGATTCCGCGATGCGAGAGGCAATCATGCCCGCGGTTCGGCGTCACTTTAACATCAAGAATTTCATTTTCTACACTCTCAATCTCAAAAGCATGAAATGTGAGAGCGTCAGCAAGCGTCTGCGCATCAGGCAAAGGTGCGGTGAAAAAAGTCTGGAGCCAGTTGCGAGATATTTTCATACTATTTTAGAAATTGAAATCTTTTTCTACCTTTCCTGTCCAAAGAGTCAGCTGTTTTTGCCCGACCATCTCTCTGGAGTTTTTGCCACAACTTGCGAGCTTCGTAGCGTACATCAGGACTTGAGTATAGGGACGCGCCGTATGCCCTTTTACAGTATGCATGCATCAACGCCAGACGTCGCTCTGCAAGACCACGTCTCTGAAAATCAGAGGATTCCGTAGTTGCTGTCCACTCAGGGTATGGCGTATGTTTCCCTTGCAACATCTCAGAATGAACGATTGTGCTTTCCCCAGCGATTTTGCCCGAAATAAAATCAACAAAATGGCTCATGCGAGATTTTGCATAATCCAAACTGTGAGTAGCGATGTAGGAAGTGATCCCAGGTTGCTCGACCTTCAAACTCTCTTCCCAAGGATGAACAGCGCTGAAGCTAAAACGCGATTCATGTTTGCGTTTACTTTCCAATAATTCCTGCACATTGAGAGGTATCTGCCTCATATCAATCGCTTCAAAGGGGAAAATATCCTCCTGGCCACGCTCTGGCGGAGTGTAAAGACGCTCCTTTCTTCTCTGAAATAAATTGGTTAATTGCGGGAATTTCATACCTAGAATTGATTAATAAACCTCAAATCCGCCGAGTGCATAAGACGTATGTCGTCTATGCCCCATTTGAGCATTGCCAGGCGGTCTATTCCGAAACCGAATGCGAATCCTTGATACTTCTCTGAGTCGACGCCGGAATTTTTGAGAACATTCGGATGCACCATGCCCGCGCCGCCCATCTCCATCCATTTGTCGCGGAGTTTTTCCGGCACCCTAAACGCTTCGCTTTGCGAAGCGTCGGGCGAACTTCCCGCTTCGCGGGAAGTTTTAGCCTCCATCAATTGCATATCCACCTCGACTGATGGTTCAGTGAAAGGGAAAAAGCTCGGGCGAAATCGCACTTCAACGGAGGTACCGCCGAACAGTTCTTGGAAAAATCGCGCTAGAGTTCCTTTGAGTTGCGCAAGCGTCACATCTTCCCCTACCGCAAGCGCCTCTATCTGAAAGAATTCCGACTCGTGCCCCATATCGGTCGCCTCGTTTCTGAATACCTTGCCCATGGACACTATTCGGTACGGCGGTTGGATTCCCTTCTTCACTTGAGATTCCATATAGCGTATCTGCACATTCGATGTGTGCGTACGTAGAACATTTCCCTGTTCATTTTTTATGAAGAAAGTGTCCTGCATGTCGCGCGAAGGATGGTCTTTCGGCACATTTAGGGCGTCAAAGTTGTACCATTCGCTTTCAAGTAAAGGCCCCTCCGCGAGAGAAAACCCCATATCAAAAAAGATTTTGTTCGCTTCCCGTATCAGAGAAGATATCGGGTGCAAGTGTCCTCTCTGAACGTCCTGCGGTTTCATGCTGTCAGTATACTAAAGTCCCTCGATTTCGTAGAGCTTATTCCCGTTTTTCACGATTAGCTTGCCGTCAATGATGCGGAAGATGGCTCCGCGTCGGGGGTACACAGGAGAAACGCTCGGCGTCGGGCGAATATCTGCCTCCGCAAGGAAGACCCCCTCTTCTTTTGTCGCATATACTACGCCTCCGCCGAAAAACGAGGCTTCCAAGCTTTTTTGCGCGCCGTTTTCTATCGGAATTTCTTTCACGCAGTAAGAGGGCCGACCGCAAAAGTTGCTTGTTTGCAATACGCTCTCATCGCCCAAGCGTACAAATACATTTCCATTCTCGATAAATACAGATTCGCCATATGCGCCGCGCGTGCTGGTCGCGGCTTTCACATAAAATGCGGCTTTGTATAAATCATACTCTGATTTGGAAATCACTTTGGTGGTAGAGGCGCCCGCGCCATATGAAATGAGCACTGCTCGAATGTCATTTGGAATTAGAAACGCCCGAGTATCAGAAACAAGATTCTCCTCCACCACGAGAGTTCTGTGCCAAGGCCTAAGGCCCTCGCGCGTAACAAGAATTTCATACGAACTTGGGGCGAGATTATCTATATAAAATCCTCTTTTCACTATACCGCTAGTGCCCACTGCCTCTCCGTTAATAGAAACATCGGCACCCGCATATGGAACCGAAATAAATATTCCGCCTGTTTTTATGAATCCAAATCCGTTCCTAAAATTGTATCCGCTAGCAAAAAATAATGCCACTGGAAGACAAATCAAAAAAAGCAGGATGAGACCGTAGAGATACATTCGTCGTGTACTGCGTGGAAACGGTTTCATTTTCTAGTTATTTTCGGCGTTACCCAGAATCCTAAATACCTCCCGAAAAATAATCGGATTTGAGCGTCAAGACCGGGAATAGATGTGAATATTACCATTGTTGCTGGAACTAGAGCCCACTGAAAAAAGAGCTGAAGGCTTCTCCATCTGCCATACTCGCTCGGTCGCGCAGGCACCAACTGCATTCCGATTGCCGCGCATACGATGAGCCCGAACAGTGACGCTGTGAGAAATACTTTTGCTATGAGTGGAAGATTATATGAAAGCACGGTGGCATTGAATCCTCTGCCTCCTACTAGAAGCGGGAGCCAGCCAACGGCAAATAGAACCAGTGGATGAGTGACCAGCGACCAAAAGCCTTCTATCTGCACGAATGCGGCGTGGAATTTCTTTGCGAATGGAATGCGCGGATTTTTCATAAATGTAAAAAGTATGTAGGCGATATTTTCGGCTCCATAAGTCCACCGACGGTGCTGTTTATAAATGTTTTTTGCCGTGCCCAAAAGTGTCGGCGCAACATTCGCATCCATGGAAACCGGATACGCCATGGGAATAACTTCGTAATCTCCATCGTAGCGCGCTAAAAGATTCCAGAAGATGCGCGAATCTTCCGAAACGACATTTTTTTGCCAGTAACCAACTTCGTAAAGCTGTTGGAACGGGACGGCGTGCGAAGAAAACGTTGCGAGTTTTTCCGGCCGCTCCTGCTGTATCATCTGCCAGAAAGAACTTGAATAGGCCATAACGCGCGAGAGCATTGGCGCAGTCCAGATATTGTTGTTATAGAGAGGCACGGGCTGGAAAGAAGAGCGCGATCTATTTTCTGCTGTCAGGAAATACCAAGTGAGGCAGGCGAAATATTGCGGGTACACGACAGTATCTATGTCTAGCGCGGAAACAAGGACGCTCTCGTAGGAAAGTTTGCGCGGATCAAGAATGCGGACACGCGCCTCCTCGGCCGCAAACGCAATGTTGGAGCCCTTCCCGATTATTTCCCCCGGCACATCCGCTGGATGCAAAACAACTTGGAAATCTAGAAACTTGCTTCCGAATTCACCCTTGATGCGCTCGGCGATCCTTCTCTGTTCCACGCCAGCGCGAGCTTCCGCTGAAAGTACGACACATATTTTCTTGGGATCCCACGCCGCCTTTATGAGCCCGTTCATACTCTCTGCGACAACTTGGTAATCCTCGTTATAGAAAGGAAAGATGACCAGGTGTACGACTTCTTCGTAACGCAAATTCTTGAGGCGCGCATTCCAATCAAGCGCCATATTGTGGCGCATGCGCTTGAAATTGTAACGAAGGTGGATTGAAAGATATATTGTTCGAAATAACCAATACATCGAGAAGATAATCGTGAGGTAGGCAGCCAAATCTGGTCTTGAAAAAGATAGCGCGACAAACAAAAACAAAGTGCCAACAGAAAGGAATCCGGGCAACATTTCAAATAGACGATAGATTATCCTATCGCGGCCAGAAAGATCGCTCGCGCGACCGACGTGTAAATACCAATATTTTGAAGTGTTTTCCATACATCTGTTGACGCACCAACCATCTGCTTAAACGAGGGCTTAAATACTAACTCCCGACGCTTCGGTCGGGACCCCGACCGCTTCGCGCGTCTGGGATGGAGTGCCGAGTCAGAACACTATAATCTTTTGGAGGCGTTCTGACTACTGAAATTTTATTTGGAAATTGTACATGCCCATTCCGCAGAGCCCATGCAAGGTGCCCCGCGCCTGACTCGCGCCAATCGAGATTTCTTCCGTCCCTGTCGGCTGGAGATACTTCTGGTACTGCAACTTTGGAATGACGAGGCTTGATGAGCAGTCGAAGGTTCCCTTCGTGCTTACGCGAAGAACTGTCGGCACGCCCGCTTTTGCCAAAACAACTCGGGGAGAATATCCGCCCTTCGCGGAAATATCTATGAGCTGTTTTCCGTTCACAGTGGAAACTGCGGATGAGCTATCGACATTGGCAGGTTTTCCGGCAAACCAAAACGCGCCAAAGATGAGGAGTGCGCTTATGCAAACGGAAACAAGAACCGCTTTATTCATGAAGTTAAACTAGAAATTAAAAAGCGGATTGATAATTCCGGCTGTCGCAAACGCATTCGCGAGATTAAATAGCGCAAGCGCAATAACAATTATTCCCGCAGTCTTAAAGAATATTCCTTTCCACGGCTTATGCGCGATATTGAGCGAGCCGAATGAAAGAAGCGCCAGGACTGGCAAGGTGCCAAGGGCGAAAGCCGTCATCGTGAGAGCACCTTCCAAAAAACTCCCTGTCGTAAGAGCGTACAGCTGCATTGATTGGGTGAACCCGCACGGCAAAAAGAATGTTCCGATACCGACTAAAACAGGTGCTAGAAAATGATCGTGCTTCGCCCCGCGCACGACATGCTTTGAGAGCCATTTAGGCATCGTCAATTGCAGTCTTTTTGCGAAATGAAATACATCGAGCAGATTGATTCCGAGAATGAGCATCACGAGAGCGACAATTATTCCGAGGACAATATTTGCAGTTAATCCAAGGTGGAGCGAGTTTCCAATCACTCCGATTATGCCCCCGAGAACAAAAAAACCTCCGAGTCTTCCCAAATGAAAAAGCGTCTGCGTTCGCCAAGTTCCACCTTCTTTCGCAGAACTTGCCGAAAGAGACAAGACAAGACCGCCGACTATCGCAAGACAAGTGGAAACCGATGCAATGAGTCCGATAACAAATGCAGTTCCATAACTGACATTCGACGAGGTTATTAAGTTTGTTAATCCGGCTTTCTGAAGCGCGAGAAATCCAACAATTACGACGAGCGCAATTGGAAGCGCGTATACAAAATCTTTCCATCCCGCGTCTTTTTTCATTCTTTCCAATGAAATAGTGTAGCCGTGGCTTTTTACCAGCTTCGTCAATTCTTCCGCGATTTTCTCTGGCGAACCGGCAAATTCACCGGTCACAATAACCTGATGATTCGCAAGCGACGCGCGCGCGCTTGCGATATTAGGAAGCTCCTTGAATGTCTCCTCAATAAGAAGAGGGCACGCCGAGCAGTGCATTCCGTGAACATGGAATGTGTATATCTTTGGGTCCGATTTCGGGCCGATGAGTCCGACATCGGCATCTGTAGACGACATAAGCAACCATCTTATCACGCTGATATTTTTCACGCCTTGACTACAAATCATTTCACCGCTAAGAAGATAAGAGCAGCGAGAGGTATTGCGCAACAGACGAGCATCATCCACATCATGTGCTTGTGCTCACCCTGTCCGCCGTTTGTATTGTTATGATTGTGCATAGATTGCGATTACACATTATCGATTACCGTTTTTAATTTCTTTTCCGCTGTTTCAGCAATGTCGGCCAAAGACGGATTATCTATCATCGACATCGCGGCGGTCGGAAGCATCGCTGACACATACACATTTCCGTTTTCCTCGTAAACGATTACATTGCATGGCATGATGAGACCGACATCTTTCTCAGCTTTGAGAGCCTTGAGAGCGAGCGTCGGATTGCAAACGCCGAGTATGAGGTAATTCTCATGGTCAACGCCGAGCTTTTTCTTGAGCGTCGCTTTCACATCTATTTCGGTAAGCACGCCGAGTCCTTCTTTTTCAATCTCGCTTCTCACTCTCTCCACTGTTTTCACAAATGGAAGCTGTATTTTTCTTTTGTATCCGTATTCCATAGCGTTAAAGATGCACTATCTTTTATTAGTCCGTTAATAACCCATTATATTCCGCATTCGCTTCGCTGTCGCGGAGCGCGCGACTCACTTTCAACGCCGCAGCCGCCGCCTCCGCTTGCCGGAGACTTCTGAACGAGCGACATAATCCGCGCGTAACCTGCATTGCCAGAATAATTGGCGCCAAGAATTTCCTTAGGCGACACATCTTTCCACTGGACGCCTCTGCTTTTCATGTAGGCCTCGATGGTTTGATATGTGTCCGGAAACCAGTATGAGTTCACCGCAAGAGCTGTTTTGTACATTTCTTTTTCACCAACGCCTTGCGATGCCATCAATTCCAGAAGCCCCAGCATCGCCATTCCGTGATTGCAATCCGGAAAGTGCGCAGAATTTCCGCAGCACGGCCGGAAGATTCCTCGCGACACGCTATCGACCAGTTGTTGCTGCTCCGGTGTCAACTCAATGAGCGCGTGCTTGCCGTAGTGATTCATCGCGTTCCCCTTCGCAACCGTCCATCCTCCGGTTGAGGCAAAGTTCCCTGCCCCTCCGTACGACGGGTTCATCATTTCCGTTTTGTCTTCGAGTATCGGATTCTTGTTCGCGAGTCCCAGCGCCCAAAGAAGATTCAGTAGGTATCCGGAGTTCTCTTCGTTGACAGTCAGTTTTCCGTTATTGTTCCCGACCAGCAATTTTCGATACTCGTCCGTAAATTGCCCATGGTTTTTGTAGAGAGCAGAGAACTTTGCCTCGTCAATCGCTCCAGTTTCTACCAGCCGCGTGCCTAAATCTCCCCATACTGCCGGCAACACGACTCCGACTCCGTTTTGCGGAACCGTCGCTTCCGCGGAATGGCTGCTACCTAGATTGATTGTGTTGGTCGGGCTTTCCGGAAGCGGAGCAAGATATATAAGCGACGCCACAATGACTACGAACACGATTCCTAAGGTCAGTTCTTGTGTTTCTTTTTCCATAGTTTAATTTCATTTATTCTAATTAGCAGCAATCTTTCATTTTATTCTCAATTTCTTCGATTGATTCTTCGCGCGAGTCCGTTCTGCTGTTTGAGGATAGGAACAAAGTTGATATAAGAACGAGAAAAACAGTAATCAGGATGAGCGCACTCCACAACTGCAACAGAGCGCTGTATGCGGCCGCGAAGCCGGCAGGAATGAAGAGAGCTTTCCAGAGAAGAAGCGCGTCGGACGACCCGCGGAATTTTCTCTTCAACCCCGTTAGAGGCCATGCCTCTAACGGGGCAAGCTGGTACGCAATTCCAATCACAGTTCCGCCCATAAGAAGCGCGGGCACTATCAAATTAATTTGATAGCCCAGGAAATGCGTGATAAGAAGCCCCGTCCATGTGAGAAACACCCCGGCGCAAATCGGGCAAACTGCAAATGGCAGAAAGCGGTTCGCGAGCCACACTAGAGCAGTAATGGCGAGAATTGAGATTACAGTGACAGCAATTAGCATAATTTCAGATGAAGAGAATAAGCGCGCCGAGAGCAATCATCGCTATGCCCGCGATGAGGCGAACGCGAGAAAGGTTGTCCCGTTTCCATTCCTGCATTTTGTCTACCACGGTTTTATCGGCAGAGAACCACAGGACGAGAATGAGAGGAACGATGAGAACGAGATTGTACAGAAGGAGATACCAGAATCCCGCGAGGTATGTTTGGCTGTCGCGAAGAAGCCCGATGACCATTAAGTACGGCCCTCCCATGCACGGGAATTGGCAGACGCCGACCAATGCGCCGAGCCCAAATGCCGCCAAGACGGATGTCCTCTCCAATAGCTTCGCCATCGGACGATGCGCGATTTCCGGCATTTTGAGTTTAATCGGAATGTCCGGAAAGAATCGGTTCAATAGATTCACGATGCCGAAAATTATGAGAAGCGATGCGCCGAGCTTTCCCATAAAATGGGGAGTGTTGAAGAGATGCAAGACCTTGAGAAGGCCGAGACCTATTAGGAAGTATGACGCGAAGATGCCAGCGATATATACTCCGCCGATTTGCAGAATTTTCTCGCGCGTAAGCTGGAGCCCGAACAGGAACGCTATCGTGATGAGGAGAATCGAGAACGAACACGGATGCACGCTGTCCAAGAGCGACGATATGAGCACAAGCGGAAGAAGCCACGCCCCGCTCCCGCTCGCGTTCCAGATAAGCGTTGATGTTGCGGGACTGAATTTCAGAATAATAATTCCGAGAATGAATGCTCCAATGACGCCGGCGATGATGATAATTCGACGCATCCCGTTAGAGACAGGTCGCGGTCGTGTATTGTCTTCAGGTAATGTGTTCATAGAGAGTGGAAGAGTCTTATATGCAATCTCGGTTAAGGATTGAGCGACCGTGGTCTCTAACGGGACGCATATTATGGTGTTACAAGCGCCTTTATTTCAAGTTGAAGCGCGCCACCGGAAGAATCTGTGAGCTCCACGAATCTGTCAATCTGCCCTACGCCAGCCGGGCCGTGCGCGTTTGGGTCGTAGACGACGCGGATTGCACGGCTTTCTCTCGCTTTGATAACTTCATTTGCTGGCGGAATGTATCCCATGCCGGGCATTCCGAACGGTCCCTTAAGCTTGCCATCCGCGCGAACGATGAAGGCGGCTGTGCACATGCAGGAAGTAACGACCGTGCGCACGGTTATGTCATCGCCGGTAGGATTGTTTATTGCGAACTCTTTGCTCACAAGGCCGTTTTTCATTGATATCGTACCGAAGTCGTACAGAATCTCCGGCGCGACGAGAGAACTTTTCGAGTTGTTAGTTTGCGCAGGCGCAATCGCTTGACTGATTCGTCCCCATGACATGAGGCCAAGCCCGCCGACTAATATGGCTGCGCCGATTATTAGTGTTTTCATAGTGTTGATGTTTTAGAGAATTGTTAAAACAAAAAGCCCGCAAATGAAGCGAGCACGAGCCCAGCCGCAGATTGTGAATGACTTTTCACAATCTGCGGCTGGGCTTCTAAACCAAAGATGGGCTGTGTTCGAACAATGAAAGCCAACGAGTGGTTTCTCTATCTCGCGCAGATGAAGAGGGGTTATATAAAGATCTTACCCGTCGAGGTTGAAATGCCGGCGGACGAATAAGGGATATAAAAACTCCGCAAGCAAGCATGAGCAATGCAATGAGGAGCGCCATCATGCCCGAGCTTGCGGGCGCATTGAGAAGAGACTGATACGCGGAGATGTGGTGAACTGCGGCGGCGACCAAATCTTGCGGACATAGAGGAACACCCATAGCGGTAAACGGGCAACCCGCCTCCATGCTCCCGCTCGAATTGTGCGTCATTGTACCGAAACTAAAGAGAACGATAGCGAGAAGCGATGCCAGCATGAGAGCGGCGAGTAATTTTGACAATGGCGTACGATGTCGCAATCGCATGAACATAAGCAATTAATCCTTTACAGCATGACTGATAATCTCCAAATTGCAACTTTTATGTTGCTTGCACCACGCTTCGTATTTTTTCATCCATGATTCTTCCTTGTAAATTAGACCGCACTCGCGACAGATATATTTTCCATTTTTTGATGTATTCATAGTCTTTTTGTCTTAAGCCGCAACGAATTTCCGACCACGCTTACACTGCTAAAGGCCATCGCAAGCCCTGCGAACACCGGCGAGAGAAGCCAGCCAAATACCGGATAGAAAATACCGCTCGCGAGCGGAATGCCTACAATGTTATATATGAACGCCCAGAAAAGATTCTGCTTGATTCCGCGCATAGTTAATTTGGAAAGCCGTATGGCTTTCACCAATTTTGAAATGTCTCCGTGAAGAAGCGTGATGCCGGCGGATTCTATTGCGACATCCGTTCCCGTCGCCATCGCGATTCCGACATCCGCCTGCGCCAATGCCGGCGCATCGTTTACTCCGTCTCCCGCCATCGCGACGGTTAGCCCTTGCGCTTGAAATTCTTTTATTTTTCTCAACTTGTCTTCCGGCAGAACTTCTGCGACAACTTCGTCAATTCCAACTTGCCTTGCAATAAATTGGGCGGTGTTGTTGTCGTCTCCTGTCAGCATTACTGTTTTAATTCCGAGCGCGTGCAAATTCGCCACCGCAGAAACCGCCTCGGGCTTCACTTGGTCCGCAATCATCGCAACTGCCAGCACTTTTTTATCTGAAACAAGAATGACCGGTGTTTTGCCTTCCCTCGTACCGTTCTCTAACTGCATACCAAGGTCTGACCTTGGGGATTCGGATTTAAGGTCAGACCTTGGTATGCCTGTTGCACCAACCTCCCACGCGAATTTGGCGCTCCCAACGCGGTACTCTGCGCCTCCGATGCTACCAACGATTCCTTTGCCTTTAACCATTTCAAATTCTTCCACGGGCAAAAGCGAGATGCCTTTTGCTTTCGCATACGAAACTACGGCATGCGCAATCGGATGCTCTGATTTATTTTCAAGCGACGCGAGAATCGCAATTATTTCCGCATCGCTTTTTTTAGATAGATTCTCGAGCGATACAAGTTCCGGTTTGCCTTTCGTAATCGTCCCCGTCTTGTCCATTATGACAACTCCTACTTTATGCAGTTTTTCAAGCGTCGCGGCATCTTTGACAAGTATTCCCTCTCTCGCCCCTTTGCCAACTCCCACGATAATCGCTGTCGGAGTGGCAAGCCCGAGCGCGCACGGACACGCAATCACGAGAATACCGACGAAGGAAACAAGCCCGAAAGAGAGCGCTTGCGAAAACCCAAGGTATTGAGTTCCTATTGCGAGCCACGCGCCAAGCGAAACGAATGCAATAACAAGCACTATAGGAACAAAAACACCAGATATTTTGTCCGCAAGCGCCTGAATCGGCGCTCGGCTTCCCTGCGCTTCTTCAACCATTTTCACAATATGAGCCAGCATAGTTTCGGAGCCGACTTTAGTCGCCTTAAATGTAAACGAGCCGGTCGTATTTATTGTCCCCGCGACAACCGTGCCGCCGATAGTCTTTTTAACCGGCATCGGCTCGCCCGTTATCATTGACTCGTCTACATAAGACGAACCCTCTGTGAGTTCTCCGTCAACAGGAATTTTCCCAGCGGGCTTGACGATTATTAAGTCGCCGTGAACTACTTGGTCTACGGGGATTTCTGTTTCTTTCCCGAGGCGCACAACCAGCGCTGTTTTCGCCTGCAAGTTCAACAGTTTTTCTATCGCATCGCCCGTTTTCAATTTCGACTGCGCTTCAAGATATTTTCCCAGCGCGATGAAAGTGATGACAATAATGGTGACATCGTAATAAGTATTCTCAACATTGATAAAAGGCCGGAGTGTTTCTTCAAAAGCGGTAATCACAAAACTGTAAAGATATGCAGCGGAAGTTCCAATGCCTATAAGCGTGTCCATGTTCGCCTTGCCATAGCGGAGAAAGCGATAGAATCCAAGAAGGTAGGGCTTCCCGACAACGAATAGAACATATGTCGCCATAAGCGGAAGCAGATGATGGAAAAACTCTTTCCATAGATATGGAACGGCGGGCAAAATCCCGAATTGAGCGGAGATTTCCCAACTCATTACAAATACGCTGAAAATGGCGAGCGGAACGGCGGAAAAAACTTTTGCGCGCATGTCTGCGATTCCCGCGAGCTTCTCCGTCTTTGATTGGTTGAGTCCGAGGTGCGCCGCGTGCTCGCTTCCTGTCATACTCATTGACGCCGCCGTCGGTTGAACGAAAGAATATCCAAGCGGTTTTATTTTTTCCGAAAGATGTTCCGGATTCGTTTTTGTTTCGTCGAACGAAATTCTCGCCGCTTCAGTTCCATAATTCACTTCGATTGAATGTACGCCATCAACTTTTTTGAGCGTCTTTTCAATAATTGCCGAGCACGACGCACAGTGCATTCCCTTTATTTTATATGTGTGTGATGCCATAAGTTGTATTCAGTATTCGGTATTTCGTATGGAGTCTATCGAAATTGATATAGGCTAATTCGCGCGAATTAGCCTATATCACTTTCGTTTGAGCTTGTAGACAGTCAGAATTTCCTCGATTGCCTTCTTCGCGCTCCCGCTTTGTATCTGCTTCACAACGCAGGAAGAAAGATGCCTTTCCAAAATCATATTTTCAACATTTGAAAGCCCCTGCTTCACGGCGGAGCTTTGCGTAATGACATCAATGCAATAAGCGCCTTTTTCAATCATTTCCCGGAGCCCGCGGACTTGCCCTTCGATAATCCGCAGGCGCTGGCCGATTTTGTTTTTTTTCATCGGAAATTCACGCGTTAATGTCTTTCTTCATGCTCTCAAACTGCTCCTTCGTGAGCTCGCCTTTCGCGTAGCGCGTCCTGAGCACGTCCAGCGCAGAATGATGTCCGGTCGATCCGCCGTTGGCGGGTGGCTGTCGCACAAGCCAGACAATACCTGCGATGACGAGAGCCCAGAACGCGAGCATTCCAATAAACCCGATAAAATGAAATGGCCAAAAGTCACCGCCATAATTTCCCCAGTAGTACATCATATAAATAGTTAGTAGTTAGTAAAGGATGCCAGACTAATTAGCCGATAATGCCACCAGTATACCCCCCTGAGGGTATACTGCAAGCGACGTCAGCTGTGGATACTGGGTTAAGGCTGTTGTACGCAGTAGACCGCGGTTGGAGTATCGTCGCAATTAATACCAGCTACCGTTCCATCAACGTCTGAACTTAAAACTGATTGCCCGCTATCACTTAATGTCGCCGCCAAAACGTACTTGGTACATGGAGTCACCGCGCATACATTATTACTATCATTGAGGGATATATATGAATATGCGGCCCCAGTAGTAGGATCTGCGGGTATCGAGGAGATGTAATTATTGTTAACAAGATCCGAGAAAGATGATATGGGGTATGTCCCGGCTTCGACGTAATTTAGCTCGAGCGCGAGTTGAAGTTGCTTAATGTCGATAATGCGGCGCGCATCAACTGATTTCATGCGCGCGATATTAAGACTTGCTAAGACAACCGATGAAAGAATCCCGATAGCAATGGGGATTAGAAGTCCTACAATCAGTGCAACTACTATCCAGACAGTTTTTGACTTAGACGGGTCATTTTCTACGACAACAGTATCGGCAATCTTGTCGTGTAGTCCCTGCTTCTTACCTGTCCAAGCGACCATGAGGTAACCGATGCCAAGAATAATTGATGAAATAAATTTACCGACAACTTCTCGCAGAAGGGCCCGCCCAAGGCCGACTCTCTCTCCATTCGCCCGTAGAACGCGCAATCCGACTGCCATTTTCCCTAGAGTCGCCTGATATGTCGTTATCATGAAAACCGCATACCCCCAAGGAATAAAAAGACTTATCGCTGATTTCCACAACAAGCTTTCAGTCCCTGCGTTTGATAAAGAAATAAGAAGTTGTAGAACTACCAAGAATAATCCGTCGACAAAAAGAGCCGCTGCTCGAACCCAAAAGCCAGCATATTTAGTCGGAATGGCACCCGCAACGAACGCGGGCATTTGCGGTACAGTTTGCGGACCTGGCACAGAAAATTGAGGCGATACACTAAAAGCAGAAGCAGGCGGAACTTGCTCATTTGGCATAATAAATTGTGTTAGCGTATATCCCACGAGTATACGCTCGTGGTGTGCATTGAACACATTAGACCGTCGCAACTGTGGAAAACCTCAGGCCTGTCCCATCATTGACTATTCAACGTATGACTCTAGCTCGTCCAGCCGGACGAGCTAGAGTCATACCCAACATCGAGCATCAGAAAACTATTCCAAAATAGATAGCGTCTTGGACGGAGTGTGATGGTCGCTTATTATCCTCACTTTTTTTGCCGGTATGCCGAGACGCTCCGCTATTATTTTGATGACCCTCATGTTCGCAGAGTTTCTCTCCGCCTTCTCTTTTACGGATATCTTAAAACTAGTTGTGGCCATTTGTTCCACAACTTCTTTTTTCTGTCCTGTTTTCACCCGCACTTTTATGAGCATAATCTGACGGAGAAAATGTTTACTGTTTCTTGAGAAATGTTTTGTATACGATGACTCCGTCAATAATCAATCCCGCGATGCCTATGAACAGCAGAAGAAAAAGGGCCCACCGCGGTAAGGTGTTGCCAGTGATGAGAGCGTACAGCGACAACAGCGCGATGCTCGGAAAAGCAATAAGTCCAAGGATATCGAAACTTTCGGGACGGACATTCATGTATTCATTGTATCACTTTTGTAGAAATCAAAGCGTGAGCTAGCACAATCGGCATCCGCTCAAACTTATATACTTATCAGGCCCGGTCGGCCCCGATAAGTATATGCGTGAGAATCCGGAGCGGTTTTCTTATCAACACTCCAAACAATTCCGCCGATATTGTGAGTTATAATACACGCGTAATTTAACAACTCTAATATTTTTTATGGACAATACAAAAGTGCTGGTTGGGGCGGTTGTTGGAGTGGTTATCGGTCTTGTCGGCGGATATTATTTCGGGTACGACCGAGGCTGGGAGAGTGCAGTGACTGCGGCGAAAGCGGAGGCGGCCAAAGCTGTCGAGGCAACAGTTAATCCGTTCGCGGATGTCAAAACGAATCCGCTTGAGGACGTAAAGACTAACCCTTACGAAAACGTAAAAACTAACCCCTTCCAATAACACCATGAGTAACAAACTTGGCGCTTTCGGGGTATTCGCCGGGACTCTGCTCCTTGCCGGCGTCGCCTTCGCGCAGGAAAGCACTATTACTTTCCCTGTTCCAGAGCTCGGCAATTGTACGACCAAAGAGCAGTGCAAAACCTATTGCGACAACCCGACAAATCACGATTCTTGCATCGCGTTTGCGGAATCGCACGGACTGATGAGCAAAGAAGAAGTGAGAATCGCGCGCGCGGTCGGGACAGAGAAAGGACCCGGCGGATGCGTTGGACTCCAATGTAAAACATATTGCGACGATGAGAAAAATATCGATGAGTGTTTAAGTTTCGCCAAAGAGCATAACCTTATTCCCGAAAACGAGATGGCGGTCGCGCGCGAAGTTCGAACGAAAGGGGGCCCCGGCGGATGCAGAAGCGAGAGAGAGTGCCGCGCGTACTGCGATGGCGACGGTCGGTTTGAAGAATGCATCTCGTTCGCCGAAAAACACAATCTCATACCGAAGGAGGAGCTGGAGCGCGCGAGAAAAGTCGGCGACAAGCCGGGGCCGGGAGGGTGCAGGCGAGAGGCCTGTAAGACATATTGCGAAACTCCGGGCCACATGGACGAGTGCGTTGCTTTCGCCGTGGAAAACGGATTCATGACGAAGGAGGAGGCCGAGATGGCTCGGAAAATGGGGGACAAGACAGGGCCGGGAGGGTGTCGCGGAGAAGCTTGCCGGACATATTGCGACGACCCTGCTCACGGCGAGGAATGCTTCAAGTTTGCCGAAGAGAATGGATTGATGAAACCCGAGGAAATCGAGCGCGCGAGAAAATTTATGAATAAACCCGGTCCCGGAGGATGCAAGGGTGAGGCGTGCAGGACATACTGCGAAGACCCTGCGCACGGAGATGAGTGCGTTGCCTTCGCGGTTGAGAACGGGTTTATGACCAAAGAGGAAGCCGACCGCGCGAAAAACTTCCATTCAAAAACCGGACCGGGCGGGTGCCGGGGAGAAGAATGTAAAAATTACTGCGACAATGGGGCGCACTCGGATGAGTGTACGGCTTTTGCCGTCGAAAACGGATTCATGAGCAAAGAGGATGCCGAGCGCTCGAAAGAATTCAGGAATATGACCGGGCCGGGCGGATGCAAAGGTGAAGAATGTAAAACATTCTGCGACGACCCTGCGCACCGAGAGGAGTGCATGAAATTCGGCGAGGAGCACGGATTTGGTGGAGACCGCGGCCGGCAAGGGCCGCCGCCCGGCTCTGACGGCAGGAGAGGAGAAATGACCGGACCGGGCGGATGCAAATCCCCCGAGGAATGCAAAACCATGTGCGAATCTAACCCCGAAGCATGCCGTGGATTTGGCCCGTCTATAGGCGATTGGGTACAATCGGATGCCAGACTCATCGGCCCGCCATCACAGGACGGAAGAGAGTTCGGCCAGGAGCGTGCTATGGAACGAAGAGGTTTCGAAATTCCTCCGGGACATATGCCTTGCCAATCCGAGGAAGAATGCAAGAAGGCATTCGAAAATAATCCAAACGCGTTTGGGGAACAACAAAGGGGAGAATTTGACCGGGGGCGGGAAACGGAATCGCGCCCGCCCGAAGGCGGGCGACTGGATGGACGGCAGATGATGAGACAGGAGGATTATCGCTCCGGGGAGACGCGCCAAGCGCCACCCGAATTCCAGAAACAATATGACACGCAGTATCAGGAACAATACCAACGAACCGGCGCATCTGCGCAGCCTGTTCCTCAAATGAGCGGTCAGACGACGAATATGACACCAGAACAACAGCAGATGTATCAGCAATACCAGCAAACAGGAACAGCGCCATCCCCGTCCGCGCAGTACGCGCCTCCAACATCGTCCGCGACACCGCCGCCTCCTCCGCCATCATCCGAGTCTTCCTCACTTCCCCCCACGTCGCAAATAAATCGCACTGGTTTCGTCGCCGCAGTTCTCAACGTGTTCGGACCAATCTTGCGCTAATTCTTGCGCGTCTCGCTTCTGGCCCAAGGCCCTATTTCCTAATTGAGCCGCCTCCCAGACTCGAACTGGGGACCTTCACTTTACAAAAGTGTTGCTCTACCAACTGAGCTAAGGCGGCGTAAGCGTACTATAACTGAAGCGTTGCGTCGTCGCCACTTGAACCGCTGTTCTGGCCACTGCTAGCGCCAGAACTGCCGTTGTTTTTCGCGTGCTCGCTCACCTGCTTCAAGAATTCCGAGCGTGTTTCCCCTTTCTTGAAGTGATGCTTATGGGAAACGAAATCCGCGAGGCGATGCGCTTGCGATTCAAGAAAGCGCGCGAAGCGCGCCGCCCCAAGCGCGGCTTCATGTACCGCGACGCGCAACAAATGCATGAAAACTCCCGGAAGTTTGGACATTTCCGCGCGCTTACGAAGAAGCAATGATTTGAGTTGTATTGCGTGTTCATCGGCTTTTTCTCGCAACTCCTGAGGAAGGACCATCTTTTGGTGCTGATCCTCGAGATGCTTAGCGACAAACAATCCGATGATGCCCAGGAGCGAGATAAAGAAGATAATGGATGTGAAAATCATAGCGATACGTTTACAGTTGACAGTGAACAGTTAACAGCAAGAAACTACCCGAATTCTCTGTAATCTGTAAACTGTAAACTTCATATCTTTTATTTCACCGACAATCTCTCAAAACGCACGACCTCTATCTTCTCACCGAATTTTTGTATCGCCGAATCTATGAGCCCGCGAATCGTTATCGTCGGGTCTTTCACATACGGCTGTTCCAGAAGTATGCGCTCTTTGAGGTAGCTTTCAATCTTTCCCTCAACAGCGCGCACGCGCGCGGCCTCGGGAATATTCGCGGCTTCTTTCTCAAACACTTCAATAGCCGCCCGTTTGTCCGCATCCTTCACATCCGCGTGGGACTTGAATTGCGGATTCATCGCCGCGATGTGCATCGCTATTCCGTACGCGAGTTTCGCGAATTCCTCGTTCTTCGCGACGAAGTCAGTTTCGCATGCGAGAACCACCGCTCCCACGACGCTTCCCCCCGCGTGCGTATAGGCGGAGGCAATTCCCGCGCCGAGCGCGCGGTCGGATTTTTTGGATGCTATCGAGGAACTTTGTTTGCGAAGAATAATCTTCGCCTTCTCCTTATCTCCATCTGCCTCTTGTAATGCCTTTTTGCACTGCATGACCGAAACTCCGGTTTCATCCCTTAATGCTTTTATCAATTCAGTGGTGATTTCCATACACGCACCAATCTACAAATGACTACAAATGTAAACTGTTCCTATTTGTAGGTATTCGTAGTATTCGTATCATTCGCAGATTGGGACTTTGTCTTTCCTTTCTCGTATGCTTCCGCGATCGCATTCGCGACAAGTCGTATGCTTCGCACCGATGTATCGTTCGCGGGCACCGGATACTGCACTTGGGAAAAGTCGCAGTCGGAGCTGGAAAGGCCGATGACGGGAATGCCGAGCTGGTTCGCCTCGCGCACCGCTGTTTCCTCGCGCTTCGTGTCAACGATGAAAAGCGCCGCCGGAAGTTCAAGCATCTTCACCAATCCGCCGAAGCGCGCGAGAAGCTCTGTGATTTCCCGGTCAATTAGCAGACGCTCTTTTTTCGTGTACTTCTCAAGCTCGCCCGAGTCGCGCTCGCTCATGTGCTTTTCCAATCGGTCAATGCGCTTGCGGATATTCTTAAAATTCGTGAGCGTGCCTCCTATCCAGCGCCCGGCAACATAAGGTTCTCCTATGCGCGTGGCGACTTCTTTAACAATATCAACCGCTTCGTTCTTTCCGCCGACGAAGAGAAGCTGACGCGCACCGCTCGCCTTTGCGCCTGTCTGCGGAGCCACAACGGCAGGAGTGTTTCCAGCGATAGAGCCCGCGAACGCGCATGCCGCTTCAAGCCGTCTCTGCGTTTCCTCAAGGTCAAAAATGTCGTTGCGGTCTTTGGTGCCAAAAATAAATGGCGAGGCCGTCGGATGGCGCCGCGTGCGCGAATAGCCAAAGTGCGCCCCCGCGTCAAATAGCGTTTTAATGTCTTGTGTTCCTGCCGTCACCCCATTAGAAGTTATCATGTTCGTGTATGTTATTTTCTTTGATTCTATAAGCACCACCTCGTCGCGCTAAAATCGCGTGTTTGCTGAACTTCAAACGGGGCAGGTGTCGCGGGAGTGTATCAAGAAAGCGATGATTTTGCAACCAAAATTGGAAAGGTGCGCTACTACGAGTTCGCGCACCTTTTTTCCAGAACTGCCGACATCAAGCAGTCTGGACCGAAACGGGGTTCTGTTCTTCGGGTTGGTCGGTTGCCGTGCCGACCACCTTCCAGAAACACTGATAGCCCGTCCGTAGTTCGAGAAAATAACGGGTGTTTCCTTCCCGTGTTTCCTCCTCGATTTTTCGCATTTTCCAGCCTTCCAGTGGGCCGTACACGCCCACGATGGAAAACTCTCTCTCCGACCCCGAGAACTGCCGGCCCAGCTCGAGTAGCTATGAGCCGCTCTCCAGTTGCGTAATCATCTATATCCTCCTTCTATGTGCGGAGAGCAAAGTAACCGTCGCAGTGACAGCCCTCGCTTTCCAGATGCAAACATACAGGGAAGTAAAAAAATCAACTCTCGGCTTGTGTAGTACATAAAGGCAGTCAGACTGCCCTTGTCCCCAAATTGGACATCGGATGTCCAATTTGTTATCGCTTAGGTTGGATAGGTCGAACGGCTCATTTCCGCCTTAAATGAGCCGTTTGGACTTTTAATCTCGAGCAGTTTTCGTGTTTGACAGGTTGCTGGGGGGGGTAGGATTAGGGTATTAGAAATAACCTCTCACCCTTTATGGCGTTTGGAGCATTTCGTGGAATGAAGCAGAAACTCTTAAGAGATAACCCAGTGGTTAGAAAATTGGAACAAAATCCAGCCAGTGAGGCCGGTTTTAGTTATGATAAATTACTTGGTGAAATAAACGGTATTCCTGATGTGGGGGAAGGTACTAATCCTCAATACGCACCTATGAAAAAGTTAAAGGCATTGAGAGGTTTCATTTCTAGTTTCAAAGACCGAAAAGAAAGGAGTGATCTTGAGTTGGCTTTTGATAATCGTGCATCGAGGTTTTTTGAGAAGCAAATTAATGTGCCTACTTCTTCCGGCCCCCAGGGGCTTGAACGTGGCCGCTGGCTCGAAGCACGACTAGGGGGATTTGAAAGGGTTGTAGGTGCATTTCCTTTTTTCCGCGAGACCACCAGAGAAGACTTGTTAAAAAAGGCAAGGGGTCACGAGTAACGAGCGAATTTCTTGAAAATTCCAAGGGTAGTTCTTGGAGTGGCGCTACGCAGGCATATTTGTAATGATTTGTGATGGCCATAACCTCTGCCTCTAGAACCTCCGAACCTCCGGACAAAGATGGGTACAAAAGAACTGGGCTCGTACAGACGGTTGCGCAATTTTGTACATTTTGTACAATGCATAAATGAAGATTCTGACAACGACCAGCGCGCGCAAGCGCATCGGAGACATCGTTGACCGCGCAAAATACCGCGGCGAAGTTTTTGGAATCGGCAGGCGCGACTCGATTGACGCAGTGCTCATTGGATTCCCCAGATTCTATAATGCGGCGCTTGACGATATCACGAATGTGAATGTATATTCCAGAAGCTTCGATTTTCTGGAGGGCGAGCCCGATATCTATTCCGCTTCCGATTTGAAGAAGCGCTATGTCTAAAGGACGCATTGTCCTCATCCCGTTCCCCTTCACCGACCTCTCGGGCCAGAAAGTGCGTCCAGCTCTCATACTGCACGCCTCGCGCGGCGATGATTGCATAGTCGCATTCATATCTTCGCGCATTGAAAAGAGAAATCCGTTCGATGTTCGCATATCTGCGTCAGAGGCGAACGGTCTAAAAACAGAATCGGTCGTAAAGGTCGATAAGCTCGCGACACTGCAAAAGAAAATCGTTATCGGCGAGCTCGGCGTCGCGGAACAGACGGTGCGCCGCGCCGTTGATGCGGCACTGCGGAAATTATTCCGCATATGAGGTTTAACCTCCGGAAATTGTGCACATGCCAAAGCATTTTTCATGCGGGGCTCACTTAGGTTGGATAGGTCGAACGGCTCATTTAAGGCGGAAATGAGCCGTTCGGACTTTTAACCTCGAGCAGTTTTCGCGTTTGACAGGTTTCTGGGGGGGTAGGATTTGGCTATGGAAGGATTCAAGTCCCCTTTGCACGACGAACATGTGCAGGAACGGAATCGGTATTTAAAAGGGAAAGAAGTGGAAATGGCGGAAGCAACCCTCCAACGACAAGAGCTCGATGCGCAAATAAGACAAAGGGAAGTAACTGCGTGGGATACGCTTGGCGCCGAAGACTTAAGACGCGGGATAATTTCTGGCATACAGAAAAAGGACGCTAATGGAATAGTCCGCGCCCTGGTTGGCTATGTCATTAAAGGGAAAGAATTATTTGACAGGCAAAATTGGAAGGGACCTATTGGCACAGGTGATATGCATCGACAGACACGAGATATCATATTTGGCGGAGACGGCAGTATAGGTATTAGTAGCGCTCTCAAAAATGCAATTCCAGATGTTGAGGCCAAACAAAGAATAATTTCAGAAATAGAAACGGAATTCGAACGATTTGCCAATGAATTAATTAGAAACCAGTTGTCAGAGGTACAAAAACAAGCGCATAATGATGGGAGAAGCAGGGCAGAGGGATACATACGCACTATAAGCCAGAGCAAAGAACCAACGGCGCTAGATAATCTAGAAAAAGAAGTTAGCAGGGCAGAAGCTTTGCAGTCATGGATGGGTATACACGAACACCACTCTAGAAAACTGGGGGAGGCATTCTATGGCGGTAGTTACGGTGAATTTACGAGGAAACTTCAAGCGGCTTTTGCGGGCAGCGGCCCAACATAGAAAGATTGGAAACTCTGGAGATTTAACTTTGAATGCGCTCCACGGGTAGTCCTTGGAATAACACCAGGCAGGTCTATTTGTAGTGATTATTTATGTCGATGACCTCGACTGTGTCGCGGTTAGTGTAACTAAAAATCGCGCGATACTTTTTGTCTATCCGAAAACTGAAAATCCGAAGATGCTTCGGCTCCAACAACTCGACATTTAGACTAGGATGAAAGAGGTTGTGCTCGAAGAGTTTCTTTTGTTTGTTGAATTTTGCGCTAAGATTGCGTCTCTTTAGATACTCTTCGAGTTCGCGATGAAGAGCAAGTATGCGCATGCGTCAGTGGTTCTTGAAATACGAGGATCGACGAAGTCCCTTTTCTATGCTTTTGAGAAATGCCGCGGAGTAGAGCTTAGTGCCCCGAAACTCTCGCAAGATTTCTTTTATATCGCGTGTTGGCGGTGGACTGAAAATATCTTCACGCGCGGCAGAGACAATCCGCTCATAAGCTGTAGCTCGACGCCGTAAGGCCTCGTATTGTGTTTTGCTGATGGTCACTGTACTCATACATGCGCAATAATAACATATCCGGCAAATTGTGATACAATCTCGCCATGAATGCTCACCACAAAAAAGAACGAACGCTTGTTATCATCAAGCCCGATGGAATTCAGCGCTCGCTCATCGGCGAGATAGTCTTGCGATACGAACGACTGGGCTTGAAACTTGTCGGCCTCAAAATGACCGTGCCTACCGTGGAGCAGATAGAAGGACACTATACTCTTGACCCGAACTGGAGGCGCGTGACTGGAGAAAAAACGATAAAAAGTTATCGCGACAAGGGCCTGAAGCCGCCGTCCGAAGACCCGCTTGCAATTACCGCGGTTATTCTCAAAAATCTCAAAAAGTACATGACCGCGGGGCCCGTTATCTGCATGGTGTGGGAAGGGGCGCACGCGGTGGAGTTGGTTCGCAAAGTGACAGGCGGCACCGAACCGCGCTCGGCGCAAGTCGGAACAATTCGCGGAGATTTTGTCGTGGATTCATACATAATGTCCGACCAAGATGACAGGGCTGTCCGCAATTTGATTCACGCCTCCGGTTCTGTTCCTGAGGCGGAAATGGAAATCCCCCACTGGTTCAAGAAAGACGAGCTGATTGATTATAAAGTGACGCACGAAGATATCATCTACGGAAAAGAATTGGAGGGTATTTTGCCCTAGTAAGAACTCGAAAGGTTTCGCGCACTGTCCACAGTTGCGTCCCTGAATGTCAGGTCTATAATTCAGGTAGCGACAGGTATAACACCTGCTGGTAAAACTTAGGGAGCTCGAATCGCTTTAGACTCCGGTCTGAATGCTGAGGGCACCCACCTGGTAACACCCAGGCTTGCCGTGCCTGCCGCGCCTTGCCGCCCCGCCCTTGCGGGGCGTTATGGCATCCGGATAGGCACTGGGCAAAAGGAATGTGCCCACTTTTCTTGACATATATTAAAGCTATATATAGACTATACGTATGACTACACAAGTTGTATTTAATATAGACCCGAAAGTGAAGGCACGCGCGATGGAGCGGGCCAAGCGCGAGGGTATTCCCTTTGCTTCAGTATTGAAACTCGCGGCGAAGGCCTTCGCGGAGGGGCAATTTTCTGTCGGGATCGTCGACGAAATCCTTCCCCAGAAAATGCGGCTTCTTGAGCGGGAGTCTCGGCTACTCGACAAAGGAAAAGGCCGCCGTTTTTCTTCCGTGAAGGACGCTCTAACGTTTGTGGAGAATCTGTAGGATATGAGAGAGCGGGAACCGAATCGGCTGACATTCTCGCCATGGTTTGAGAAAATACTCCGAACGCTTAAAAGAAAGAATCCGAATTTGGTGCGTGCATTTGCAAAGCACCTCCCCAAGGTCGTTGCGAATCCCGAACTTGGTAAGCCGTTGCGGCATTCTTTGCGAAACTACCGCCGCATTCATATTGAAGGTTCATTTGTCCTTTTATATGAGATACGGGAACGCGAAGTATACCTGATTGACCTCGACCATCACGATAGAGTGTATAAAAAGTACTCATAGTTTGGCATTTGCTGGCGTTGTAACGGGGGCAGGGCATAGAAACTCCGCGTCCGCGGGGTTTTTGTGTTTTTTGGCTGCAAAAGTGAAGCTGAAACCCCCTCAGAAATAATTTTGACATGGATATTTAATGCTGTTATGGTAACGGCATCCTCATCATTTGATGCGGAAAGTCAGCAACCAAAAGGAGCATTTCGATGCAAGCCGACTCGCGATCTTTGAAAGCCAAGAGTAGTAGTATCAGAGTACTAGCAACCGGAGCGCCGTACCATGGCCTGATGGACGTTCTCCGTGAATTTGAGAGGGCTACCGGCGCCGTGGCGTTTGTGTACAAGGCACCTGTAGGCAAAGCACTGGAGGTTCTCGGTGGTTGCGTCCAGGTGGACCTCGTCGTTCTACCCAGTTCAGCAATGGAAAAAGCCAGGGTTCGAAACTGGGTCCGTGTTAGTGGGCCTTTCGTCGACCTTGGTGGATCAGGGGTCGGGTTCTTTATCGGCCCCTCGTGGGAAGGCCCCGCCCCAGACGTTTCGTATCGGGAAGGTCTGATGGAGGCACTGGAGGCGGCAGAGAGCATCGGCGTCACCGATCCTAAACTCGGTTCAGGGGGACGTATCGTAATGAACGCCCTTGAACACTTGGGTCCGGATGACCCGATTCGCCGCAAAATCCGGCTCTTTCCGTCTGGTGATGCGACGTTCAAAGCTGCGGCAGAAGAGCAGACGATGGTGGCGCTTGGTCTGGTCTGCGAGGGTCTGGCGACTCACGGGCTCGAACTGGCAGGCTCGCTTCCCCCGGGCATGAACCAAGTGACGCAGTATATGGCGGGAATGTCCCAGACGGTTTACGTCCAAAACGAGGGACTCGTCGGCCAGCTGCTTGATCTGCTGAAACGGAGCCGACAAACCTTCGTCGCACACGGACTCGACGAAGAGCCTGACCAGTGACATGGCAGGTGTGCGGAACCCCATGTTCTTTTTTTTCCGCAATAAGCCGTCCCGAGCCTGAAGAGAGGGCTGACAGGGGGCGACTTTTTCTTTTTTTAATAAACTCCATTACACTGACTGCCCCATATAAATTGGACATCGGATGTCCAATTTTGGGCTTGACACGAAAACGATTCTCGCCTATTTTGATGCTATGACTGCACGATATTCAACAACACAAAAAGGTCTCCTTCTCCTTGCGCTTACACTACACTGCGAGGGGTAATCCTGTTGCTCAAAATCAAGAGAAAACAAGACCTGGCCTCTCGCAAGAGAGGCTAGGTCTGTTATATTAGTAATAAACCCAGGTATGACAAAAGAGAAAACAACCCCATTAGAAATCGCGGACGCGCATCGTCAAGAAATTGTATGAACAGCAAACCAAAACAACATAATCGAGCTAAGAAACCAGCCAGTGCGCGTCCTATTTCTAACGGGGCAGGCCAAACACTGTATGAAAAGATATGGGATGCGCATGTAGTGCGCGAGGCCGCGGGTGAACCTACTATATTGTATATAGACCTGCACTTGATTCACGAGGTGACTACCCCGCAGGCGTTCACCGGATTGCGTAACCGCAAGTTGCCCGTTCGCCGGACAGACCTCACCATCGCGACCATGGACCACTCGGTGCCATCCGCCAATCGAAAGAAACTTCCGTGGCCCGATGTGATGGCGCAAAAACAAGTTGAGATGCTGGATGCCAACTGCAAAAAGCACGGCATCACTCTTTACGACCTTGGAAGCAAGCACCAGGGCATAGTGCATATCATCGGACCAGAGCTTGGGCTCACTCAACCTGGCAAAACAATCGTGTGCGGAGACAGCCACACTTCCACTCACGGCGCGTTCGGAGCGCTGGCTTTCGGAATTGGAACTTCGGAAGTGGAGCATGTTTTCGCCACGCAGTGCCTGCTTCAGAACAAAACAAAAACCATGGCAATTACAGTAAATGGCACTTTGCCGAAAGGAGTTTTCTCAAAAGACATAATCTTGAGAATCATAAATGAGATAGGAATAGGCGGAGGAACCGGCTACACATTTGAGTATCGCGGAAGCGCGATTCGCGCTTTGAGCATGGAGGCGCGCATGACCATCTGCAATATGTCTATTGAGGCGGGAGCGCGCGCGGGGATGGTTGCTCCAGACCAAACTACAGTTGACTACCTAGAGAAACGGGTAAAATTCGCAAGTGCCGAAGAAAGAGAGCGCGTGAAAGCATCGTGGCTGAAATGGAAATCGGACGAAGGCGCGATGTTCGATAAAGAAGTAATTATTGATGCGGATACAATCGAACCAATGGTTACTTGGGGAACAAATCCGGGAATGTCCGTAGGAATAACTCAAAAAATCCCAAAGGCCGAGAGCGAGGATGTAAAGAAAGCCCTCGAATATATGGGCTTGCAAGGAGGACAGAAGATGGCCGGCCAGCCGATACAATTCGTATTCATCGGGAGTTGCACGAATTCCCGTATCGAAGACTTGCGTATCGCTTCCAAAATAATGAATGGTAAGAAAATCGCCAAAGGCGTTACCGCTTATGTAGTGCCGGGTTCTCAAGAAGTGAAAAGCGAAGCGGAATCCGAAGGGTTGGACAAAGTGTTTTTGTCCGCGGGTTGCGAGTGGCGAGAGCCAGGGTGCAGTATGTGCATCGGAATGAATGGCGACTTGGTGCCATCGGGAAAATATTGCGCGTCTACCTCAAACAGAAATTTCATCGGCCGGCAAGGGCGAGGCGCGCGCACGCTTCTTATGTCCCCCGCGATGGCGGCAGTCGCGGCCATTGAAGGAACCGTCGGCGACGCGCGAAAATTCGTATGACCCGGTAGTGCAATGTGCCTTAGGCTTAAACAAATTATGAAAATAAATCACGAACACATCAAAATCAAATCTATCGAAAGTTTACCATTCACGCCGCGCCAAACGCCGTGCATTTGGCGCAAAGGCACATTCTACTAACCGGGTATGAAAATCACTCAATTCAAAAACTTAAGCTCGTCTTTAATGCCCTTGCACAGGGATGATGTTGATACCGACCAAATTATTCCCGCCCGCTTCTTGACAGCCACAGACAAAAAGGGATTCGGCGAACATTTGTTTATGGACTTGCGATTTGAGGAAGATGGAGTCACTCCAAAACCAGATTTCGTTCTGAACCAGAAGCAATACAAAAACGCGAAAATCCTGCTTGCTCACGAAAATTTCGGCTGCGGTTCTTCCCGCGAACACGCCCCGTGGGCGCTTTTGGGCTATGGCTTTAATGCGGTTATCGCAATTTCTTTCGCCGACATTTTCAGGAACAACTCTGCAAAAAATGGATTGCTCGTCGTAGAATTGCCGCGCGATGTGATAGACATGATGCACGCCGATGTGCTCAAAGACCCGAAAGAAAAAGCTACGATTAATTTGGAGCAACAAACGAGCATATGGAAAGGAAAAGCGTATAATTTTCCGATAAATCCGTTTGTTAAAAAGTGCATGCTGGAAGGGCTTGATGACATCGGCTACACGATGAGTTTTGCCGACCAAATCAGCGTGTATGAAAAACGACGAGATAGTGTTAACGCCACATAATATGAAAAACTCTGCAAAAAAATACAGGCCGTTTCCGCCAGTCGGATTAAAGAGCCGAACCTGGCCGGATAAGACGATTACGAAAGCGCCTAAATGGTGCAGTGTCGATTTGCGCGACGGCAATCAGGCGCTTGTTACTCCAATGAATTTGGAGCAAAAGTTGAAAATGTTCCAGTTGCTCATCGATGTCGGATTCAAGGA
>MFLD01000032.1 GCA_001781465.1 Candidatus Kaiserbacteria bacterium RIFCSPHIGHO2_02_FULL_49_16
AACGATGTCAATTGCAAAGAGTTTGTCCGGATTCTTGGCCTTCAACTTGCTGATATCCGCCATATCAAGCTTCACCCCGGTACTCGTCTCGTTTTGAGTGAAGCACACCATCTCCGTGTCATTTGGAATCGAAACATTGGAGAAATCGAATCCATTGCCAGCCGGTACTTCGAATTTAATAGGATGCTTGCGCAACTCCTCGGCCGTTTGGAAGAACCGCTTTGAGAAGGAGCCGTTCACAAAATGAAAGCTCTTGTCTTTAACACAGTTTTCTATTATCAATGCCATCGCTTCAGTGGCAGACCCGATGAAGAATATGTGAAAGCCCTCCGGAATATTCAGCAACTTTTTGAGAGACGCAACTGTATTTCCAAACAACTCGCCGAATCCTTTGCTGCGATGCGATATCGAATAGATTCCTTTTGCCAATCCATAGTTCAAATACTTACCCAATTGGGGGTGTGTCTGTGTCGGTCCGACTGTAAAATAGATTTTTTTCATGTTAGTTTTTCTTAACGAGTAATCGAGTTTACCTGCCCGCCGAAGCCTCGGCGCAGGCGGGGAAACAACTTAATACAAAACCCTAAATTTTATCGTGTGCGGGATTTTTTTCAGCTCATCAATAACTGCTTTTTTGTATTCCTTGCTGACATCCGTTATTACATAACCTATGGATTCGTTTGTTTTTAGATATTGCCCGAGAATGTTGATTTTGTGATTTGCTAGCATTCCGTTGATGTTCGCGAGAACTCCAGGGCTGTTGTGATGAATGTGAATGAAGCGATGCGCATTTTTGAGTTCCGGCAACTGGAGGTTCGGTATATTAACGCTCAATGATGTGTTGCCTGAATTGATAAAATCAATCATTTTGGTAGAAACAAATTCACCAATATTTCGCTGAGCTTCTTCCGTACTTCCGCCGATATGCGGAGTAAGAATGACATTCGGCAAATTCTGTAGTTCGTTCACAAACGGCTCGTTATTGCTTTTTGGTTCATTGGTATACACATCAATGCCGGCTCCCCCGATGTGTCCGCTTTTAATACTTTCCGCCAGAGCCGCAACATCTACCAATGACCCTCTGCTTAAATTAAGAAGAATTGCCCCTTCTTTCATCAAAGCAAGCTCACGCTTTGAAATCAGATTTTTGTTGTGCGCGCTGCTATTCATGTGCACAGTTACAACATCGCATTTTTTCAAGACCTCATCCATTGAACTGCACTTGTGCGCGCTGCCGAGCACAAGCTTCTCTGTTATGTCATAGAAATAAACTTCCATCCCGAGAGATTCTGCGATGATTGAAAGCTGTGTTCCGATATTTCCATACCCGAGTATTCCTAATTTCTTTCCGCGAATTTCAAAACAATTTTTTGACGACTTGTCCCATACGCCGGCATGCAATTTAGCGCTTTTATCGAAGGCTTTGCGCATCAGCATTATGATGTCGCCTATCGCAAGCTCCACAACGCTTCTAGTACTGCTAAACGGCGCATTGAAAACAGCTATGCCCCGTTTGGAGCACTCGTCCAGCGCTATCTGATTCGTACCGATGCCGAATGCGCCTATTGCAAGCAGTCTTGGCGAGTTATCCAGCACTTTCTTAGTTACTTCCGTTTTCGAGCGAATTCCCAAAACTGCGACATCTTTCATTTTCTCGCATAGTTCATCCTCGGAAAGTTTCTTCGGGGATAGCTCCAATCCGTAGCCCTCTTTCTTAAATCGCTCTACCGCATCGGGGTGAACATTCTCCAAAAGAAGTGCTTTTAGCCGGCTCTTTGGGTAAGAATGCTTCTTCATGGTTTCGTTGGGAAAGCAATAGTATACAGGAATTCGTCAAAAGTCGAAACTACATGGTCGGCCTTGTGGATAACTGCCTCTCGCGAGATATTTTCCGTAAATGCAAAAAACTTCGACGCGAGTCCGGCCTCTTTCATCTCGTAGTCCGTATTGCCATCTCCTATTACAAACACTTCGCCGTCGAGTTTGAGTCTCTTCAACTGCAGAACCTTGCCTCTCGCTTTAGAAAGAAGATTCTTTTTTTCAAATCCGGTAATATTTCCCGCCTTGTCGAAAGTAAAAGAATTTGCAAACACATTTCTTTCTGGAATGCCGTATTGTTTAACGACAGGCCAAATGTAGTCCTTGAACCCGCCTGAGAAAATGAAAATGTTGTTTGCGAATCCTTTAAAAATGTCTTGTTCCTGACGAATGACGGCGTGACATTTTTCTTTAGAAGTTTAACGAGAATCTCGATATGCTTTTTGTTCGCGCGCAATAAAGGAACTCTCTTCCCTAGAGATTCTCCAAAATCGATTTTTCCCTCCATCCCCGCTTTTGTGATTTCCTTTATCTTTTCTAAAACCTCGTCTTTCTTCGGATTTCCTTTTAGAGCAATCTCAAAAAGCTCGTCCAGCGTTTCAAGGCGCGAAAATGTGCTGTCAAAATCAATTACGAAAAATCTCTTCTGTTTGGCTGTTTTATCCATATATTGCTGATTATTTGGATATCTTAGGCCCGCCGATTTTGTCCAATATATCAGAACGGAAGGTATGAGTAAGTCCTTCTTGCTCTTTGAATCGCTCCTCCGCAAGAGATACAAGACCTAGCACAAGTTCCATGCTTGAAACTCCTGCCTTCTTCCAGTTGTGATGATACAAGCTTCCAGGAAGAGTATTAACCTCGTTCACATAAATTTTGTTCGCCTTGCTGTCAATCAGGAAATCAACACGAGCGATTCCCGAACACCCAAGAACGCGATATGTTTCCTTGCCCAGTTCTTTCACTGTTGCCGTGAGTTCATCTCCTATTTCTGCTGGAATCTGGCTGTACGCGCTGTTCGCTCCCCCACCTTTCTTTCCTCCTGACATATACTTCTCCGTAAAATCAAAAAGTTCGGTCTTATTCAATGGCCGTTCGACTTCAGCTAGACGCAATGTGTCGTTGCCCATTATAGGAAGCGTTACTTCTATCAGATTCTCGACACTTTCCTCCACAAGTACTTTGTCGTCGTAATGAAGTGCAACTTCTATGGCGTTTTCCAGTTCGGATTCATTTTTTACTTTGGTTATCCCGATGCTCGAGCCGAGATGCGCAGGCTTAACAAACACAGGCCAGTGTAGTTTAGAAATCTTCTCTAGAAGACCCGCTTGTTCGTCCGACCACTCTTTTTTTGTAAACCACACGAACGGAGTAACTGGAATTCCTTCCTGCGTGAGAACCTGTTTTGTAAATACTTTATCCATCGCAACTGCCGACGAAGCCATATCACAGCCAACATATGGAACTCCAGCCATTCGAAGCAGTCCCATCAAGCTCCCGTCCTCTCCGAATGTCCCGTGCATGGAGGGAAAAACTACATCTATTCGGACGGTTTTGGGTATTATGCCCGGCCACACGAGCGAAAGCCCTTTGTCGAAAGAGAGCCCGACTTTCTTTTCCCGAGCAAGCTGTTCCTCAAAGTCCGGCTGTTTGAAATAAGCCAGAGCGTTCATTTTCTTGTTGGAATACCATGAGCCGTCTTTAGCAATATATACTGGCCAAACATCACACTTATTGCTCGCGAGCAAGGCCTCAATAATAGGTATGTGCGCCGTTATTGTTGAAACATCGTGCTCCACGCTTTTGCCTCCGAAAATAACCGCGATTTCCTTCATTTGTTCATTTTAGATTAAGAATACTGATCTGGCCAATCATTCTGAAGGAGTACGACATCCCCTTTCACGGTCAGGTGCGGAAGCGCGTTAAATGCCAAGAGCGCGTCGTCAAACCACAGAATCTCGCCGGAGTATTCGGCCTCCTTCAATCCCTGTTCAATATATGAAGTTACTGAATTTCTTATAAGAATAACTTTCTCAATTCCTGCTCGCGCAAGCCGTTGTCCGATTTCTATATGCACATCTTTCGTGCGTGAGCCCATTTCTACTAATCCGGGGGTCACATAAAATCTGCGATGTCCTTTGAGCGACGACAGGAACTCAATAATCGCATGAACTCCGTCCGGATTGCCGTTGTAGCTGTCGTCAATCGTGATAACGCCATGTTTGTCTTCCCGCGGTTCCATGCGGTGCGGAAATGCGCTTGTCTTTTCAATGCCCTTTTTAATTCGCTTCATGTCGAACCCGAGGCGATGCGCAATGTGGGCAGAGACCGCGAGCGGCCCCGCATTATGCAAACCCAGTAGTTTAGACTTCACGTTAAATTGAACATTCCCTATCATCAGCCGCAGAAATGTTCCCGATGGGTCGGATTTCGCGCTCTCCACCGATACGTCTCCTGCTCCGCTACGAGCGTAAATAATGTGATTCCTCATCGCTCTGTTGGCGTTTTTGCGCGCCAACTCATTTTCTCCATTGATGTAAACCGGCTTTTTCTTGAGATAGTCCGCAAGCTCGAAAATTGTTCTTGCCGTTTTTTCCAGCATTCCGAATTTCTCCAAATGCGCTTCATTGACTCCTGTGATGATGCCGATGTGCGGAGCTATCAGTTTGCACAATTTGGCGACATCGCCGGGGTAATACTCGCCAAGCTCAAAAATCAGCACGTCTTCGAGGCCGTTTAATCCTTCTACGAACTTGCAAATGCCAAGCGGAGTATTGTAACTGAACGGAGGCGATGCGACTTTCTTATTCTCCGAAAGTACGGTTTTCAGGATTTCCCTCATGCTCGTCTTGCCGAAGCTTCCAGCTATCGCGATTTTTAATCCTTTATATCTGGCAAGTTTTTTGCGAGCTTGCGCCATCAAGACAAATTCAGCTGGAACTTGTAATAATTTAATCAGAGCGAGCGGGGCGAGAATGACATAAGCAAGAAGATATGGCGTGAGAATTGCCGCGCATGCCAAAATTATGATTTTGGAAGAAGAGTCGGCGAATGAAATCGCGTAATAAACAGAGGCGAGAGTTACAATGATAATAGCGTAAGCAAATATATATAGGGCGTACACCTTTTTTGTCTTTATAAGTTGCTTTCTCTTTTCAACAGTGCTGAAATCTTTTGTCCTGCCATACCAAGCCAAATAGTCGCGAAAACCGTATTCGCTCGCTTGAAGCATGTATATAAGCGAGCGCACATAGCGCGGGCGGTACCGTGAGAATATTCGAGTAATCATAAGAAGAATCCGCGGATTATACCTGATACCTCCCCGGCTTTTTCTTGATGAACGAAATGCCCGGATTGAGGGATGACGCGCAGGGTCGAGTTCCCTATGAGCTTGTTCAGTCTCTTTGCCTCGCTTAGCGGGGTCGTATCGTCTTTTTCTCCCCAAATTAATAGTGTAGGAAGCGATATTTTCTTGGCATCCTCCGCGAGGTCCATGTTGATAATGTTCAGGAACGTTCCGCTCAAGGCCCCGGCTTGAAAGTAGTCGCTCCCGATTGCTTCATATAATTTCCTCCTTAGTTTATGTTTCCAGAAACTGATTGGAGGAATAGCGGCAACTGCGCGTCCGACTTTCGCAAGCACCGCAAGAGTGGAATTCTTGAGAGTCTTTCTGCGCGCGACTCCCGCCGAAGAAATGAGGATAAGCTTCTTCGCACGCAAAACGTCCGTCGCGATTCCTCTAATTGATATTCTCCCCCCGAAAGAATGGCCGACGAAAACACCGGGGTTTACATTCAGTTTTATCAGAAAATCTCTTACAAACGCGACATAATCATCAAGGGTCCAATCTTTCGGCGGAGCATCGCTTCCGCCGAAGCCCGGCAAATCAACTCTGATTACCCGAAACGAGGTCGAGAGAGGAAGCGCGATGCCGTCAAAAGTGCGCAGACTATCCTTCCAGCCATGGAGCATTACCAGCGCATCTCCGCTTCCATTGTCGTCGTATTCAACTATCAAATTACTGATGATGGTTTTCACTTGCCCATAATACCTATTTTGAGCCAATCCAGCGAGTTTTCGCCTTCGGCCAAAGCAAAGTTAACGGATGCTTCAAGCAGTCATGTTTTCGCGCGGGACACACGTATCTGCCATATAAGATGAGTCCGTTGTTCACATATTTCCAATTTCTCTTTGGGATTAGTCTTTCCAAATCTTTGGAAATCTTCGTCAGGTCCTTGTTATCCGTGAGATCAAATTTGATGGCAAACCTGCGGACATGCGTATCTGTCGGTATTCCCTCCCAGACATTAAACAGTTCTCCTAAAATCACATGCGATGTTTTGTATCCGACGCCTGGAAGTGTCTGCAGATCTTTCGGATTCCTCGGGACGAGGCCGCCGAAATCGGAAACCACTTTACTCGCCGCGAGAATTATGTGTTTCGCTTTGTTTCGGAAAAATGGAACTGATGATATTTCCTTTTCAAATGTTGCCGGTTTTGCCCGCGCGAAGTCGCTTGAAGTTTTGTATTTCTTAAAGAGGTTTTCCGTTAAGCGATTTACCGTCCTGTCGGTACACTGTGCCGACAATATAACCGAGACAACAAACTGGAAAGGGGTCTTCCACTTGAGTTCGCTTTTGGGCTTGGGGTAAGTTTTTTTGAGGTACGCGACAATTCTTCTCGCCCTTGTCTGTCGTTTGTCTTTCATTTCTATAACTTGTACAAAATCTTCGCGACGGTTTCCGGGTCATAGCGTACAACGTCGGAATCGGTCAGCAAATCCGCCTTGATGACTTTTTTCGCGCAAGTATTTAATTTCGCGTCCACCTCGACCGGATATTTCTTTTCTTTCGCGTATTTCTTCTGCACATCCGCCGATATTTCCCGCGTGTTGCAGATAACGTAATCAAACTTCTTTAATCCGCTGTATTTCAGAAGCTCCCGCATCATGTCTGATGCCGTGTAATCATGCGTTTCCCCCCATTTCGTCATTGAATTGCATACTGCCACTTTCTCCCCCTTGCACGCGCGCAATGCCTTTTTCATTCCATCCACAATCAGGTTAGGAATAAGAGACGAATAAATATCGCCGGGACATATGACGATGAGGTCAGCCTCTCTAATGGCCTTATCGGTTTCCTTGAAAATCCGAGCGCGCGGCTTGAGCACGATATTTATGATTCTGAGATTGCCATTATGTTTCGGGATATCGATGTTTGACTCGCCAACGATTTGCGTTCCATTTTCAAGAGTCGCGTGTATATGCGATTTATCTAATGAAACCGGGAGAACCCTGCCAACAATGTCCAACAGTTCGGATGCTTTTTGAACCGCCTTTATATCGCTGCCATATATTTCCGAGAGAGCGAGGAGCAATAAATTCCCAAAACTGTGCCCATGCAGTGAACTTCCCTTCTTATCAAATCTAAAATTGAAAAGGTCGCGTAATACCGCTCTTCGCCTGCCTTCTGAAAGCGCTATCAGACAGCGCCGCAAATCTCCGGGAGGTAAGATTCCGAACTCATCGCGCAGTGTCCCAGCCGAACCGCCATTGTCAAACATTGTTACGACTGCAGTTATGTCAAATGGAAATTGCTTAAGCCCGCGCAGGACCATGTAGCTTCCTGTGCCTCCGCCGATGGTTACTATTTTTTTCACCCCGTTAGAAGTCTTTGGCAAAAAGAAAGTGTCCGCACTTTCTTTTTGCTTATGTTTTATACCCGCTTGCCCGCTTGACTGATACCGGTTCTGCATATCGCGATTGCGCACAGACAGACTTCTAACGGGGCTCATCCGCTCACTCTATCATTCTAAAAGACAATTTCACAATCTGCTAGCATCGAGGACGGTCCTCGGTTGTACGGTCCTCGGTTGTAATTACCGAGGACGGTCCTTGGTGTAAAAGTGAGAAAAACACAGCCCCGAGATAAGTCGGGGCTGTGTAATACTAGATACACGATACACGATACACGATACACGATACTTTTCCCTTTATTCCCTAGGGATGCGCTGCTATGTACGCTTTGGTCTTAGGCCCGAAGTAGCCGGCGGCAGGCGTAATGCCAACCGACTTCTGCCACTTGGCGAGAGCCGCGCGCGTAAGTCCGCCGAATCTCGTTGTTTCATTTCCGGGGGAACCGGCGCCGCTCGCAGAAACCGCAAAGCCGTGGCTGTTGAGGTACTCTTGTAGCGCCTTTACATCATCTCCGGTAGAGCCAGTTTGCAGGTCGCGTTTGAAACTGGCGTTCACATTAGCATTGGCTACAGCACTTGCGCTTGGAGCGGGTTTACCTTGAAGAACAGCAAGCTGTACAAGAAGCGCATTTAATTGCGTCGTGAGCTGGGCTATCAACGCAGTCCTTTGCCCTGTCGTCAAGCTCGCATTGTCCGTCGCGGCAGGAGTCGGAGTAGTAACCGCAGGCGCGACATATGCGCCACCTCCTCCTCCCCCGCCGCTTCCGGAAGAAGAACCGGCACCGCTACCGGTTGATACTGATGTTGTGGTATTGCCAGTCGCGTTCCCGCTACATGTGCTGGAGGAAGGAGTAATTGTCATTGACCCTGTGCTGATTGACGATAAGAGTTTGAGCGTGGATGCTGTCGCGCTACAGGTGTCGGTCACGATGTAATTCGCTGGCGCGTCTGTTGCAATCACTTTGCGGTCGGTCGACTGAACTTCGATGAATGAACCAGGAAGGAGCGTGACTGTGAAGCTTGAAGCTCCCACCACTATTGATTCGATGACAGCGTTCGTGCCAGAAACCGTTACCGTTACCCCGCCGACGCTCAAAACGACGCCAGTCGCCAGAGTCGCGTCGTTAAACGCGGCCAGAGCCATCCTGGGCAATAGCAGAGCCGTCCCAAGCGCGACAAACGCGAGCGTCGCGAGAGCCAGCGCGGTGACAGTCTTGTATTTAGTGATAGTCATAAGTTTTTCTCTTCCGCGGATGCGGTTCGCACGAACCGCATCCGCATCAGATTAGTTGATTAGTAATGACTATCGTGCTTAGTCGGTTGGCGCCGTTGAATACAGCTGGATGTACCGAACTGCGCCATTAACAATAACTTTGATGTAGCCATCGGCAGTTGTCGGTTCTGTTCCTGGTGCGCTGTTCCAAACCCCGGGGATGGTGCTGGTTAAGTTAAGAACAGCGTCATAAGTCTGACTGCCAGTTTGTGTTTCAGGCTTCTCAATCTTGATCGCCTGGAAATTGCCGGTAATACCAGCGGCAGAAAACGCCGAACGGAATCGAAGTCCGGTTACATCGCCGGTAATCGTTCGCGCGCCGGCATCGTCGGTCACCAGCTCAATCTGTGCGCCTCTCACATCTCCCGCCACATTGCCGGTCGTGCCTTTGAGGTAGGCATCTATGTGCGCCCCGATAATGGAAGCCCCTGCGCCCGACAATGCGACTCCGTCGTTAAGTCGCGGAGATATTTCGACTCCGGTAACACCATTGGCAGTTTTGGTTGCGCCTTGCCCTGGCTTAATTTGCACGCCGATAAAGTCGCCAGTAGTCGTGCTATCGGTTCTTGAGTTAATCCGTATTTCAGATCTTCCTTTGGAGTTAAGCAACAATTTCTCATCGGTTCCGGAAGAAATAGAGGCCAATGTTGCGCTGCTTCCGGCCGCGGCACCCGTTATCTTCACACCAGTGGCAACTGAAGCAGTGCTTGCGTCAACTTGCAGAACCGGGTTGGTTGCGCCGTTGGCGCCAACTGCCAACGAGGAAGCAGTGCTTGATGATACGGCCAGCGCGCCGCCAATGGCAATCGTGCCGTCGGTTGCGTTGCTTATTGTCTCGCCATTTTGCAGACGGATGTCAGCCGTGCCGAAATCAACCGCCGAGTTGGTGTAACCAGTAGTCTGTGCGTGGAAAAGATCCAAGCCGTAGGCAAACTTGCTGGCAGCTGTTGAGTTGAAGTACTGAACACCGTAAGCCGCATTCGGGGTAAGCGTTCCAGTATCACCGCCTAGTACAGCTAGAACGGCGTAGGCGGCGACATCAGCCAGGTCCCCCACTTCACCAACCACACCAGCGCTTCCACCAGGATTATCGTCGTCGGTTAGAACATTATACGAACCAATTACGCCTGCGTGAAGCGAAGCGGTGGTATTGGTAAGGTCAGTGCCCAAGAAGTTGCCCATGACACCTGCATGGTAAAAGCTGGCGCCACCAGCTGCGCCTACATAGGTAAGGTCACCGGCTAAGTTCTGGAATGAGCCCGTAGCGCCTGTGGCGCGTGTTACGGCCGATGCCACTTGACCTAGAGAATTAATCGTCGTTGTAGCCGTGCCGCCGAAGTATGCGGTGTCAAATACGGAGAGCCGAGTTGAGGATGCTTGGCCGAAGTTGGCCAGGCCGGTGTGCGTGGAAGCGCCCGTGAGCGTTGTCGCGCCCGTTACAGACAAGGCGCCCTCCGTTGTAATGCTCGTACTAATTGTCGTCACTGCTTGCACGACTGAGACAACAAGAAACAGCGACACTATTGTTGCCACTGTTACCGCAATCACACCCTCTTTTCTAAACATTGAAATCACTTTCATATTATTTGTTTTAATTAATTACTAACCTAATAATAAAAACACTAATAAAAAAAACAAAATACCAAACGCTAATGTTTTCGACGCATTTTTTTATGGCGCGCAATCAGCACGTCAATTGAAAACATTGTACACCTGCTATTTCCACGACAAGTGCTGCGGTGCGCAAAATGTGTGCATAACTCCTGCACAACCTTGTGAATAACTTCACACAACAACAAATGAAAACCTCTTCCATCCATTTTTCCGAGAATTTACCGAGGACCGTCCTCGGTAACCTGCTAGCGCCGAGGACGGTCCTCGGTAATTGCACCGTCATCGGTATGAAGTATGTGCCCCTTTGAGAAGTCGCTAAGCATTTCTTCTAGGTCATTCTGCTCCTTCAAGAAATCGGGCGCATCATCGTAAGCGAGAATCGCCCGCTCTGGGCGCTCGCCGATGCAATAATCGAAATAACTTCCATAACGATAGTCGGCGAGAAATTTTCTCGCTATTTTCTGGTTTCGAATAGTTCCTTCTTTCCACCCTGGCTCGACTAACTCCAGCGGATTGAGATGCACATATGAAAAGATGTATCGAAAATATGGTTCTGAATTAATATGACTGCTTTTGAAACGCCCCTGGAACAGAACGCCGCTATGCTCGTACTTAATGTTGAAGTACATAGAGTAAGCGGTTGCAAGCTTGCGCATAAATCTTGTGATACCCTCGTCCATTATTTGTTTCAACACCAAATGAAAATGGTTAGGCATGAGCGCGTAAGCGAGTACATCAACCAATTTTTGAGTTCGCGCGCCTTTATTATCTGGATTAAAGATTTCCACCAAGGACGGTCCTTTGCGGTATGTTATCGGCTCTTCACTATTGGCCAAATATAGGAGTGCTATGAAGCGCTCGTAGTCTCTCGCTGTCGTATATATGCGTTGTTTGCCTGCTCCTCTATTGTAGATGTGGTACGTCTCGTCCGAAATCAATGGTACTCGCCTTAGCATGTCACAATCTTACCACCAAGGACCGTCCTTGGTGGAACTCCAGGGCTCTTTTCCTGTGGATAACCAACGGATTACCAAGGACGGTCCTTGGTATTACTTTCTAAAATCTTCTTAATTCAACTAGCAGTTTTTTCAGCGGCAAGCCGGCGACGTTGTTATAATCCCCTTTTATACTTTTTATTAATTTTGATCCCCCGTCTTGGATTGCATAGCCGCCAGCCGCGCGGAGCGGTTCGCCTGTTTTCACATATTCGTCTATCTCACGAGATGAAAGCTTCCTAAACGTTACTTTTGTACTAACCGACTTGGTTATATATCGCGTCGTTTTGGAATCTACAATCGCAAACCCTGTAAGAAGCGAGTGCGTTTTACCGCTCAGGGATTTAAGCATTTCTTTAGCAAGTTTGACAGTCCTTGGTTTTCCAAGGATTGTTCCTTTGAAAACAGCGAACGTGTCGGCACCGATGACAATCGCATTTTTATGTCTCCTTGCCACGACAAGGGCTTTTCCAAGGGCAAGTCTTTTCGCGAGTTCGCGTGGAGAGAATTTGAGGTTCATGTTTTCTTTGTACCAGCTTTTCTCAACAGTGAAAGAAATGCCGGCATTCTCCAAAATTTTGCGGCGCCACGGAGAAGCAGAAGCCAATATGACTTTTTTCAACTGCATGTTCGCAGTATTGCAAAAAAACCATGATATTGCTACGATGCGCGGACATTAACAAAAAGCTTTCAGCCAGTAGCCTGTAGCCATCAAGGAAACCATTCGCAGATTTTATATTGCAATTGCTACAAGCCACCGGCTACAAGCTAATTAACATGTTCCACTTACTTGAAAGATACACGGTTGAGAGCGTCACTTGCGGGCACCCCGATAAAGTCTGCGATCAGATTTCCGACGCCATATTAGACGCAATGCTTGAGCAGGACCCTTTCAGCCGAGCAGGCGTCGAGACATTTGGCAGTCACGGCACTTTAATGATAGGAGGCGAGGTAAAAACAAAAGCAAAAATTGACTTTGAAAAAATAGCGAGAAAAGTTTATCGAGAAATCGGATATAAAGACAATCTGGAGATTTTGGTCCGAGTCGCACAGCAGTCGCCGGACATCGCCCTCGGCGTTGACACGGGAGGCGCGGGCGACCAGGGAATTATGTACGGCTATGCGACAAACGAAACGAAAGAGATGCTACCTCTCGGAGTTGTCTTGGTGCATGCGCTCGCGCGCCGTCTTGAGAAATTGCGCCGAGACAAAACGCTTCCTTGGCTTAAGCCAGACGGCAAGACGCAAGTGACTGTTTCAAATGGGAAAGTGATTACAGCCCTCTGTTCCACGCAACACGCGAAAGCCGTCAGTCAGGAAGAAATTAGAAAGGAACTTATCAAGCATTTATTTACACCAATCCTAGGTTCATTAAAGAATATTGAGATACTGGTCAATCCGACTGGAAGGTTCGTACAGGGTGGCTTTGAGGCGGACGCAGGGCTGACAGGCAGGAAAATTCAAGTGGACACATACGGAGGCCTTATGCCTCACGGCGGAGGAGCTTTCTCCGGAAAAGAACCGATGAAAGTAGACCGTTCAGCTGCCTATATGTGCCGATTCGTCGCGAAAAATCTAGTCGCCAACGGATACGCAAAAAAGGCCATGGTTTCTGTGGCATACGCCATCGGGAGAGCAGAGCCGGTGATGATTGAAGCATTCGACGACAAAGGGAAAAATCTCACGAAAATAGTCACAAAGAATTTCGACTTCCGCCCACAGGCAATTATCAAACGCTTAGATTTGCGACGCCCAATCTTTCGCGAAACGGCCACGTACGGACACTTCGGCGTTGCCGGCCGTTCGTGGGAGAAAATCATCAAAATCTAAATGAAGGCGGTCTGACTGCCTTCATTCAACGGTAACCGATTTCGCCAAGTTGCGCGGACGGTCTACGTTCAGTCCTTTTTCTTTCGCGAAATAATACGCAAAAAGCTGGAGCGGGACTACATTCAGTATCGGCGATAGCATATCTATAGTCTCTGGCACATAGATAACGTCGTCAACAAGCTTCGCGATTTCCTTGTCGCCATCTGTTGCGACTGCGATGACAGAACCTTTGCGCGCTTTTATTTCGTGAATATTGGAAATCATTTTTTGGTACATGCTGTCTTTGGGCGCAATCGCCATCGTGGGAAACTTTTCGTCTATCATGGCGATAGGGCCATGCTTCATCTCGCCTGCTCCGCAACCTTCCGCGTGGATATAAGATATTTCTTTCAGCTTGAGCGCGCCCTCGAAAGCCACCGGCAAATTGTAACGGCGCCCCAGAAATAAAAAGTCGCGACTGCCGGAATATTTCTTTGCAAGTATATCAATACTCTCTTTCTGCTTCAGTAGTTTCTGCAATTTTGCGGGAAGCGCGCGCAATTCATTTGCAATTATTTTGCCTTCTTTCGCGGTCATTCCGCGCTGACGTCCGAGAAACATTGTGAGAAGCGCGAGAGCAGTTAACTGAGAAATAAAGGCCTTTGTTGAAGCAACTCCTATTTCTGGACCGGCATGATTATAGACTCCGGCGTCAGTTTCTCTAGCGATTGTTGAACCAACCGAGTTGACGATGCCGAGGGTAAGCGCTCCGCGCCGCTTCCCTTCCCGCACGGCTTCTAATGTGTCGAGAGTTTCGCCCGACTGCGAAATGGCCAACACCGCGGTACGCTCGTTTAGGACCGGTTTGCGATAGCGAAATTCGCTCCCCAACTCCACCTCAACCGGAATCCCGGCGTGTTCTTCCAGCATGTACTCTCCGACCAAGCCCGCGTAGTACGCGCTTCCGCACGCTACGATAATAATGCGCTCTATTTTCTCAAGTTGTTTCGCGACGCTTTCAAGTCCGCCAAGTTTTGCCAAACCCTTCGCGGGAATAAGTCTTCCACGAAGCGTATTTTCTATGACCTCTGGCCCTTCCATTATCTCTTTCAGCATGAAATGCTCGTACCCGTCTTTTCGCGCGTCCTCCGCGCTCCAGTCGATTTTGGTTGCTTTGCGTTTCACATTTGTCGCGTCGAGTTTGAAAATCCGGTGTTTATCAGGACTAATAACAGCCACTTCACCGTCTTCCAGAAAGATAACTTTGCGAGTATGCGGGAGTATCGGCGAGGGGTCTGAAGCAATGAAATGCTCATCACCGCCAAGCCCCAATACGATTGGAGAACCCATGCGGGCAGCAATTATTTTGTCCGGTTCATTTTTGTATTGAAGAGCGATGCCGTATGTGCCTCTAATTTCATTGAGCGCGGCTAGCGCCGCTTTCTCGAAACTTTTTGCTCCTTTGGCGGATTTTTTTAAATGATCCTCTACTAGATGCGTTATTACTTCCGTATCTGAATCCGATTTGAAAGTATGTCCCGACTTCACAAGCCGCGCTTTCAGTTCTTTGAAATTTTCGATGATGCCATTGTGAACGACCCATATTTCTCCATCGCAATCCGCGTGCGGGTGCGCGTTTTTTTCAGTCGGCTCGCCGTGAGTCGCCCATCGCAAATGCGCAATCCCGCTTTCCCCTTTGAAATTCTTGGGTATCTTTTTTCGGAGTTCTGCCACCGCCCCAGGCGTCTTTACGCTACCGCTCTCCGGCAAATATATACCAGCTGAGTCGTAGCCGCGATATTCCAAGGACAAAAGTCCCTTTAATAGAATCCCGCCGGCATCCTTCCCTTTTTTACCTGTATAAGCAAAAATACCGCACATCACGGCACTCTATCATCCTGTTTGAAATTACGGAAGTTCATGTGCGAGGCATGAGTTGCGAGATATGAGATACGAAAATACCCCACATGCGATGAGGCGTCGCCTCATCGCATGTGATGCTGTATACAAAATACTGAATACGGTATACTAAATACGGAATACTGAACTAGCACACCTGATTCCATGGGCCGAGACTCGCGTCTGGGTTAACCAGCGTCTTCATCAGTGTATCTATGACCAGCCACGAAGCCATAAGGATAACGAGGCCGATAATGACGTTCGTGAAAATAGTTTTAGCTTTAGTCATCTCTCCGTGATTAGCGATGTTTGTCACATATATAAGTCCCGCCCAAGCAAAAAGTCCCGCGGATAGAAACACCGAGATGTAGATGGCTGTATTTATAAGATTCTGCGCGGTTTTTGCGATGTCGCAGACTGTACATGCTTTTTTTGAATTTCCAATATCACCGTAACTTGAATCAGGAAGGGCGCCACTGCACTGAACGATAGGGTCAGACCAGGCGGCAAAGGTCGCTGTAGGAGCTAGCACAACTACAGCTAGGGCGACAACCACGAGCATTCTTGCATACGTATGCATATTAAAAATAGTGTACCACAAGAATAGACCGGACATGGCCTTTTTTGTGGGTAGGGCGAGACTTGAACTCGCAATCTCTTTCGAGAACACGGTCCTAAGCCGTGCGCGTATACCAATTCCGCCACCTACCCGTAGGTACTTTTGTCAGCACCTTTGTCCGCCCACCAGGGATCGAACCTGGGACCCACTGCTTAAGAGGCAGTTGCTCTACCAGCTGAGCTATGGGCGGACAAAAGCGCAGAAATCAGATTATACAACAATTCACAAAAGCTTCGGCATGAAGTTTCTGAAACCGGTGACGCATACGGGATTTGAACCCGTGTTTCTACCGTGAGAGGGTAGCGTCCTAGGCCCCTAGACGAATGCGCCGTTCGGTAAAGGTCTCACAAAATTTACTACGGGGCAAGGAAGCTTTCGTCCTACTCGTCTGCCTCCGACAGAACCATTATCCTCTGAGGGAGGATAGGGACGATAGAGCCGTGTCCGCCAGCTGGCGGGAGCTTGTAGCCGGGAGCTTGCAGCCGGTAGCAAAGCGGCGGAAGCGAAACCAAAGCTAGATTATCTTACGTTTTTTTCACGCCGTTGCAATCTTAACTTCTTCTATTGAACCATTCCCTTCTCCGCATAAAGCTACGGACGGGCGCAGCGCGCGAATTAGAAAGTGGTTTGTTTATTTCCCGTCATCGAACAGCATCTCATAGCAAAAAAGAAATACCGCGGTACTCGGAATAATCCACAAAAAGAATTCTTCAAGCGGAAACCGCACTCCCGCGAAAGTCATCCAACCAATATACTCTCCCGGAAAGCGCCATTGATTCAATGTGAGAGCGCTAATCTCGAACAGCAGATTCAACACAAAGTAAAAAATGCTTATAACAAATAACTTATATACAAAACGTCTTCGCTTAAACAAGAGACCCGCAAGCGGAAGCATGGAAATAATACCGGCCATTAGATAGGAGAATGGAAGCGGTTTTGCATTTGGATGCAAGGCAAAGTATATGACTGGAGTCAGAAAAATAAATATAGCCGCAACAACTGCCTGCTTCCAATGCGACGAAATTGATTTTACCTTTTCGTCATCTAGAAAATGCTCGTAGAAAACAATTATTGAAAACGGTATGAGAAATGCCCAAACAAAATCACCGATGGGTGTTTTCCCGATTATGCGAAAATCCAAAATAGAATTGTTATAGTTCGTTATCCATGCGCCATAAAATTCAGCAACGATGTTGTACCCCATTCCAAGCAAAAGTCCCAAAGTGGCAGACGCAAGAATTATCTTCTTGTAATTCTTCTGGCGTCTCCAACAGAGATATGCGGCGGGAACAGCGAAATACATGATAACGGACGACATAAGATTTGCAGAAAAGTAGAGAGAAAAAGTATATGCCAGTATTAACAAGCCCGATACCACTGCAAAATCTAATGGGTCATTACGATGAGAGAAAATGGAGCGCATAATATTCTTTGATGAATTTACTATACTCCATACACGATATTCCATACACGATACTTCTGCTTCGCCTACCTATCCGGCGGGATGTTGTAATAATTTATCAAGAATTTAGTTATATCAAGAAATGGCTTCGCGAGCGTGTGCGAAGCATATATCTCTTTCTGCGGCTCTACGGCAAAAAGAAAGATTATGAACTTTGGGTCATGCGATGGAAAGTACCCAAAAAATGAGTGCAGGAATCTGTCGCCATAATAACCTCCTCCGCCAGGAATCGCTATCTGCGCCGTTCCTGTTTTCGCGGCTATGGAGTAATGTTCCTGTTTCAGCGTCCCGCCTAAGAGAGCTTTGTCGTACACAGTCGTGAGCATGGCAGACATCGTCTCGGCAGTCTCCGGCTTAAGGACCTGTTTCTGAATTGGCAGTGCTATGTTTCTGACCACTCCGGTTTTATTGCGCACTCCAGCTACTATATGCGGCTCGGGCAATAGCCCGCCGTTCGCTAGCGCGGAAAGCGCGCGCACCATTTCAACCGGAGTTACCGCGATTCCCTGCCCGAACGAAGCGGACGCAAAATCCACATCCGTTCCATTCTCAATGGCGGCCAATCTGCCAACGGCCTCGTTTGGAAGGTCTATTCCAGTCTCCTCTCCTAGGCCATAGGCATGTACATACTTGGAAAACACACCGTGTCCCATTTTATCAACTGCAAACGATGCGCCGGTATTTAGCGATTCATTCAGTACGGTTTGCATGTTCACTACTCCGCGCCCCTTAAAATCAAAGTTTGATACTTTCTTTCCGCTTTTCATAATGAATCCTTTGTCGTCGTATGTCGTCTCTGGCGTAATCGCTCCCGTGTCGAGCGCGGCAGCAAGCGTAAGCGGCTTCATGATAGAGCCCATTTCATAAATGTTATCCGCCAGTGGATTCCCGAAAACGGAAACGTTAGAAACAGTATTGAAAGTATTCGGATTGAAATCGGGTTGAGCCGCGAGTGCTAAGATTTCTCCTGTACGCGGGTTCATCACGATGCCGCCAGCAATTTTCGGCTCGTACGCCTTCATAACACCTGCCAATGTTTCTTCCAGGCGCTGCTCTACCAATGGTTCAATCGATGTGATTACATCCCCCTCTTGTGACTTTGGGTTGTTCGCTAAAAGTAACTCAATGTTTGTGAATATCTCAGCGAATGGATTCACATATAAACTGGATGTGGTTTTCGTTAGCGTATCGTTCCAATATCGCTCAAGTCCGTATACGCCAACTTTGTTGTTTCCCTTGTAGCCAACAAAACCTATAGCATGTGACGCAAGCTTCCCCGCAGGGTATAAACGCCACTTGTCCTGCACAAGTAAAACTCCCGGAATGCTTAATTTTCTTATTTCGAGCGCCTGATCATCCAAAACGCGGGAAGCGATTTCCTCATATGGGTCGTTCACTTTAGCGGCGCTTGCGAAAAATCTTTCTTTATCAAGCTTCACTATGCCCCCTAATTTTTCGTACACGCTCACTGCGTCATGAATTATCTTGGGCTGTAGAGCGACGCGCCAGCCCGATTGCATGACCGCCGCGACCACAAGTTCTCCGTCCTTTTTCTTGAAAAATATGTCGTTTCGGTCATCCATTTGGGATGCTGGTATCGCGTATTGTCCAAGTGCTTCACGTTCGTACGCATCACCGTCCACAATCTGCACGAAATATAAGCGCACTACAAGCAAAAGCGCGACCAAAATGAACAGGAAGGAAAGAAAACGGGTACGGCTCAAGAATCTAGATTTCATTATGAGCAACTTTCGCCTGACCAACTGTCCCAGGACGAAATACATATGCCGTCTTAGAAACCGGCGCGAGACCCAGTATCGTTCCCGCTTCAGGAGTCACTTTTCGCGATACGGCAAAATACTCGCGCTCATATGTTCCTATAGATGACCCTACTTGCGCCGATTGAGCAAGCGCCTCCTTGCGCGCGATTATATTTAGCGCGGATGAACTGACAAGATAAATGTATGAAAAAACAAGAAGCGTAAGGACCGCAAGAAACGTATTAAATGCCACGCGCTCGAAAGGGTGTTCGGAATCCAACGCAAAATCAGCCCGCGACGCGGGAAACTGCAATTTCATCTGAAATATAGACGGCTTATGTATTTTTGTCCCACCCATAATTTTATGTACCAATCTGCGAATTCATTCCAATCTACAAATAACTACAAAAGTTAAAAGCGCTATATTCGTGGCCATTCGTAGTCTTAGAATCATTTGTAGATTGGGACTTCATATATAGCGAATTTAATGAATGATTTTCTCGATAACCCGTAACTTGGCGCTTCGCGCGCGAGGATTAATTCCTAGTTCCTCATTGCCGGCGCATATCGGCTTGTGTGTGATTCTTTTTCCCTCTCCGGCTTTCTCCCAAAGAAGAAATTGGGTTTTCACCTCCCTGTCCTCAATGCTATGGAAACTGATTACAGCGATTCGCCCTCCGGCTACAAGTTGATTCCAAGCGGCTAACAGTCCTTCCTTCAAAGCGCCAATTTCATCGTTGACCGCGATGCGAAGCGCTTGGAAAGTTCGCGTCGCAGGATGAATGCGGCCGTACCTGTAGGCAGGAGGCACCGCGGCTCGAATGATTCCCGCAAGTTCAAGCGATGTGCCTATCGGAGATTTCGCGCGTTGCTCAACAATCTTCTTTGCAATCCTTCGAGAGTAATGTTCCTCGCCCCATCCGAAGATAACGTCTGCAATATTCTCTTCTTCCCACTTATTCACGATTGTCGCGGCCGTAAGTGCCGCAGACGGAGAGAGGGTGGAGTACGACATCGAGAGCGGCTCGTCCTTCAAGAATGAAAATCCGCGCCCCGCTTCAAGCTGGTATCCGCTCCATCCGAGGTCGAACACTGCTTTGTTTATGCGAGTGATTCCAAGTTTTGAAAGTTCAGCGGACAAATCTCTAAAATTGGCATTTATCAAGTGAATCGTCGGCTTGCGCAAATCTTGAAGAACTTCTCCGGTTCTTTCAATTGCGCTTTCATCAAGGTCAAAGCCAACAAACACGCCATCATTTCCAAGCTGTTTTGCTATGGCTCTGGCATGTCCCGCTCCGCCCAACGTGGCGTCTACGACCACATCGCTTTCTTGGATGCAAAGATTCTCCACTACTTCATGTAAAAGAACTGCGCGATGTCCCTCAATTGATGACATCGAGTTGCTGGAGGATTTAACGAATCGCGTGCGCATGACTCATATGTTTCCCCCAGCAGCTCCATGTCATCATTAGTTAGTAGTAAGTAGTTAGTAGTCTGTAGTGAATCAAATTTATCTTTTTTCTACTTACTATTTTCTACTGACTACTTACTATTCAAAGAGCTCCAATCTCTCCCAACTTCTCCGCCATAGCATCGGCTTGTTTTTCGATGCGAGTCTTATAACGTTTCCATTCGCTCGCGTCCCAGAGCTCGACCCTATCTGAAACTCCCGCAAAAACTACTGCGCGCTTCAAGCCCGCGAATTCTTTCTGATGGTCTGGAATGAGGATTCGTCCCGCTCCGTCGGGCTCGACCTCTACTGCGCCGGAAAGCAGAAAGCGATTGAACCCGCGTGTATCGGCTTGGGCAAAAGAGAGCGATTGGAGCTTCTCCGCGACTTTCTTCCACGCGTCTTCTGAAAAAAGGAAAAGGCATGTGTCGAGTCCGCGCGTTATTACCATTTTCTTGCCCAGCGCTTTAGCGAATGGTTTCGGCAACGAAACGCGCTTTTTTTCATCCAGTGTGTGTTCGTATTCTCCAATCAACATGTTAGTAGTTATTAGTGAGCGAAAGCGAGCTTAGAACTTCTTACACCCGCCTAAATTTCGACTCGAAATTTGGGCGGGTTCTCCAAAAATATAGTCACGACGTTCCTTATTTTTGGGAATCCCACTTTCTCCCACTTGCTATATAATATATGCCATTTTCTCCCACTGCAAGCCAGTTATCCCCAGCTCCTCCCAGCCCGTAGCTGGTAGCCTGTAGCCTGTAGCAAATGCTTAAATCTCTCTCGGCTTTGTGCTAAAATCATCGCAATGCTGAACATTTTCAAGAAAGCCACTCCTGAAGCTCTTGCGGAAATTGCCGAGGAAATGCGCGTGCGAAAGACGGAACAGTTGATTCTTCTGTTCTCAATGGGTTCGCAGTTCGACCATCTTATTGTCCAAACTCTGTCGCGCCTAGGCGTGTACTGTCTTGTGGCTGACCCCGCGACTGTAACTGCAAAGGATGTCCAACTATTAAAACCAGCAGGAATTATTGTTTCTGGCGGGCCTGCATCCGTTCACAATGAGCCCCCGCCGTTTGACGCAAATATTTTTGATTTAGAAATTCCTCTGCTTGGAATCTGTCTCGGGTTCCAGATGTGGGCAAAACATGTTGGAGCGAAAATCACTCCGCACGACAAACGAGAATTCGGAGTTCACACATTAAAGCTTCGGGGCGAGGACCCGCTGTTTGCAGGCCTGCAAAAAGAAAGCCAGGTGCTTGAAACTCACGGAGACGCGGTTGAAGAAAGCTCGGCGCTTACGAATCTGGGTAGCACCGACAACGCGCCTGTAGCAGCGGGAAGATACAGGCACCTTTGGGGCGTTCAATTTCACCCGGAAGTGCGCGACACTACCGAGGGCGAAAAGATATACGACAACTTTTGCAATATCTGCGGAATTACGGAGCGATTCCCCGCTCACAGCGAAGCAAAGAGTAAAATCGAAGAGCTGCGCAAACAAATCGCGGATAAGAAAGTTTTGATTGCGCTTTCAGGCGGTTCGGATTCATCTGTCGTCGCGTATCTTTTGAAGACCGCTCACGAGGGTACTTCGGGAAAAATTATGGGAGTTTACATTCGCGGAATAGACCGCCCGGACGATGAGGCATATGTAAAAAAGTATTTCGACAAACAGGATTGGCTCACGCTTGAAATTGTTGATGCGACAGACAATTTCCTCCAAGCGCTAAAGGGCAAGAAAAGTATGGAGGAAAAGCGCGTGGCGATGCGAGCCGTCTATAAAGAAGTTTTGGAAAAGAAAATTAAAGAGTTCGGAGCGGATTTCATTGCGCAAGGCACTCTTTACACGGACCTGGTGGAAAGCGGGCATGGACACGCGACGGGAGCGCGTCGCGCGCAGATAAAACTTCATCACAATACCGCACTCGGATTTTCCGTCCCTGAACTCATTCCCCTAGAGACCGAAGTAAAAGATTCCGCGCGCTCTATCGGCCGAGACATCGGCGTTCTGGAAGATTTGCTAGTGCGCCACCCCTTCCCCGGCCCCGGGCTCGTCGTGCGAATTGAAGGAGAAGTTACAGCCGAAAGTCTGAAAATTGCTCGAGCGATAGACGGAATCTACATAGAAGAATTGCGTTCTGCGGATTTATACAAAACAGTATGGCAAGCGGGCGCAACGCTCACGCGCTCCGAACACACAGTCTCCAAAGGAGACGACGCGGGCTCCGGGCATGTCGTCGCGCTCTGGGCTGTTTGGAGCGTAAACGGATTTACCGCTCGCTTTGCACAGCTTCCTTACGACTTCCTCGACAAAGTTTCTCGTCGCATTACAAACGAGGTGCGCGAGGTTGGTGCCGTGGTATATCGCATTTCCGACAAACCGCCATCTACTGTTGAATGGGGTTGATATGAGCAGGCTCTCGTGGACTATTTTACTGGTCCTTTCAATGGCCGGAATCGCGGCTACCTATCCGATTTTGAAATATTTGAATGGCGCAGTCGACCCGTATTTGCTTGCTTTCTTGCGCTTTTTTGTGGCATCTCTCGCGCTCGCGCCCATAATGGCCTACAGGCATTCCCTGCGGCCGCCGCCAAAAAGTGATTTGCCGCTCTTCCTGGTGCTCGCATTCAGCGTGACGATTCCGACGGTCTTTATTGTCATCGGAGTTGAGCACACAAATACCATCGTTAGCGCTGTACTCATTCCTTTTTCTTACAGAAACATTTACCGTCTGGATGCCTGTCGGCCTGGCACTTATCAGCGGGGCAATCTATGTCGTCCAGCGCGAGGATTTGCGCCCCGCCACATCGCTTTAATTTCGGTCTTTCGAAAGCGGCGCAATCAGTTTATTTAGGTTCTTGCTTAGCTTACGAAAGTTGAAAGACTTAAAAATAAACCT
>MFLD01000033.1:0-7160 GCA_001781465.1 Candidatus Kaiserbacteria bacterium RIFCSPHIGHO2_02_FULL_49_16
GTCGTTCGGGACCGAGCATAACTTTCTCGATGGAGCGGATAAGGTCGTACTGCGTGATTTCTTTGCGCTCTTCGCGCGCGGCAAGAATCGCGGCCTCGTTCATAAGGTTGGCGAGGTCGGCGCCAGAAAATCCTGGCGTGCGCTCCGCGATAACCGCCAATTTCACATCAGGCCCAAACGGCTTCTTTCGAGAATGAACTTTCAAAATGTCTTCGCGGTCTTTCCTGTCGGGCAAATCAATCGTTACGCGCCTGTCAAAACGCCCCGGGCGCACGAGCGCGGGGTCCAAGACATCCGGCCGGTTCGTCGCCGCCATAACGATGACTTTTTCATTAACCTCGAATCCGTCCATCTCAACAAGAATTTGATTCAGGGTTTGCTCTCGTTCGTCATTTCCGCCGCCCACGCCCGACCCGCGGACCCGCCCAATCGCGTCAATCTCATCAACGAACAATATAGAAGGCGCCGCCTTTTTTGCTATTTGAAACGTATCGCGTACGCGCGAAGCGCCGACACCTACGAACATCTCGACGAATTCCGAGCCTGAAATCGAGAAGAATGGTACGCCCGCCTCGCCTGCAACTGCCCGAGCTAAAAGGGTTTTCCCAGTACCTGCCGCCCCCATCAAAAGCACGCCCTTGGGAATCCGCGCGCCTATGTCTAAAAACTTTTTCGGATTCTTAAGGAAATCCACTATTTCCAAGAGTTCCGATTTCGCCTCTTTCGCGCCCGCGACATCGGCAAATGTCACTCTCTGTCCTTCGTCTTCTGGAGAAACGAGGCGCGCCATTGATTTTCCGAAAGTGAGCGCCTGCATTCCCCCAGCTTTTACTTGTCGTGACAAATACCAGATAATACCGAAGAGTAAAAGTACGGGAATGAGCAGGGGCGCCAGAGTTAGAAACCAGAATCGCACTCCTCCTTCGTCTTTTATGTCAATCTTCACCGCGTCAATTTTTTCTTTGGCGACGTTGTAATTGGCGAGTGTCTGCGTGAAAGATGTCTCTGTTTCCTTCCGCGAAGTTTTCTCCGTCTTATCTGCGTACTCCGCTTTTATGATGTCGCCCTCAATCGTAACTGCTGAAATCTTTCCCGCCCCGATATCAGCGGCTATCTGCGAGAGCGGCACCTTCTCGCTTTTCGCGGTTATATATTGCCGCACGGAGGAGTACCCTGCGGAGAGCAAAAGGAAAACTATAAAAGCCGTCATCAACTGCATCCAAATGCTCGGCCCCTGCGGAGCGCCTATAGGCGCCCGCGGCTTGCGAGGCCTCTGATTTCTTTGTTCTGGAATTGAAGCCATGAGTGAGCATTATAACCGTTAACTGTATTTCGGCTAGTTTTTTCTCATAAATGAAGGTCTTTTCCTGAGCGCCACATGATATAGTTTTGCCATGAGCTTTATCGAGAATAAGCGTGTCAGTTTTGACTATGAAATCCTTGAAACACTGGAGGCGGGTTTGGAGTTGCACGGATTTGAAGTGAAGTCCCTCCGCGCGGGGCACGGCTCTTTGAAGGGTGCGCATGTCGTCGCTCGCGGTGGCGAGGCATACCTTGTTGGGGCTTCAATCCCTGCTTGGCAGCCAGCTAACGCGCCGAAATCCTACGACCCCGAGAGAACGCGCCGGCTTCTTCTCTCGCGAAAAGAAATCGCGCGCGTTGCATCGGCGGAATCCGAAAAAGGATTGACAATAGTGCCTCTTTCGGTGTACAATAAACGCTTCAGATTGAAGCTCGGAATCGCGATAGCGCGCGGAAAGAAAAAGGAGGATAAAAGACACTCCATCCGCGCTCGCGAGGAAAAGCGCAGGATAGACAGAACTTTGAAAAATAAATAACCAGCCGGTCCCCGATTGCATTTGAATCCGAAGGTTCGCCGAATTCTAAGGTTCGACCTTGGGCTTTCTTAAGGTCGAACCTTGAGCGAACCTTAAAATGCAATCGGGGGGTGACTGGCTTCGACAGAGAAATCGGCGTGTGTTTGCGCGTTGCGGAATTGAATGAATTCCTAAAAACATTCAAAAACCCAAGTGCGAACAAAGTAGCACGGGCAGTTTTGTCGCCTATACAGGCGGCAGACCTGCAGTTCGCTTACGCGTTAGCCTAAGCGACCGTCCACCAGCTTGATGCTTGATTAGAGTTGAGTGGGCGTCACAAATTTCAAGCACTGACGAGCGCGGTCCCGCGCTCGTTTAAGACATAGGACTAGGATTCATATGATTCTGTTCATCTTATACATATGCATCCGAAATCAGAATTTATTTTCTGACAAGATGACCTACGCTTCGTAGACACATTCACACATCTTTCTTTGGACTCGGGTCCGATACCCGACACCTCCACAAAATTAACGAGGCGACGCTTTTGCGTCGGCGACTGTGATTTCGCGGGTGCTCCCTGTTTGCCAAAGAGCTTTGCGATTGGTTTGCAAACAGGCACATCAAGCAAGGATGTGCACTTGTAGACGGCAGTCCTTTAGGGGCGAAGCGTATAGCGCTTCGGCGCCACGGAATGGAATCCAAAACCGCCCTCGATGGGCGGTTTTGGATTTCAGACTTCGGAAAGTAAAAGTATTACGCAAACCCCGGGAAATAATCTCTCTTTATCATGCTTTCTTTTACTCCCATTCCAAGAAGGATGTCATCAAAAGCGGTAACCATTCCATGCGGACCAGAAAGATAGAAAATTCTTTCCCGATAATCAGGAACTTCCCTCGCAATCGTTTGCGCGTCAAGCGGACCCGCGACGCCTGGGATGCCGTTCGGTACGGCCCCTTTTTCTGTGAACGCGTACACAGTTTTTAAACCAAGTTTCTGCGCGGCCTCTTGGAAGAAACTTTTGTATGCCGCATCCGCCGGAGTTTTGTTTGAGTATAAAAGCACAATGGGACGCGACTCCTGCTTATCCAAAAGATATTTAATCATGCTGCGAAAAGGCGTGACACCGATGCCTCCCGCGATGAATGCTAATTTCTTATTCTTGTCCCACGGCAAAGTAAAATCTCCAGCGCATTGCGAAGCGACCGCGCTATCCCCTTCTTTCATTGCAAAAAGAGATTTCTTAAAACTGCTGCCATTCGGATAAGACTTCACGCCGAGGCGCACATTCTCTTCGGAGGGCGACGAGGCAAGCGTAAAGTAGCGTCGTATGCCGCGCGTATCCGATTCTTTGTGTGTAAGCGTCCATTCCATGTATTGGCCGGGTTTGAATTTCACGCGCTTGTCGGTTGAAAAAACGAATTCGTACGTGTCGGTGGCAAGCTGGTTTCGTGCCGCAAGCTTGAGTACAAGTTTTTGTTTCGGACTTACTATGTAAGAAAATATATTTCCAACAATCAAGGCAAGTTCCGGCGTTGAATATATAGACCCTAGATGAACCTTCGGAGAAAACAGAAGTCCGACGAATACTCCATAAAGAATCCGTAGCCATATGGTTGGAGGCGTTGTTAATGGTTCCGTCAACATAACGGTAGCTAGAAAAAATATAGGACTGTTGAGAAATCCGTTTGTAACTGCCGAGGCAAAATTACCGCCATTTATGACATTTAATACAACAACTCCTATAAACGCCGATGCTAGAAATCCCAATACCAAATCAAAACGCCGGATTTTTCGGGTCACAAGAAATCCGCCGATAAGCACGAACGGCAACATGGGAATCGTGCCCACCCACCATTCTGCCGATGCATTGAGTGCGAATGCGGTAATCACCACGGCAATAGCTGCCGGGTTAAAAAGATGTTTCTTTTGCACCGCAAAAATATATTTCGAAGCGGAAGCAAGCGCGGATGCCCATCCCGCAAGCGAAAGGAAACTCAAATCTAAGAATGAACCCGCTGGCGTAATAATCAGAGCTAAAATCAGCGCCGTAACGTATGTGGATTCGGGGTTTGATGGCGCCTTAAAAACTAAAGCGAACAATTTATTCACTATCCATGCAACAGCGACGATATACGAGACAGAAAACGTGAGATTGACAGGCGTATACGGTAAAATCCCGAAAAATCCCAAAATCGCCGCGGCGACTAGAAGAGCTATCAACTCGTAAAGCACGAGCCGATACATTGTTATTTTATTGAGAAGATTATCGATTGCGCGCATATTCTGTGTACCTTTTTAATAGGAAACCTTCTCGCGGCATTTTCTGGCGCTATAAGTTCTGCACTTGAAAAAGTGAGCTTAATTACTTATCAAGCTTCTTAGAAATCTCTCTTAGGACATTGTTCTGGTTCTCCAGATGTGCCAGAATAGTTTCAATCTCTCTTTCCGCCTTGGAGTTCGTTTCGAATTCGGCTTCTGCTCTCGCTTCCGCGTGCTTGCCCTGCAGGTTCTGTCCTATCAACAGAAGCGGCATGAGAAGAATTTGTATCATGTTGGATATAAAAAGCCACAAAACAAATGCGGGATACGGATCAAACGCAAGTTCTGCGGGCGCGTAAATATTCCAGCCAAGCCACAGCAATGTCCATGTGAAGATGATGAAGAAAAAGCCCATCGTGCCGACGCGCTCGGTAATCCAGACAGCAAACTTTTCGAGCTCGGTTAATCTTTCTTTATGCTCGATATTAATGTTTCTAATCGGCCTGCGCGCCTTTTTTAATTCGGCAAGCGCTATGGGTTTTTGCAGTTCCATGTCTATAGTCTTCCACAGAAACTAAAATCACGCCACCTCCAAAGGTCTCTCCTCGGGAATTCTGCATTTGAGGTGAGACCTTAGGTATTTTCCTCAATGAATTTCTTAACTAATTCAGCGTCGTTTTCTATGCGTGTCGTCTTTTCTGGAAGATTCGCAAGATTTTCGTATCCTTTTGGCGCGGGAACCTCAATGCCGAGCGCCTCGCGAATTGTGTCGGCAAACTTCGCCGGCTGCGCCGTTTCAATAACCACAAGCGGTACGCCTTTCTCGCACTTCTCCAGCCCAACTTTCATGGCAACCGCCGTGTGCGGGTCAATTACAACGGCATACTTTTTGTATACTATGCGGATTGTATCTAGAACCTCCGCATCAGTTGCGCTTCCGGAAGTAATTCCAAACGGGACTCTCGGCTCTATTCTGCCGATGTCGAACTCTCTCTTCTGATTAAGCTCCTTCCACAGCACGCGCACTTTTGCGGAATCCCGCCCGACATAGTCGAAAATAAATCTCTCAAAGTTAGAGGCCGACGCGATGTCCATAGAGGGGCTCGAGGTAATTTTGACATCGTTTCCTTTCAGTACGCGATAGATTCCCGTTTTGAAAAACTGGTCGAGTACATCGTTTTCGTTCGTGCACACTATTATCTCGATATTCAAACCCATTTTTGAGGCGATGTGCGCGGATAGCGCGTTACCGAAATTCCCGCTCGGCACCGCGTACGCAACTCTTTTAGAATTGTCCTTTGTCAACCGCAGATAAGAGTAGAAATAGTAAACAATCTGCGCGGAAATGCGCGCCCAATTGATGGAATTCACAGCGCCTAGCTTGTACTTTTTCTTGAACTCTGCATCTGCGTTCGCTTCTTTCACTATTGTCTGGCAATCGTCAAATGTTCCATTTACCACGATATTAAATATGTTCGGCTCATTGAGCGTGTACATCTGCCGTTGTTGAAAACGGCTCATTCGGCCATAGGGCGAGAGCATAAAAAGGCGAATGTTCTTTTTTCCCTTGAGCGCGTACGCCGCCGCGGAGCCGGTGTCGCCCGAAGTTGCGCCGAGAATATTGAGTTCGCTCCCCCGCTCTTCAAGCACATACTCCATCAAATTGCCAAGCAACTGCAGGGGCACATCTTTAAACGCCAATGTCGGGCCGTTCGAGAGTTGCAGAAGCGAAAGCCCTTTTTCAAGATGCTTGAGCGGAGTGATTGCATCTGTTCCGAAAATTTCTTTCGTGTATGTGCGTGCGATAATCCCACGCAAATCCTCTTCCGGAATGTCGGTGATAAAAGTCCGAAGAATGTTGAGAGCGGTTTCCTGATATGTCTTACCGCGCAAATCATCAAGCTCCGCGTCCGTAAACTTCGGATATTGTTCCGGCACATAAAGCCCGCCGTCCGGCGCGAGTCCCTCAAGCAATATTTCCTTGAACTCTCGAGACTCCGAATTTCCTCGGGTTGAGATGTATCGCATGTTTTGAGTTTACCATTCTGGAGCAATGTGTGCAGGTTCTAGCAGTCAGACTGCCAGATTTCTGGCAGTCTGACTGCTAAATGTCGGTGATAAAAAGATGAGGCCCCGGAGATGTTCATCCGAGGCCATGGCTGGCGGGCGAGAGCTAAAATTCAGACCTCACTCGCACGCTCTGCACCAGAGCTCAGCCGCCGCGGAAACCGCGGCCACAGGTGATTTTCATACAACCTCCTTGTGAAAAAATCGGCATGTGGGACAACCCCACTACCGTATATGTGCCGCTTCCTTTCCGCGCGGCCTAAACCAATGCTACCCCCCCCCTCATTTTTTGCAAGGCCACTGTTGTTAATTACATTCTGGCAGTCTGACTGCTAAATAATTGAAAAAAGAAGGTCAGACCTTCTTGGATCATACGCAAAAGTACTGGTATTCCGTCTTTGCGAGCGTAGCGAAGCAATCCAGAATAATATTTGTAGGGTCCCATGGATTGCTTCCCGTTGCTCGCAATGACGCAACCGACAGGACATCTGGCAGTCAGACTGCCAGAATTTCTAGTTGCGGAAATTTTGCGAACGCGCCCGCCTAGAAATTATCGGCAGAACGAACCGGTCTAGTCCCCAATATCCCGCAACTCGCCACGCGAGAACGAGAAATACTCCCAATGTTATCCATATCGGATTTACAGAAACGGTGCCCGCGAGCAGAAAATTGAGATTCATAAATGAACCAAAGAAGGCGAACAAGCCCACAAACAGCCCAAGGATGAGCGCAACGCCGATTATTACTTCGCCCCACGCGACCATATATGACCATAGAGCCGAGTTCGGAAGAACCACATTCTCAAGAAACGCCGCGTACCACCCCTGCACATCCGGATGACACGGCGCCGGCGCGGGCTTGCAGAACTCCGCTGTCTTCGCCAACGCGCCCTTGATAAAGCCCGTAAGCGCGGCGCCGGCGGAATCCCCCACCCACGCGGGATTATGAATTTTCTCCCATCCGGCCGTGAACCATTCGTACCCAAGATATACACGCACTACGAGCCACAAGAAT
>MFLD01000033.1:7215-7328 GCA_001781465.1 Candidatus Kaiserbacteria bacterium RIFCSPHIGHO2_02_FULL_49_16
TCTACCCAAATACAATATCTGCACCACAAGGGTGTGCATAACAAATTGTGTGAAGAGAAGTAATTGTTTAGAGTTTCAAGCGATATACATTGGTGTCGCGTTTCTCGAACCCA
>MFLD01000034.1:0-812 GCA_001781465.1 Candidatus Kaiserbacteria bacterium RIFCSPHIGHO2_02_FULL_49_16
GAACTGAACTGAATCTTTAAGGGTCCTGCGAGGCCGACAGGTATAGGAACTGCTCCGAACATCTGCTCGCAATTTTGTTCATCCGCCATGCCGATTTGCGAGGGAGAAATTTGTAGTTCAGAGAGATTCACACTCAATTCTTGCTCAATCAAAGTTCGGCGTTTTAAAACACGTCCATTGGCATCTAATTCTGGCGGAAGATTGCGCAGGTCCATCAAGGGCGATTATATAGAAGAATTAGAGAATTGGCATACCCGCTTTACGCCGCACCACACCATGGAGGCGAGGTTGGATGTTTGTATACGGTAGTTGTACATATGTACAACTACCGTATACAACCACATGACGCACGTTTCTCTTTGAGGGAGCCCGTGGTGGTGTCAAGCGGATATGCAGGTTAGAGAATATGTGAACCATTTCCAATTCCTGCCTCAAAGACTGTGTATTCATCCTGCGCACTGGCATATTCGCGCACAGCGGGAAGAGCGCTCTCATCGCAAATTAGGTGTACGGTAGGGCCGGCGTCCATTGTGTATAGAACTGCCAGATGCTCGCGAGCTCGGAGTTTCTCGATTTCGCGAATTATGCGGTATGTCTCGTCGGAGAGATACCGAAGCGATGGAGTGCTTGAAGCCATGACAGCATGCATATCAAGGCAATCTTCCTCAGCAACTTTCCGGAGTTTCTCAAAATCCCTAGCCCATATCGCCTCGATGCATGTTTTCTGGCGCCTAGGGATTTCGCGGAGCCGCGCCTCAAAAAGGGGACTCGTGTGTGCAAGCGCATGCCCTTCCGTTGACCCCGTTTCTTTT
>MFLD01000034.1:824-5035 GCA_001781465.1 Candidatus Kaiserbacteria bacterium RIFCSPHIGHO2_02_FULL_49_16
GGCACGATTATGATATCCCATAATTTCCAGTGATTTGCCGGAGCGACTTGCTCTGCGTACGAAGCGCCGATAGATTCTCCTTTTCCGGCAATGAACGCGGAGAATCCTCCGAATACACTACGGCACGCCGAACCGGAACCAAGACGGGCGATGACACTAACATCACGACGCGACAATTGCTTTGCGAATCCAGCGTAGCTTTCGGCAAGTGCGCTGAAGACAGCAGACGAGGATGCCAGCCCGATACTTCGCGGAATCCTTGACCTGACCTCGAGCGCGGCGGAGCGGGGGAATGCGTCTCCAGCGCCGATTAGAGCAAGATATTTCTTTGCGAGAAGGAAATGTTTCTCCAGCCGCTTACTCTCTTTGTCGGTTAGAGGCCGTTCAGTTCCGTCTGGGTCAAAACTGCGAGCCGAGAACTTCTCGGAATGGTCAACGGCAACTTCGACAGTTGGATTATCGAGCGTGAACGAAAGGGAATCCGCGGCTGGCAAGCGCCACTCCTCGTTGCGATTGCCCCAATATTTAATAAGGGCGATATTCGGAGTGGAAACGGCGCATCTAATAGACATATCAAAGCCCCATTATGGGTAAATTTCTCCGACCTGCAATTCCAAGAATTTCTTTCTGGTCTCCAAGCGCGAGTACCATTCCCGCGCCGCCAACGCGGCTACCAGCGCCTATGACTTTAGCGGAACCGCCAACTTGTTCAATATCGGAGATTAGTGCCTGTACATCGCTCGGCACAACGCCGAGCGATACTTGTGCTTTATTGTGATCGCGCATGACGAGATCCAGAGGTTCGCCCCGCACGATTCTATCTGTGCAATTGTCGATGTTTTTTAATGTTTCCCTAACTTCAGTTTCGCGGGTTCGCATCCACGCGACAAGCTCCGTCGTGGATTCGTTCGGGAGCCCCGTATCTATTAGCAGGGCATCTATTAAAATGTCCTTCGGTAGGTCGATAGGTTTCGGCCCTGTGCCTTTACGAAACAGGACTGTGACATTCTCCCAAATCGTGGCGAAGTCAAATCCGCTGTTTCCGGGGCTCAGAATGTTTTCAATGAAAAGTGCTTCCTCGCGCGCGCTCTCGCCTAGGAGTGCGCGAGTGATGGCTATAACAAGTGCGGTTGAAGAGCCCATCCCTTTTCCGAGAGGGAGGTTCGCATGGATAACAAGTCGGCCCCGGAGTTCCGGATTTTTATTATGACACAACGCAACTATTTTCTCGGCGTACAAAATCGCCCTTTTTTCATCCGCATCCTTCCAAGTGAGCAGGATGTTCTCGCATGCCGAATCTTCTTCAAACACGGCTTCTATTCCGATAGAGGAAGGGACGGCTATGCCTGCATAACCAAAAATCACCGCGTATTCTCCGGACAGAATTATTTTGCCTGGAGCGAAAGAATTGCGGGTCATGCTCCGTATCGGCGTTGCCGTTTTCCGTAGGTTGCAAGGCAATTCGCAAGGTCATCCGTGGTTACATCAGGAAAATGTTTATCAGTGAACACCCACTCCGCGTATTCCCCCTGCCAGAAGGAAAAATTACTAAATCGCATCTCGCCCGAGGTGCGGAAAATGACATCTATGGCCGGCAGTTCCGGATGGTCGAGATGCTCGCGGATTGATTGTTCAGTAACATTTGGAGTCTTGATTTTCTTTACCGCACGAACTATCTCGTCCTTTCCGCCGTAGTCGACAGCCAAGTTGAGTGTAAATTTCTTGCAGTCCTTTGTCAGTTGCTCGGTCTCTATTATCTGCGCGGCGAGTGTCTTTGGAATGCGGTCTTTGCGGCCGGAGTGGGTGAATTTCGTATCGTTTTCGAGAAAAGTGCCGCGTTCTTTACGGAGATAATTCTCAAGCATCGTCATCAAAGCGCCGACTTCTTTTGGGTCGCGCTTCCAATTTTCTGTCGAGAAGCACCAGACTGTCAGCACAGTAACATCAGAGTTTTTTCTAAGCCAATCCGTGAGCGTCCGAAAATTCTCCACCGCTTTTTCGTGGCCTTTCCACGGCGGAAGGCCATGGGTCTTGGCCCATCTGCGATTGCCGTCCGGAATTATCGCTAGGTGAATCATGTTTCAAGAATTTTGGGGAGGCCTAGTTTGAGCCAAGGTGCGTACAGAGAGGGAATTGATTTCATATCGTCAATCAATTGATTCACATTCGCCCATTTATATTCGGCTACCTCATCAGGATTCGGAACGACTTTAATATCCTCCACATCTCCTATAAGTAGCGTGAGGTACTCATGCTCGACTCCTTTTCCGTTCGGATCTTCCGCGCGATATACAAACGAAGGCCCTTCAGTAAGTTCGCATGTAAATCCTAATTCTTCCTTAAGTCTCCGCATACCGGCCTCGCACGGCGTTTCTTTATTTATCGGGTGACTACAGCAAGTATTAGCCCAGAACATAGGCCAAAGCATCTTTTTGGGACTTCTTCTCTGAATCAAAAGTTCCGCTCGCTTATTTCGAAAGACATACACCGAAAAACCTTTGTGCAACTTTCCTTCGCCGATATGGGCTTCCATAACATCGGAAACGCCGATTTTTTCGCCCTTTTTATTGACCAGAATGACTTGTGCCATAGGATGGTTATTTTAGCATGATGCTCGGAAACATGAACTTGCATCAAGAAAATCAAGGGGAGTCCTTGATCTCTAAATCAAGGACTCCCCTTGATTTAAAGCTAGTTGGGGATGTTATCCTCTCATATTAAACTATAGGCACTATGACTGAACTGCGCGCGTGTGTTCATGGCCGAGTACAGTTTGTTATGTTTCGTGATTTTACCCAGCGCACGGCTCGCAGGCTTGGCATCAAGGGCTTCGTGCGAAATCGTGATGACGGAACGGTTGAAGTCGTCGCGCATGGTGAAAAAAGCGCTCTCGAAAAATTGCTAGAGGCACTTCATCGCGGTTCACTTTTATCACGCGTTGATTCTGTAGAAAGCGAGTGGCGCGTGCCAGAGAAGAAATATGTTGACTTCGACATTGTCTGCTAGTTTTGAAAAAAATAATGGAATAATGCGGACAGGCAAGGTTAATTTTCTCAACCCTCCTTTCCTATCGCCAGATACCGAGAAAGACTCCGATGTAGTGCACGACTACATATAAAAAGAAGAAATATCCGACTATGCCGAAAGCTAGCGAAATCAGCACGATATTGAATATCTCAGTTCTGCGTTTTTTCGCCTCATCGAGCGTGCAGATGCCGCGCTGTCGCCGCAGATAGAAAAATATCGCGCCCAAGAGCAGAACGAACCCGAACAAACGGAAAACCCATCTATATTCTCCGTACAAGATGTCGGCCATAGTTGATGCGAGTGTCGCGGTACCTAGGCCTGCCAGCAAGACGACAATCGGCGTTATGCAACAGAGCGAGGCCGCGATGACCGGAAGCGAAGTAATTGCAAAAATATCTTTGATCTTCATACAATTCAATTAATAGTGAATGCGCCAGCATATTCTGCGTAGCCTTCTGTGGCAAGCTTCTTTTTGGCTACGAAACGGAGCGCTGCGGAGTTCATGCAGTACCGAAATCCTCCTCTGTCGCGCGGTCCGTCATTGAAAACATGTCCGAGGTGCGAATCCGCGTACCGCGAGCGCACTTCAGTGCGCGCACCGAGGAGGCCGAACTCATCGCGTAACACGATGTTTGCCGGTTCAAGAGGCCGCGTGAACGATGGCCAGCCGGTGCCGGAATCATACTTGTCTTTCGAAGAAAATAGCGGCTCGCCTGACACTATGTCGACATAGATACCCTCGGCTTTATTATCCGCATATTCGTTGGCAAATGCTTTCTCGGTGCCTTTCTCCTGCGTCACTTTGTATTGTATGGAGGTCAATTGCGCGCGTAAAATCTCCGAGGAAGGTTTCTTAAAGCTCGTCCAAGTACGCTTGCTCGATACCATCTCGTTCGGCTATGTATCCGCGCCCCAGTGTTTCGCAATGAATGCGTCCCTGCCAGATGCGTTCCGATAGTAACTGTACTTTAGATAGTTCTTGCGGTAGTAATCCTGGTGGTATTCCTCGGCCGGATAGAAAGACGCGCGAGGGAGGAGGGCTATTGCAAGCGGCTTTTCATACACCTTCTCCGAATTTATTCGCGCGATAACACTCTCTGCCGCCTCGCGCTCGGAATCTGAAGCAAAATACACGGCGGGAGCGTACTCCTCTCCGCGGTCGTAGAATGAGCCGCCTGGGTCGG
>MFLD01000035.1 GCA_001781465.1 Candidatus Kaiserbacteria bacterium RIFCSPHIGHO2_02_FULL_49_16
GTCCTACTTTGAAGCGCTCGGAGTCGTTTCAAAGAATATGAGAACGATTGCCGTGACAGGGACTCATGGAAAAACAACGACGACTGGGATGCTCGCGGCGACTCTGAAACACACTGGGAAAGACCCAAGCGCCATAGTCGGTTCTATCGTGTCGGATTTCGGCTCGAATTATCTACAGGGACGCGACGACCTTCTTATCGTGGAAGCATGCGAATACAAAGACCACATGCTGAAACTCTCGCCGGAAATACTTGTGATTACAAACGCCGAGTGGGACCACACCGATTATTTTTCGACGCTTGAGAAAATGCTGGAGTCATTTAATAAAGCGGCGCGCGCGGTGGGAAAGGAAGGAATTGTTGTTGCGGCTCCGAACGGCGAGAATATGAGCATTGTCTTAAATGGCGTAACATCGCGAGTAGTCGATTATACGAAAGAGACGGTACCAACGCTCAAACTGCTCGGAGAATTCAATCGCGAAAACGCGCGCGCCGCGAAGACGGCGGCGCGCGCCGCATTTCCTGATATTTCAGAATCCGATGCGGACGAAGCACTCAAGAACTTTAAGGGCTTATGGCGCAGATTTGAATACAAGGGAGAAACGCCGAATGGCGCACAAGTCTACGACGACTACGCGCATCATCCGACAGCGATAGAAAGGACGCTTCATGCCGTTCGCGAGAAATTCTCGAGCAAAAAAATCGCGGTTGCGTTCCACGCGCATCTTTATTCGCGCACAAGAGATTTAATGAAAGGTTTTGGCGAGGCGCTCGCCAAAGCGGATGAAGTAATTATCGCGCCAATTTACCCCGCGCGCGAAGAGCCGATTCCCGGAATAACAAATCATGCGCTTGCTGAAGCCGTTGTCGCGCATGGAGGAAATGCCCGCGCGCTGGGTTCATTTGATGAAATCCGCAAGGCGCTTTTGGAATACGATTCCAATACGCTCATCATCACGATGGGCGCTGGAGATATTTACAAAGTCGCGGAGCAAATAACAGATGAATGATTGCAAAATCACACGGAACCGATATGCTTAAGTTCTCAAGAACACTAGAATAGTCTTTGAGAGGCATTACTACTATGACTACTATGAATTATCGGCAACTAGAGAGACTGGTCAGAGGTTTCTCGAATCATCGACGTATCCAAATTCTCGAATTATTGCAACGAACTCCAGAAATGTCAGTCGAGGAAACTGCTTCCGTGTTAAAAATCAACTACAAGACTGTCGCGGAACATATTCGGCGACTTGCGATAGCTGGCCTTGTTATAAAAAGAAACGAGAAAAACGCCGTTCGACACAAAATAACGCGCCGTGCCTTAGGTGTTCTTAAGTTCTTGAGAACATTGGAATAGATATGGATGAGGAATTTTACAGGCGGGAAACTTGCGACTGTTACGTTGCTAATAGGCGGCATTGAAGGCATAACACTTCGCGCGCTTTCATTCCATAAAAACAGAAAGTGTTGTATAGTGGAACCTCCTTCGGGGTTTGGGTGATTCGCCATTCGGCGGAAAGTCCCAATCGGCGGTAAAGTCCTGAGCGTAGTCGAATGGACGAGTCCGCGAGTTCTGGTTGAAAAATCGGGACACGACTGCGGTTTGATTCCGCGACCGACCGTATAGTCGGGATGAAAGAGGGAACGGTACCGGCTCGTTTTTGGTACTTTTCTATCCCCGAAGAAATGAGGGGATTTTTTTTGTTGTATGTTCACCGGAATAATTACGCACACAGGAACAGTCGCTAACAAAACGCGGACCACGCTCGCGATTCACGCTGGGCGCGACATTGCGCGCGCGCTGAAACGAGGCGATAGCGTCGCGGTCAATGGCGCGTGTCTTACTGTCGCAAAAAAATCTGGCGACACTTTTGTCGCGGATGTAATGCCGGAAACTTTCAAGAGAACAAACTTTAGCATACTGACTGCTAAACGTATCGTAAATCTTGAGTTGCCGACCACTCCGCAAACGTTTCTTTCCGGCCACATTGTGCAAGGGCATGTTGATGCAGTTGGAACAGTGAAAGAAATCAGAAAAGAGAAAAATCAACACACACTTTTAATTTCGGTTCCGAAGCAGATTTCCCGCTACATCGCTCCAAAGGGTTCTGTCACGGTGAACGGCGTTTCTCTGACAGTGATTAACTATCGGTCTGGCAGTTTTTCAGTGTGCGTTATTCCGCATACATGGGAATCAACCATGTTCCACACTCTGAAGCCGAAAGATTTGGTCAACCTTGAAGCGGATGTTCTTGCAAAATACATTGAGAGTTTTTGTGAAAAAAGATAGATATGGCGAAGAAAATCAAAAACATACGCATAGGCATCATAGGAACTTCGTTCCGAGAGAATGTCACGTGTGAGCTTGAAAAACGCTGTGTCGCGACGCTTCTCGCGCGCGGGGTTTCAAAAAGCCACATAAAAATGGTGCGTGTGCCGGGAGCTTTGGAAGTTCCGCTCGTTGCCAAGAAAATGGCAAAAAAGAAGAAATATGACGCACTGATAACATTCGGCGCAATAGTGAAAGGGAAGACATATCATTTCGAGCAAATCGCGAACGAGTGCTCGCGCGGATGCGCAGAGGTATCCATGCGATACGAAATTCCCGTGATATTTGAGGTTCTCGCGGTTTATCGTTTAGCCGATGCATTAGAGCGTGCCACGAGAAAAGTGGAAAACAAAGGCGTAGAAGCCGCGGAAACAGCGCTTGCGATGATTCAACTCATCTCTAAAATATGACCCCGTTAGAGACCGCGGTCGCACAAGATATAATCGAAATCCTCACCATCTAGAAAATGTACAACTATGACTAAATCATTTCCACATAAAACGCGAACGCGACCTGCCTCTAACGGTGTGAGAGACTTTTGCACGGTACCGGAGGCGATTGAGGAGGTGAAAAAAGGCCGGATGCTCATCGTTGTTGACAGCCCTAATCGCGAGAACGAGGCCGATTTATATATTCCGGCCGATGCCGCGACCGGAGAGAACATCAATACAATGCTGAAGTACGGCGGCGGAATTGTCTGCGCCGCGATTACTCCTTCGCAGGCGCATAATCTCCGGCTTTCCGCGATGGTCCCTTTGAGCCAGAACACCGAAAAGACGGGCGTGAATTTCACGGTCTCGATGAACGCGAAAAAAGGCATCACGACGGGAGTTTCCGCGTACGACAGGGCGAAAACAATCCGCATTCTCGCAAACCCAAAATCGCGCGCGGAGGACATCGTAAAACCGGGCCACGTGTTCGGTCTCGTTGCGCGAACTGGCGGGTTGCTGAAGCGGGAGGGGCATACCGAGGCGGCGGTCGACCTCGCGCGCCTGGCGGGCAGGACTCCCGCCGGAGTCTTGTGCGAAATAGTCGGAGAGAATGGCCGTATGGCGAGGGGAGCAGAAATCGCGCGGTTTTCGCGTGAACTGAAAATAAAGATTGTCGCGATAAAGGATATTGTGCGATACCTTCGCGCGCATCCTCTCCATCTGCTCCAGTCTCCACACGGAGTCGCTCGATTTTCGGAATCCACGCTTCCCACACGGCACGGAACATTTCGCATAATTGTTTACACCTCTACTTTCGACGACCTCGAACATGTAGCGCTTATACATGGAGACGTTGAAAAGAAACCCGTACTCGTCAGGGTCCACTCGCAATGTCTCACGGGCGACACGTTCGGTTCACTCCGGTGCGACTGCAGGGAACAACTTCAGGCAAGCATGGAAATCATAAAAAAGTCGGGGAGCGGGATAATCGTATACTTAAATCAAGAAGGGCGGGGAATCGGACTTGGAAATAAGATAAAAGCATACGCGCTTCAGGACGAAGGGTACGATACGGTAGACGCGAATCACGCGCTTGGATTTTCCGCAGACGCGCGTGATTACGAAGTTGCCGCACTGATATTAAAAGACTTGGGCGCGAAGAAAATAAAGTTGTTGACCAATAATCCGGAGAAGGAAAGGCAACTTTCCTCGTTCGGAATAAAAATCGCGGAGCGTGTGCCGTTGGAAATCTCCCACAACGAAGTAAACGCCGCGTATCTTTCAACTAAGAAAAAGAAGCTTGGCCACCATCTTAAAAAGTTGTAACGAATTATGGGAAGTATACGCGCACAAGATGAGAAATTTATGGACGAGGCCTTGAAGTTGGCGGTTAAAGGCCTTGGCTGGACGAACCCGAATCCGATGGTCGGCGCCGTCATCGTGAAGAACGGGAAGATTATAGGCAGGGGATACCACAGGAGAGCAGGCAGTCCGCACGCGGAAATCGAAGCCCTTTCTGCCGCGCGCGCGGACGCCTCCGGCGCCACTCTCTACGCCAATCTTGAGCCGTGTTCCCATTTCGGGAAGACTCCGCCGTGCGTGGAAGCGCTCATTAACGCGGGGATAAAAAGAGTCGTCTGCTCCGCCATAGACCCGAATCCGCAAGTGCGGGGGCATGGAATAGCCAGACTCAAGCAATTCGGCATTCCCGTTTCGGTCGGAGCGAGGCAAAAAGAAGCGCGCGCCCTTAACGAGGCCTTTTTTGTTTTTCACGAAAAGAAAAAGCCATTCGTCGCTCTTAAATTCGCCATGAGTCTGGACGGCAAACTTGCCACGAGAACCGGCGACTCAAAGTGGATTACCGGCGAGGAGGCGAGGCGTTTTGCGCGTGGATTAAGAAGTGCATACCACGCGATTCTTGTCGGCGTGAACACGATAATTCGCGACAACCCGCATCTGGGCGCGCGAACGAAAGGAAAGAAAGACCCCGTGCGGATAATCGTGGACTCGCACCTGCGCATTCCGCAAAACGCGCGAGTACTTCGCGACGCGAATGTCATAATCGCAACGACCTCTGGCGCTCCGAAAAAGAAGATAAAGGAGCTGCAAAAACGCGGAATACGAGTTCTTACTTTCAGTGGAGCGAGAATCCATGTCAAAAAACTCCTTGCCGAATTGCGGAAACAGGAAATCGTCAGCGTTTTTGTGGAAGGCGGCGGAGAAACTCTGGGAAGTTTTATTGACGCGAAGACGGTTGACAGAGTATACGTCTTTTACGCACCGATAATAATAGGTGGGAGGGAGGCAGTCACCGTTTCGGGAAAAGGGAGCGACAAAATTGTAGACGCACTGCGGTTTAAAACACTGTCAGTAAAGAAATTTAGAGAGGATATTCTAGTGATTGCCGACAACCCTCGCGATTGACTTTTCCATAGACAAAAATAGTCGCGCAAGATATACACATCCTTACAAACTTGAGAATATAAGGATGATGTATGATTAAAAAAATGGCAATGAAAACCGCAAAACAAATGGAGCGACACCTGAAAGGAATGGCGAACCACTACCGCATCGAGATTTTACTTCTCGTCGCTGAAAGTGGCGGAATCACTCTTGAAGATATTGTAAGAACGCTTGGCGCGAATGAAAAGACATTAGGCGAGCACACTCGGCGACTTCAAAATAGCGGGCTTATCAATAAAAAATACCGCGGTAAATTTGTGGAGCATACTCTATCACCATACGGCAAACTATTTGTTCGGTTTCTAAAATCATTTCAACACGTTTAAAACATCCTTACAAACTTGAGAATGTTGGTGTGTTCTGTAAGAGTTGTTGCAGTTCTTGAAGATATACGCGAAAGAAGCGAATTTGTCGCAAAAATGATATATTCATGGTTCACTCTAATTTGCCGCCTTAGCTCAGTTGGTAGAGCACAACTTTCGTAAAGTTGGGGTCCGCGGTTCGATTCCGCGAGGCGGCTCCATGGATAAGACCAGTATCGAAAAGCAAATAGCGGAAATTGAAACGGCGATGGCTTCGCCCGATTTTTGGAGCGACAAGGAAAAAGCGCAAGCGACGCTCAAAGAATATCAGGAGCTGAAGCAGACACTCGCGGGAGGCGGTTCGTGCGACAAAAATGACGCGATTATTTCCATCATCTCCGGCGCGGGCGGGGACGATGCCGAAGATTTCTCAAGAATTCTTTTCAGCATGTACAGCAAATATGTCGCGAGCAAGGGATGGCGCACGTCGCTTCTATCCGCCAATGAGAATTCAGTCGGCGGATACCGAAGCCTTTCGTTTGAGGTTTTGGGTTCCCATTCGACAGGCTCAGGGCAAGCTGGCGTTTATGGCACATTGAAGAATGAGGCGGGAGTACATCGGCTTGTGCGAATGTCGCCATTCAATTCCGCAGGGAAACGGCAGACATCTTTTTCAATGGTTGAGGTTTTGCCGAAACTTCCGGACGTGGGCGAACTGCATATTCCGGACGATGAGCTGGAAGTTTCCGTCGCGCGCTCGGGAGGTCCCGGCGGGCAGAATGTAAACAAGCGCGACACAGCCGTGCGAATGACCCACACGCCTACGGGAATCTCGGTTCAAGTTACCTCTGAGCGCAGTCAAGCTCAGAATCGCGAGAAGGCGCTGGAAATGATTCGCGGAAAACTTTTTAAAATGCGCGAGGAAGCGCAGACGAAAAAATCGCGAGGATTTTCCGTGGCGGCGACAACGAAAATCGAATGGGGAAGCCAGATTCGTTCCTACGTACTGCACCCGTACAAGCTCGTGAAAGACCATCGCACGGAACACGAAGAACACAATACGGACAAAGTGTTGGATGGCGACGTCCAATCATTTATTGACGCGGAGAAAGATTTGGGCAGTTCTTAGGAGCGCCTGCGCCGCCGAATCTTCGGCGCAGGCGGGAAGCGAGTTAGAAATGCCTACCCGCCTAAATTTCTCACGCAATAATGTTTTCTATCTTATTTCAGTCTGTGATAAACTATTTGAATATGTTGAGTGAGAGCGCGTATGAGAAATTTGGGCGGGTGCTCAAAAAATATAGTCGCTACACTCCTTATTTTTTGGCATGATTCACTACGACAAAGTCACAAAGGTGTATAACGGCGGCCAGCATGCGGTGGAAGACATAACTCTTTCAATTGAGCCGGGTGAATTTGTGTTTATTGTTGGGCATTCGGGCGCGGGAAAAACGACGCTATTAAAGATGTTGTTTGCGGAGGTAATTCCAACATCTGGTTTGGTCTACTTCAATTCCCGTTCAATCAACGACTTATCAAACTCTGAATTATTGAAGATGAGGCGCAACATAGGCACGATTTTTCAGGACTTTCGTCTGCTTCCAACAAAAACCATTTATGAGAACATTGCTTTTGCGCTTGAGGTGGCGGGCAAGGGCGATGATGATATCAAGGCAGATGTTCCCCATGTGCTTGAGTTGGTAGGGTTGGCCGACAAGATGTGGAGTTTTCCACTGGAGCTTTCCGGAGGCGAACAGCAGAGGGTCGCAATAGCGCGCGCCATAGTTAATCAGCCGGCCGTGCTGATTGCAGACGAGCCGACTGGAAATTTGGATCCCATAAACACGCATGATGTTGTGGAAATCCTGAAAAAGATAAACAATCTTGGAACAACAGTGTTGTTAGCCACTCATAACCGATCAATTGTGGATTCTGTCGGAAAGAGGGTGGTGACAATGGATCAAGGCAGATTGATACGTGATGACAGGGAGGGGAAGTACACACTTTAGCTAATAGCCGGTAGCTTGTAGCCTGTAGCCAGAAAATATCAAGAAAAAATGTTATATGATGTTATTATCTCTAGACGCTAATCGATATGTCATATAATTCAGCAAGTAGCATGCAGACAGTAGCTTGTAAATGGACAGATGTTTTCTTCCCTGGCTACCAGCTACTGGCTACAAGCTATTTGCTATGAGTCTCTGGCTAAACATAAAAAGAGTCGCGAGGTATGGACTTATCGGGTTCATACGAAACGGATTCGTATCTCTCGCGGCCATATCAATAATGACGCTTACCCTATTTGTAATCTCAGGATTGATGATTTTCGGATCGGCGCTTAATGCGACTCTCGTTCAACTAACGCAAAAGGTTGATGTAAAAGTATATTTCACAACAAATTCGACTGACGCAGAGATTACTGATGTGCAAAAAATGCTTGAATCGCTTCCAGAAGTTGCATCAGTTTCATTCATGAGCCGCGACGACGCACTCGCGCAATTTAGAGAGAGGCACAAGAACGATCAGCTTACCATCCAAGCGCTTGATGAACTTAAAGACAATCCGCTCGGTGCCTCTCTTGAAGTGCGGGCCAAACAAACTTCTCAATATGAAGCAATAGCAAAGTTCTTGAGTACCCAACAGTCGAGCGGAACGATCGCCGGCTCCTCTATAGACAAAGTCAATTTTTATCAGAACAAAACTGCCATAGACAGGCTGACTAATATCATCGATACAACAAGGCGCTTAGGAACGATAGTTTCCATAATCATGGGGCTCGCGTCGCTTCTCATCGCATTCAACACGATTCGTCTTGCGATTTATACGTCACGCGACGAGATAGGAGTGATGAATATAGTCGGTGCCAGCAGGTGGTACGTCCGGGGGCCTTTCATGATTACCGGAATATTATACGGATTTGTTTCTGGGTTGATTGTACTGATATTGCTCTATCCAATAACTCTCTATATAAGCGCGCCCCTACAGCGTTTTTTAGGCACATTTAACGCTTTTGCGTATTATGCAGGTTCGTTCCCTATCATTTTCTTCGTAATAATGGCCTCCGGAATTGCTCTGGGCGCCTTATCCAGTTACTTGGCGGTACGTAGATATTTGCACACGTGATAGTATATGGTTCATGATGCGTGCGGGTACAGTACATAAATATATTTTCATAGTGGGAGGCGTAATGTCGGGCGTCGGCAAAGGAATCGCGTCTTCTTCAATTGCCACTCTCCTAAAAGCTCGCGGGCTTATTGTTACCGCGCTGAAAATCGATCCGTATATCAATGTTGACGCCGGGACCATGAATCCGACAGTCCACGGAGAGGTGTTTGTGTTGGAAGATGGCCTAGAGACCGACCAGGACATGGGCAATTACGAACGATTTCTCAATCAAAGTATTCCGTCCATTAATTACATGACGACGGGCTCCGTGTATCTTTCTGTCATCAAGCGCGAGCGCAATCTCGAATATGACGGTAAGTGCGTAGAGGTCGTGCCCGATATTCCGCTCGAAGTAATTTCTCGCATAGAAAAAGCAGCCGAGGACTCTGGTGCTGATGTGACAACGATTGAGATAGGCGGGACAGTGGGCGAGTACCAGAACATTCTATTTCTCGAAGCAATCCGTATGATGAAAACACTGCACCCTGATGATGTGGCGACTGTCTTGGTAAGTTACTTGCCTGTGCCAAATTCAATCGGGGAGATGAAGACGAAGCCGACGCAGTACGCCGCTCGGACTCTGAATGGCGCGGGAGTGTTTGCGGACATAATCATCGCGCGCGCTCCGATTGCGATTGATGAGAAGCGCCGACAGAAAATAGCCCTTTTCTGCAATGTGAAGCCGGAGAACGTCATATCGGCGCCAGACGTGAAGAGCATCTACGATGTCCCGCTCAATTTCGAAAAAGATAACTTATCAGCACAGCTTTGCGAAATATTGAAGATGAACAAATGCTCGCCGACTGTTGACCTGAAGGACTGGGAAGAATTTGTTAGTCGCTCAAAAAACGGAGAAGGAGAAGTGAAAATTGCAGTAGTCGGCAAGTATTTTGATTCAGGCGACTTCGTACTATCTGACGTATACATTTCCGTTCTTGAAGCGATTAAATATTCTTGCTATGCGGCGGAAGTTATGCCGGTTATTGATTACATCTCATCTTCGCAATTCGAGAAAGGGAAGAATCTTGAGAAGCTCACAGGATATAACGGAGTTTTAGTGCCAGGCGGTTTTGGCGAGACTGGTATAGAAGGGAAGATACGAGTAATACAGTATGCGCGCGAGAAAAAGATTCCATATTTCGGACTATGTTACGGCATGCAGTTGATGACCGTTGAGTTTGCGCGAAATGTTGCGGAGCTCAAGGACGCGCACACGACCGAAATAAACGAGAAAACAACGAATCCGGTTATCGCAATTTTACCCGAGCAGATAGAGAAGATGGCAAAGAAGAACTACGGCGGAACGATGCGTCTTGGCGCGTATCCGTGCGAATTGACTCCCGGGAGCATCGCACAAGAGGCGTATGCCAAGAAATCTACTTCCGAGCGCCACCGGCATCGCTACGAAGTGAATCCGGAATATATTGAGAAATTAGAAAAAGCCGGACTTGTATTTTCCGGCCGCTCACCCGACGGCGTACTAATGGAAATTGCCGAGCTTCCAAAAAGCGTACACCCGTTCTTTCTCGGGACGCAATTTCATCCGGAATTCCTCGCCCGCCCGCTCTCGCCGCATCCGCTTTTCAACGCGTTCATCAAGGCGGCGGTTAAGCAAAGTAGGGCGAAATGAAGGATTCCGAACAGTCCACATCCATTAAACTAATCTCGCTTAACGTCGAGAACTCCTATCACCTCGACCATGCTCTTCCGTTCCTTCGCCGAGAGTTGCCTGGCGTTGCGACTATTCAGGAATTGAATGAGAAAGACATACCTCTTCGGCGTATGCGGTTTCAGATGTAGAAATGGTATCGGGTTTAAGCGACCACCGCGCGCTTGTCGCTACGGTTTATAGGGGCAATTGATTTTTTCGCCCTTCCGCCTATAATAGGCCATGGTTTCTAAGATTCTAAACGAGGGTTTTACATTTGACGACGTACTCATCCGCCCTGCCGCCTCCGCCATGGAGCCCGCGGAAGCGTCGCTTAAAACAAGCATTGGCGGCATTAATCTCGCGGTGCCGTTTCTTTCTGCCGCGATGGATCGCGTTACGGAAACTCCTATGGCTATTGCGCTAGGTCGTCTCGGAGGACTTGGCGTTCTACATCGCAACTGCTCTATTGAGGAGCAGGTGAGAATGGTGAAGGAAGTGAAGTCCGCAGGGGTCCGAGTTGCAGCCGCGTGCGGGCCATTTGCCACCGACAGGGCGAAAGCGCTAGACGAGGCAGGATGCGATGTGGTTGTGATTGATTGCGCTCACGGACACAATTTGAATGTTGTAACGAGCGCGAAGAAAATAAAAAAGTCGCTTAAGCATGCAAGAATGATTTTCGGTAATATCGCAACAGCCGAGGCCGCGAGGGAAGCATGTAAATTTGCCGATGCCATAAAAGTGGGAGTCGGCCCCGGTTCTATCTGCACAACACGCGTAATTTCAGGAGTTGGCGTGCCTCAACTCTCCGCGATTCTTGAGGTTGTGTCGGTCGCAGAAAAGAAAGGTGTACCCGTTATTGCCGATGGCGGCATCCGCACATCGGGCGACATCGCGAAAGCGCTTGCCGCTGGTGCCTCGGCTGTGATGCTCGGCAATCTTTTTGCGGGTACCGACGAGACTCCGGGTAAAATTGTTGAGAAGAATGGCGGAAAATACAAAGAGTATCGCGGCATGGGTTCAAAATCAGTAATTGAAAGTGCGGCAGGGAAAGAGCGTTATTTTACGCACGGCCGCAAGGCCGTGCCGGAAGGCGTAGAAGCATTGGTGCCCTACAAGGGTCCTGTCGCGGACGTGGTAGCCACCCTTATTTCCGGCGTACAAGTCGGAATGGGCTACGTCGGCGCGCGCAATCTCAAGGAATTTCACAAAAAGGCCAAATTTACCCGTATTACAAACGCTTCAATAATGGAAGGAAAACCGCACTCTCTAGCCGGAATCATTGAATAGATGTCGCGTTTAAAATACGCAGTAGCGCTTGTTTTTACGCTTGTCGCTGCATTGTTTCTTTATATCGCGGCAGAGAAATACGCGATGCGTGAGCCATCGGACAATAACTATTTGTGGCCGGAGAGGTCAAAACAAGCGACGATTATTTTTGGAGGCGACATTATGTTTGACCGCTCTGTTCGGAAAGCAGTAGACGTAAAAGGAGGTAATTTTATTTTTTCCTGCATTGATGAGACTCTTAAAAGCTCTGACTTGATTGTCGCGAATCTCGAGGGGCCGATAACCAACCACGCTTCTGTAAGCGCCACTTCAACTCCCGGCGGCGAGTTCAATTACACGTTTACTTTTCCTCCCGCTACGGCGGGGCTTTTGTACAAACACAAAGTCCGCATCGTAAATCTCGGCAACAATCACATTCTGAATTTTGGTACGGCAGGTGTTCGCTCTACGATAAGCGAATTGGAAAATGCGGGTGTTTGGTATTTTGGCGACCCAATTCACCACTCGGTATATTTAGAGCATGCTTTTTCTCCGATTATTTTTGCATTCATTAACTACAACGAATTTGCTCCCACAGAACATACCAACATACTTGAGTATGTTGGTATGTCTTCGACGACGGTGGAATCGATACAGAAAACGCGCGCGCGCGGATACATCCCAATCGTCTACACGCACTGGGGCGAGGAATACGCGACCACTTCATCGGCATATTCGCGCGAATTAGCCCATAGTTTTATAGATGCCGGTGCGGAAATCGTCATCGGCTCGCATCCGCATGTGGTACAAGAACACGAGATTTACAACGGCAAGCACATCTATTATTCGCTCGGCAATTTCATCTTTGACCAATATTTCAGCGATGATGTACGGCGCGGACTCCTACTGCGTGTCGTTTTCGGAACTGAAGGCGTGAAATCAATCAAAGAAATTCCTGTCTATTTAGAAACTGACCGAAGGACATGTCCGGTTGAATAATGCCCGTTTTTCAAGTATTCTCAACGGGTTGAAAACCATCAGTCAGTAATTGCGGGATCATCTAGTGGTAGGATGCGACTCTCTGAAAGTCGTCACCTTGGTTCGAATCCAAGTCCCGCAGCCCGAATAAAACTCGCATCGGATTCGCGAAAATTAGCGCGGGCGGCGCGAAGCGCCGACCAAGGCATGGCGGGGATTTCTTGGACTTCTTTGTTTTGCAAATGCAGGTTCGAGCGATATTACAATAAGCTGAAACCCGGGATTTAATATGTTATACTGTCCAGCATGACCAATGCGGTTATTATAAAGCGGCTGGCGGTACTTGAGCGGGAAGTGCAAACCATTAAATCGCAGATGCGGCGAGTCGCGATTGTGCCTGCAAAAGACGCCAAGAAGCTTTCTCCTGGCCTTCGAATCGCACTCCGTGAAATCAAAGAGGGCAAAGAGATAGGTCCGTTCAATAGCGTCGAGGAATTCATGGCCGGCGTTAAATAACGATGCAATACTCCCGTACTCCGCAATTCGAGCGGGCTTTCAAGAAATTGCAGAAGCAGATAAAAAGAGCGTTCGAGAAGCAACTGCGTTTTCTTCTCTCCGATATCAGGCACCCGTCACTCCGTGCGAAGAAATACGATGAGACGCGGGGCATTTGGCAAGCGCGAGTGACTGACAACGTCCGTTTCTACTTCCAGATTGTTGACGACAGATACCGCATTCTTGACATTGAGAAGCATAGGGATTAACCCATTGGGAGCTTCGCAGAGCGAAGGAAAATGTGCGCGCACGGGGCGAGGGCGGCCGATGGAGCAGGCATCGGCAGGCCAAGCCACGAAATCTGCTGATTCGCCTGTAGACGGGGCACAAAACCGAATCGTGCCACAAAGTACAAAGCCACCAAGCCGACCCAGTAGGTCATTCTGCTGAATGAGGAGCGCGCGACTAAGTCGTCTGTGGTACTCTGGAAATGCGTTCGGATTCTTTCTAAAGTACCCAGACCGCATAAAACCAGAGTCAAATTCGCGAAAATTGGCTCCGGCGTCATTCTAACGTTTTGCAAAACGTTAGAATGACAGGACTACCATGTATATGGATATGACAGAAAAAAAGAAAAAATGGGAAGAATGATATAAAGAACCGTTATGTTTCATTAAATATCAAGTTGTGGGATGATTGGTGCATGGTTAAGACCGAATCTTTCATGCGGTTGCAAAAGGGGGATTCGGCTCCGAATTTTACACTGCCGGGCATTGACGGGCGCGCTGTTTCGCTTTCGCTTGGAACGGACGGAGTATTCATTCTCTTCATGTGCAATCACTGTCCGTATGTGAAAGTGCGGATGGGGGAGGTGGTGGCACTTCATAGAGAGTTCGGAAATAAAATTGCGTTTGTTGGCATCAACTCAAGCGATCCGGATTATCCGGGCGAGGGAGTGGAAAACATGAAAGCGTTCGCGAAAGAGCGCGGGATTTTGTTTCCGTATCTTATGGATGAAGACGGAATTGTGGCGCGCGCGTATGGCGCCTCATGTACGCCCGACCCGTTTCTTTTCGACAAAGACGCGAAACTGGTATTTCACGGCCGGATTACCGACGCACTGGAGCCGCAAGAGGAAGTGAAAGAACGCACCATGCGCGAGAACATGCGGAAGCTCCTCGCGGGACAGCCAATAGAACCATGGTTTAATCCATCGCTCGGCTGTTCCATAAAATTCAAAGCTTAGCGATTCCAAACTTCTCTCTTGCGGATGACATTCTAACGTTTTGCAAAACATTAGGACGTGGCAAAAACAGCAAAAATCAGAGGCAATAGCCGAGGTTTGTAGTATCATTACTAATACGATGGTGCATCATGAGTTACATATAGTTGGAACAGGGACGAAACTGAACTGGCTTCGTGCGGCAGTTTTGGGAGCGAACGATGGAATTGTATCCGTTTCCGGCATTGTTGTAGGAGTTGCCGGCGCGTCGAATTCATTGAGTTTTATTCTTACTGCCGGCGTCGCGGGTCTCACTGCTGGGGCGTTATCTATGGCGGTAGGGGAATATGTTTCAGTCAGCACGCAGAGGGATACGGAAAAAGCTTTGCTGGAAAAAGAACGGTTGGAGCTTCAGAATGAACCCGACGCGGAACTTGAAGAATTAGCGGCAATTTACGAGAGAAAAGGACTTACGAAAGCGACGGCGCGTACGGTGGCGGCTGAACTGACCGCGCATGACGCTTTTGCCGCGCATGTAGAAGCGGAGTTGCGCATTGACCCCAATGACCTGACGAATCCATGGCATGCCGCATATGCGTCTGCGGCGGCGTTTCTCGCGGGAGCGATGATACCTCTCCTTGCCATAGCGTTGCCGCCCGCATCCGCGAGAGTTCCAGTTACATTCGCGGCGGTATTAGTCGCGCTAATTATCACCGGTACTCTTAGCGCGCACGTCGGAGGGGCCAACAAACTAGCGGCCACTCTGCGTGTCGTCGCGGGAGGTATCATCGCCATGGCAATAACATTCGGAATCGGGAGGATGTTTGGAGTTATCGGGACGTAATTTTCCCAGAACTTATAGTGTGAGAATCCTAAACGTTACCATCTGATTCTAGATGTAGATATTTCCGGCGTGACGGGTATAATCCAGAATACTCACATGAAAAATCCCTCTGAATCCCTGATACGAAGGCTTATTTTAGGCGCTTTTTTGCTCGCATCCTTAGGCGCCGAGAGCGTCTATGCCGCTTCTCCATCGGAACTTCATATAAAACCAGATGGAAAGTTCTTTGCGACCAACGTTGTTGTCATCCAGAAAGCCGGCACCTCGAATTTCTTTTCTCGCGTGACATGGGGAAATAACGTATACGTCCGCGTTACGGTTCTCGCGCAAAAAGACACGGCGATTACAAAAGCTCATGGCGAGCCGGCAACCGCCAATGACATCAAAGAGAAAGACATCCTCGACGTAGAAGGCAGGCTTTCCTCCGGAGAGGGGGTTCTGATAATCAACGCTTCCCGCATTCGCGATACTTCGCTCCAAGTTGAATCTAAAACTATTTCCGGCACGGTCGCGAGCGTCAGTCCCGAAAGCTCGTTACTCGTTCTCTCCAATACTAATTTTGGCCCGGCAACGACCGTAACGCTCGCGACATCTACCATCATACAAAAAGGTGTGCGCGTCATCGACCTCCGCGACATACATCAAGGAGATAGAGTACCTTCGGCCGTGGGCAATTACGACTATTCCAAAAACGTTTTCTCGGCGTCTCTTATAGAAGTACACCAAGATAAAAGCATATTCGTGCCGCGCAATTTTGAAGGAAAGCTCAAAAGCATTTCCGCAACGACTTTGCCTGCGACTCTTGAGGTGGCGGTGGGCAATGCTGATTACACCGTCTATCTTGCCGAGGGTGCTAGCGTATTAAACAACCGTAAAAAGCCGGCGAGCCTCACGCGATTCATAGTCGGGGACACGGTGCGTTTCTACGGCGGGATTCGCCAGACCAATTTCAGCGAAATAGACGCGGAAATCGTGCGCGATCTGGATTTTTAAGACATTGTATATTTACTACCGACTACCGACTACTAACTACTAACTATTCCCTAGCGCTTGCGCGGTCTGGAGACTGGTATAATGAGAGTATTAATAACTTATTAACTAATCACAAAATATGGACGATTCTTTGATAGCGGCAAAGTTGTTGGGAACGTACTTAATTATCAGCGGTTTGTTTCTGATTCTGCGCGGAAAGACTCTCCCGAACATAATAAAAGACTTTTTGGGCCATCCAGCCATCGTGTACTTAACTGGGATTTTCTTAATCGTTCTTTCGTCACTATATATAATTCAGAATAATATCTGGGATGGAACATGGCGTACGGCTGTCACGGTCCTGGCTTGGGCTGTCTTTCTCAAGGGTGTGGCCTACATCTTCGTTCCAGAAACGCTTCACAAAGTGGTGAGCAAGAAGTTCTTGGCATCGGTTAACCTATATGGTCTTGTTGCCGTCATTCTCGGCCTGTCACTGCTCTATATAGGTTGAGTTTGAATCACTATCCGGGACGCGCGGAAAGATATGTTCATGGACGTATTCGACGCTTTGGTTCCGATAATCCTTTACGCGCTATCGGGACTAACTGGACTAACAAGTAAATTGAAATGATCGGCAATAGAGTTACAATATGAACATATGAACGTGATTAGAAGGATGCATTCAACAATGAAGATATATATATTGATATCCAGTGCGATTTTTGTTATTGCGATTATTCTTCTACTACTAATGCCGCTCATTTTCCCTTCGATATTCAAGATAGCTCTAGCTCTAGATACGGCTTCGCTTATTAATCCGAGAAGCTTTACTACAACAATCGCGCTTGTCCTCCTGATTGGTTTTTTACCAGTGTTGGTTATAGGGTCTACTTTATACGCTTACATTGACGGCCTTCTCTCGAAGAAGAACGGAATCGGAGATTCCGTACACGCAAAATAAAGATTCGGCCAGCCCCTCGGCTCGCTGGCGTCAGTATTAGTAGCATGTTTAAAGATAGAAGTGATGCCGGACAAAAGCTTGCGGAGAAACTCGCGCGGTATCGCGGAAGCGATGCGGTGGTATTATCGCTTCCGCGCGGAGGCGTTGTCGTTGGGCGCGAAATAGCGCGAACGCTCGGACTCCCGCTTGATATCATCGCCATTCGGAAAATCGGGCATCCGTTTTCGCCAGAATACGCAATTGGCGCGGTTGACGATAAAAAAGCGGTTTTGCTGAACGATTCCGAGACGGAATCGGTCAATCAGGCATGGCTCGCGGACGAGATTGAAAGGGAGATACAGGAAGCCAAGCGCCGCGTCAAAGCGTATCGCGGGCCCCGAAAACCGGTTTCGATTCCAGGCAAGGTCGCGCTTATTGTCGACGATGGCATAGCGACAGGGCTTACGATGCGGCTTGCGGTGCGTTCCGTGAGAGCACAAAGTCCGGAGCGAATTGTTGTCGCTGTTCCCATCGCGCCGGTCGAGACGATTAACAACTTGCGAAAAGAAGCGGACGAAGTCGTTATACTCGAACCTCCCGAAGAATTTCTGGGCGTTGTCGGCGCGCACTACATTGAATTTAAGCAGGTAGAGGACGCAGAAGTTATCCGTTTGCTGTCCGAGGATCAGCAGGAAAAACCATCCATTGATTAAATGCTCATGGCGTGTTTTAGGCACACACATTTGGCGGATTGATTAACGCGAATAATGCGAGCGCTTCGTTCGGCGTCTTGCCGTTCAATCCGCAGTGCTCAAGGTCA
>MFLD01000036.1:0-15807 GCA_001781465.1 Candidatus Kaiserbacteria bacterium RIFCSPHIGHO2_02_FULL_49_16
GTTTCGTTTCCTCCATTATTTCCCTGGCCCGCTGTTCCGGCACCACCAGTAGTGGCAACGCCCGCCCACCCTGCGCCACCTCCTGACCCACCAGCGCTTCCATTGGCGTCACGGTTACCACCTTTGCCACCTCCCGTAGTAGTGATAGAACCAAATATAGAATTAGAACCGTTTGTGCGTGCAGCTCCACCGGCACCAACAGTTACAGAAATTGATTCTCCTGGGGTGGTGGTGTAAGCAGAACTGTATGTCAAACCACCCGCCCCTCCTCCTCCACCGTTATCATCACCACTCCCACCACCACCGGCAACGACTAAGACCTGCGCAGAAGTAACTCCGCTCGGTACTGTAAATGTTGTAGTGCCTGTAGCAGTGTACATTGTCGCACCAGGCAAAGATCCTGACGCAAGTCCCACGCTCGCCCCCGTCCCGCTTCCGGTGATGGAATTCGCGATAGCCGCCGTGTAATTTATTGTGACAGAATTCAGCGATGGGCTGACGGTTGTGTCAGATGTCGTGAGCGTCGCCTCGTACTGAACATAACGATGGCCGTCTGTCACGCATACGCCGGTTGAGAGCGCGGCACCGCTCGTAACGGCGGTACACGAGGCAAAAGCGGTCGCGCCAGACATTGTTGAACTGTTTGACGACCTTACTTTGATTGAAACTCCCGTGCTTGCTTGTGTCGTTGTCGCGTATGAAAGAGTTGACCATGTCGGCGTAGTATTAGTGTCAATCACCGCGGAAGTGAAAGTACCGGAGGATGAATATAAAGCATAAGAAATAATAACGATACCTGAACCACCGGCACCTCCAGCGCCACCAGCCCCTACTGCGCTGCCACCTCCGCCACCACCACCAGTATTTGCGGTTCCATCAGAACCAGCGCCAGTGTTTCCACCGTTACCGCCGCCGCCTGCACCACCAGTATTCCCAGAAGATGAGCTTTGGTTACCGCCACCACCGCCGCCTGCGTATGTAACTGATGGTCCGCTAATACTACTGGCAGTTCCGGCACCACCAGCACCGCCAGCAACCGACCCACATTAGAACCGACAGCAGATGCGCCGCCGCCACCGCCGCCGCCATTAGCAGCGCCGCCGCCAGTTCCGCCATTATTTCCTTGCCCTGCTGTTCCAGTACCGCCAGCTCCTGTGCGAAATCCTCCTCCTCCAGACCCTCCATTACCTGATCCTCCGGATCCACCACCAGTTGCCGTAACAACACTAGCGATAAAATTTGGATTTTTAAAAACTGAATTAGACCCTGCTTGATTTGTTCCGCCACCGGCACCGACGGTAACAGTATATCCCTCAGCCACAACAGTTGCGGTTCCTGTTCTCATACCGCCTGCACCTCCTCCGCCACCTCCTCCGCTACCATTGTCACCAGTCTGCCCTCCCCCTCCACCACCTACTACCAAGTAGTCAACATTTCCAGCACTAGCAGGTGTAAATGTTCCAGAACTGGTAAATGTGTGGATGGTGTTGCTACCGCTGGTAGTAATTGTTCCTCCAGTGGATGTACTTATACCAGAGCCAGCTAATTTCACGCTCGCCAATGTTCCGGTGCCGGTTGTTTGAGCCGAGGATGTTGCGGCGCTCGCGCTGTTGAATCCTCCGCCGTAAGTCGTGGCAGTAGGTGAAGTGCTAGTTGCTCCGTCGTCAACAAAGGAGTAGAGAGCGGTGCTCGCGCCATTATCAAAATCTCCGCCATAAGTTGTAGCCGTAGGCGAAGTGCTAGTTGCTCCGTCGTCAACAAAGGAGTAGAGAGCGGTGCTCGCGCCATTCGCGAATCCTCCGCCGTTTACAGTTAGTGCTCCCGAAGGCGATGTGCTAGTCGCGCCATCATCGGTGAAAGCATAGGTGCTTGAGGCGAGAGCTACGGTCGTCCCGGCAAATGCGGTTGAGGTGCTAGTGAGTTGTGTCCACCCAGTCTGATTGGAAGCATGAGTAGAAGTCGCCGTCGTCGCTCCCCCCGCCCAGCTTGATTGTGTAAACGAATATGTCGCCGCGTATGCAGTAGAAACAAACAAGCCCTGTGCGCTGACGAGAGAAACAATTAGGGCAATCGCAAAAACCCTCATCCGCAACATTGCCATTGACTTTTTATGTCTGTTGTATATCATAGATTTACATTCGGGATTTTCCCGCGGCCCCGCCTTTCGGCGGGGAATATTTTTCCCCGATATAAAGCGCGATAAATCCCTTAACCACTCTCAGGAAATCTTCGTCATCAAGAGATCCGAGTTTTGACGAGAGTCGCCGGTGGTCTAGTGTCCTCGCTTGTTGCAGGCACGCTACCATGTTTTGTCCATGTTGACGGATATCAACATACCAACTTCCTTTCCTCTTTTGAGTTGTTGTCGGAATTACAAAATAGAACCCGTGGGCCAATTTTTTAAATATTATGACCGGGCGGGAAAAAAGAGCGCTCTTCCCGCCTATCTCTGAACCTACATTTTCTCCAATACTGACCCACCATATCTCCCCTTCAGATACAAGTGGTGGTTGATGAACGGCGGCATCAAGCACTTTTTTCTTTTTATTCCATTTGTCAAAATCTTTTTTCATAGCTTTTTATACTGTTGCGGACATACCCGGACACTAAAACTGGCGTAATTCCCGCCGAGGTAAATCCAGCGACCACTGGAGTTTTTTGATGAAAGAGAAGATTTCTTTAATGTAATGAGATGTTTTTTCATAGAGGCAACGCCAGTTTTAGTGTGCGGGCATAACAAGAAAGTCTAAAGGACATGGCTTTGTCCTTTAGCTTGTCCAATACAGAGTACCATTAAATCCACCTGTCCATTACAAAATCACCCCAAATTGGGGATAACTTTAGCCCCGAAAAGTACCTAACTGTCGAATCCTCGTTTCGCAAAATCAAGGGTTCCCCTTGATTTACCAGCCGATTTTTATCCTTCTTCATATCTATTCTAGTATTTTGCAAAATACTAGGATAGATTCCGACCAAATTAATTGACGCAGTCACTATCCATCTTTGTCGGGGCGCCGAGAATCGGACTCGGTCTACTTGCTCCCAAAGCAAGCGTACTACCGGTATACTACGCCCCGAATATGTGCTCAATTTCCCTTGATACTCTGATTCTCGATTAGCCGAGAAGATCGCTCATTTTATTGAACTTGGGCATTATAGCACACAATCCACGCTTCACTTTTCTACCCTTTCTGCGTAAATCTGCGTCCGGGCCGATAGGGTTGGTATCGGCAGGCCAAGCCACGAAATCTGCTGATTCGCCTGTAGACGGTCTGCGCTTGGCCGACCGGTCGATGGTCGGCACCTGTAGACGGTCTGCGAGCCACACCAGTGGCTAATGTCCATTAAAGATTATCTCCCAGCGCTTGCTCTATCAACCGACAACGAGCCTTCTGCGAATGCTCGTCCAATATAACCCCGACAACATCCACTTGAAACTCCCGCTTGTCTTTCTTTGCCTGCATATAGAGCTCTGCAGTCCGTGCGACTTTCATTAGCTTCTCCCGCGTAGCCATTTCCTCCGGTCTATAGTCCATTTCACGTGAATCGTCTCCCAGATTTTCACGTGAAACTGCCTTAACCTCAAGAAACCTTACTATTCCAGCCCTTTCTGCAATTATATCGATCTCTCCCCATGGCTTCCGATAATTGCGCTCAAGTATCTTGAACCCTTTTCGTTCCAAGAATTGGCAAGCTATATCCTCTCCAATCTTTCCAACACGCTTTCGTACATTATCCTTATCATCAATAGACATAAAGGCAGTGGTTCACGTGAAATGATACACCATATAGGTCTTTATCCAAAACATAGTATTACAGGACAATTCTATTCTAGTATTTTGCAAAATACTAGAATAGAATCGACAGAAATCAGTCTCTCTACTAATCGGAGTATTCGATGCTATGGATGACAATATACGTTTCTTAGGAACTATTCGCCTTGCCTTTATTATAATGTATCCTAATCCAGATACGAGAAGAGAGCGCCATGTCTGTAATCCCCTAGGACATCTTTCACCCGAAACACACAGATATGGCTCGATATATGGGTTTGCCGCATTTTAGGGACATTGGACACTTCCTGTCGTTTGTCCCATATATCCACATATCCACAGAGTTATCCACAGATTATGTTTTCCAGGAAGCATCGGCCTTCATCATTGCGAGCGAGGCGAAGAACGGCTTCGGTAAACTAATCGATGCCGCGCAACGGCATCCTGTGGCTATCAACCGGCGTGGCCGCCGCGTAGCGTTCGTGATTTCTCCTGCCGATATGGAGGCAATGGAGGACCATTACTTGGGCATGCGAGCGATGGAGGCAATGAGAAATGGGAAGTTCCTCGGTGTAAAAAAATCAGAGGCATTTTTGAAGAGTCTGCTCCATGCTCGAGATTGATATCCTTGACAGTGCTCGAGAATTTCTTCTGAACATTGAGCGCAAGTTTGCGCGCCAAATTAGGACCAGGACCAATCGTCTTGCGAAGCAACCATACCCGCCACAATCAAAAATTTTAGAGGGTTATGCGCCTCTCCGTCGTTTGCGTTCCGGTGACTATCGCATCATCTACTTTGCAGAAGGTAACGTTCTGAAGATTCCACTTATCGACAAGCGCGGCGATGACAAGGTATATCGCCGCATTGAACAAAAATTCAAGAGTTGATGGGGCGTGCATACTGTGAGAGTATGTAATCGCATTGCGGGCATGGTTCAGTGGCAGAACGCGTCCTTGCCAAGGACGAGGCGGGATTTCGATTATCCCTGCCCGCACAAAAGGGTACAATAGTTTGATGGAGCCACTAGCGTCAAAAATCCGTCCAGAAACACTCGATGAATTCATCGGGCATGAGCATCTTGTCGGAAAAGGGAACACTTCGACACGGCAGAGTGCGGGACCCCTGCGCGTTGCCATTGAGAAAAAAGAATTGTTTCCGTTCATTCTGTGGGGACCGCCCGGATGCGGGAAGACGACGCTAGCGAGAATATATGCGAACGCGCTCGGTGCCGATTTCTACGAGCTCTCGGCTGTTGATTCTGGAAAGGACGATATAAAGCGCGTTCTGGGAACGAGTGGAACGGTGAACCGTTTGCAGTTTACTGAAAAACCTAGAATCTTGTTCGTTGACGAAATCCACCGCTTCAATAAAGCTCAGCAGGATTTTCTTTTGCCGTTCGTCGAGCGCGGAGACATCACCTTCATCGGGGCGACGACGGAGAACCCCAGTTTCGGGGTTATTTCTCCTCTGCTCTCCCGCTCTAGAATATTTGTGCTGAACGAATTGTCAGAACCCGAGATGGAAAAAGTTATCGCGCGCGCTGCTAAACAAATGTCCGCCGAAGGCGGATCCACCTCCGGCGGAAAAGTCCCTAAGCCCGCGCGCGACTGGCTTGTGCAAATGGCTGGGGGCGATGCGCGACAAGCTATCGGAGTTTTAGAAACTGCTTATAGGTTGTATAGCAAAATTTCGTTGGAAACTCTTAAAGCAGCGGTTCAATCAAAACACATTCGCTACGATAAAAAGGGAGAGGAGCATTACAACGTCATAAGCGCTTTTATAAAAAGTATGCGAGCTTCACAGCCGGATGCCGCGCTTTACTATCTCGCGCGCATGGTCGAGGCGGGCGAGGACCCGAAATTTATCGCGCGGCGCATGGTTATTTTCGCGAGTGAGGACATAGGATTGGCGCAGCCGACGGCGCTCGTAGTCGCTAACGCCGTTTTCCGCGCGGTTGAAACTATCGGTTACCCAGAGGCAACTATAAATCTTGCGCATGGAGCCGCGTATCTAGCCCAGTGCAAGAAAGACAGGCGAGCGTACGACGCGGTTTTCTCCGCGCTTGAAGACGTAAGAAAGTTCAGCGCGCTTTCCGTTCCTTTGAAGCTACGAAACGCGCCGACAAAGTTGATGAAAGATCTGAAATATGGGAAGGGCTACGAGAAATACGATACAGAAAGCTACTTGCCCGAAAAGCTGAGGAAGAGAAAGTACTTGAAATGAGACCCGATGATATTGGGCGGCACGATCCTTGATTGTAACTATTAATCTTGATATCATTTTGCATATGTATACGGCTGTCTACAAAAAGACAAGGTCCGGTTACGTGGCATGGATTGAGGAAATTCCCGGCGTAAATACGCAAGGCAAGACCAAAAAAGCCGCTACGGCAAATCTGCATGACGCACTGCGTGAGTTTGTAGCCGCGCGGCGCGCACTCGGCAAACGCGAGTATCCGAAAAAGTCTTTCACGCGAGAAACATTCTCCATGCGCGAGAGTGTCCGAGCATGAAGCGTCGCGATTTTGAACGGCATTTGCGCAAACAAGGCTGTATTGTGCTGCGCGAAGGCGCAAAGCACAGCGTTTGGCATAATGTTGGCAACGGATTATCTAGCACCGTTCCGCGCCACACTAACATCGACGATCCATCTCTCGTCCGCAAAATTTGCAGAGACCTTGGCATTTTGCCTCCTCGCGGCAAATAACTTTTGTTACGCTTATGAAAATCATTTCCTGGAACGTGAACGGCATACGGAGCGTCCACAACAAAGGGCTCTTCGTTCCATTCATTGAAAAAGAGAAACCGGACATCATCTGTCTGCAGGAAACGAAAGCGGAAGAACATCAATCCGCGATAGATTTTCCGGGCTATGAGGAATATTGGAACTCGGCGAAAAGAAAGGGGTACGCCGGCACCGCGATTTTCTGCAAAGAGAAGCCAATATCTGTCCGACTTGGATTTCCCGAAGAAATTTTACAAAAATACCAAACATCGGCTGATGAGTATGGCGACCCTGATGCGGAGGGCAGGGTAATGGCGGCGGAATTCAGTCCGCCATCCGCCAGTTGGCGGAGCGGATTCTTTGTCGTCAATGTATATACGCCCAACGCGAAGCCAGATTTGAGCCGTCTTCTACTGCGGCACAAACAATGGGATCCGGCATTTCTCGCATATTGCAAGCAACTTGAGAAAGAGAAGCCGGTAATCATCTGTGGGGACTTAAATGTCGCGCACACGGAGGACGACTTGGCGAACCCTAAACAGAACGAGGGCGAACACGGCTTTACGAAAGAGGAACGCGAGGGAATTGATAAAATAATCGCGAGCGGGTTCGTTGATTCGTTCCGGTATTTCACAAATGGCAAGGGCCATTACACATGGTGGAGCCATTTCGCGAACGCGAGGGAGAGAAACATCGGCTGGCGATTGGATTACATTTTCGTAAGCAATGCCATAAAAAAGAGCTTGAGAAGCGGCCGTATCTTGCCAGAAGTACAGGGTTCCGATCACTGTCCAATAGAATTACTTATTGAACTCTAGAAATTCTCCATTGGTTTTAGCGAGGAGATACCGTCCTTTTTGACGGTAAGAGTCATTCCTCCGTCAAAAAGGACGGTATCTACGAGCGCCCCGTTATCCACAGGGTGTCCTTTACAATGTCCAATAGACGTGTATCATGCCGCCTAGGGATCGCTGGATCCTTTATAGTTCTGATTCTTCAAGCACTCAATCTTCTATCGGCAGGGGTTTCACTCTTGCTTTCTAGCAAGAATTACAGTGTAGGGCATAGCCCTAGAGACCACGCGGGTACACTAAAACCATAAGAGGCGCAATGCGCCCAAAATTATTGGCCTAGTACCTTAAGCGTTTGGTCTCCACACAGAATCTGGAACAACCAGGCCGTCTTCCATGGCTGGGCACGCATCCTTAAAAAGAGTGATGTTTGCCCCTCATGGGGGCGGCCTTTTGGCTATGTGTACTGAAGTAAGCTCCAAGCTCCAAAACTCAAATCTCAAACAAACTTTATAATACTTAAACGTTAAAACAAATGCCCCTTTTTGGTTTAGAGGTTTAAATACTGGGGCTTGTTTGGATCTTGGAGCTTGAATGTTGGAGCTTAATTCACGTGGTGCTTTTTCCGTAATTCTTGCACCGCTTCTTCGTCTTCTTTTTCTCGCCGAACTTTCCCTTGCTCGCCTAGGGCTTGCAACTGCTCGTTTTCGAGTTTCATAAGCTCGCGCGCGCGGGTTTCGAGATATTCTTCAGTGTTCTTTTTCGGGTCGTCTAGAACTTCTTCCAAGAGCGCGTGCAAAATCCATCCGATGCGCGGGCTGGCCGGCTCGTCGAGTTTGATAATTTGCGAACCGTCAATCTTAAGCATCGCGACGGAAATCGGGTCGCGCATCGCCTCGTCTACCATAGACATATATTTGCGAAGACGGAACGGTTGTTCTTTGGGCCTGCCAGTCCCGATGCGGTCGCAGATGCGCAAATTAAGAAGTTCCTTGATGTGATCGGCGCCGACATTCGTGATGACGCGGCGTACTGCCGAGAGTGTAACTTCATCCGGGTCTGAGAAAAACATGTGCCAGCGGATGAGCGAGACAACAGTTAAGGAGAGTTCGGTCGGGAAACGCAAGTCTCTGAGAATCTTTTTCGCAATTCTTGCTCCTATGACTTCATGTCCGTGAAATGTCCAGTCTTTTTTCTCCTCTGACCAGCGGCGCGACGCGGGTTTTCCGATATCGTGCAGGAGGGCGGCGATACGAATTTCCAAAGACCAATTCTTGTCGGCCGCGTGCTGAAGACTTCGAAGAAGATGTTCGAATACGTCAAAAGAATGCGCTTGATTTTGGTCCACTCCAATCGCGTCTTCTAACTCCGGAATGACGTACCGCAAAATACCGAGCTTTTGAGCCACATATAGCGCCTGCATGGGACGCGGGCTCATTAGAATGCGAACGAGCTCGTCGCGCACGCGCTCACGCGATATTTTCTCAAGCTGTTTCGCGTTTTGAGCGATGCCCGCGGCAGTTCCCGCTTCAATTGCAAAATCGAGTTCGGCGGAAATTCGCACGGCACGAAGCATGCGTAAGGCGTCTTCGCTGAATCTTTCGTTGGCATTGCCCACTGTCGCGACAATCCGCCTCTTGATATCATCCGCGCCTCCGTGCTTGTCCACGAGCTCTCTGCTTTCCGGCTCATACGCGATGGCATTGATGGTAAAATCGCGGCGTTTCAAATCATCCTCCAATTTGTCGCTGAATTTTATTTCGTCCGGATGCCGAGCATTGGAATATTTTCCTTCAATGCGATACGGCGTTACTTCCACGACCTTGAGGCGCGGGTCTGCGGATTCGGTAACAACCCCGACTGTTCCGAAATCATTCTCGTAAAATGTTTCTTTGAACAGTGCTTGAATTTGTTCCGGCTTCGCGTTCGTAGTGATGTCCCAATCTTTCGGTTCGCGCCCGATGAGGAGGTCGCGCACGCATCCGCCTACAAGGTATGCCTCAAACTCAGCGTAGCGCAGTACTTTACAGAGCTCCCTCATCTCTTGCGGTACAGTAAGTTTGGTTGGCGCCATTCCTGCCATTGTATCTCGTGCGTTGTATTTGAGCGACTGCGCGTGTAGACCCCATGAGATAATCTGTGCATATAGCGCGATGCCGTGCTCGTGGTAGAGAGTAAGATGTTGAGCAATACGTTTTTGATATTCTTATCTCACGGGGTAGACTTGGCGCATCGCCCCCGTAGCTCAATTGGATAGAGCGTCTGACTTCGGATCAGAAGGTTCTGGGTTCGAATCCTGGCGGGGGCACCGAGCGAAGCGAGATGCTCCCGATGCACACCAGTCTGCACTGGTGTGCATAAGGATTCGAACGCCGGAACGATGTGCGACAAGCTTGTCGCACCGTGAGGCGGTACCCAGCCCGAGTCCTGCGACGGCAGGATGAGAGGCGAGGGAGAAATTCCTGGCGGGGGCACAGAATCATGGCTCTAAATCGTCCTATTATCGCTAAATTCTTGCGTAAAATGCCGTAATATGATACTATCGCACGATGTTGACGAAGCGAAAAAAAGAGAGTGAATCGGCCAAAACTCGCCTTCATGATACTGATGCTGGGTCTTCGCAGGTCCAAGTTGCCCTTTTAACCCGCAGAATCCAAGAGCTTTCCGTGCATTTAAATAAGAACCACAAAGACAAGCACTCGCGACGCGGTCTTTTGGGACTAGTCGCGGACAGGCGCAAGCATTTGAAATACCTTGAGTCTACGAACAGGCGCGCCTACGGCACCCTTGTCAAGAAACTTGGTTTGAAGCGATAATTTTGGTTATCACGCACACGACGCGTGGGCGGTTTTCCGCAAATCACCTCCTTTCTGGCTACTGGCTACGAGCAACCGGCTACAAGCTTGTTCGGTTATCCACTTGCCGAACGGAATGCAAGTGATACGCTTATTGCTAATCAGCTTAATGCATTAATTATTTATGGATACAGCAAAAGTGATTGTTTGGATTATTATTCTCGTGCTTTTAGGCGGGGCCAGTTATTTCGGTTATAAATATTACGTTGCAAAATCAGCTACTGATGCAACGTCAGTTGCGCAGACAGGTGCCTCAACGCCGCCTGACCAAGTTCAGGGACAGGACATTACAGTTGGAACAGGCGAAGAGGCAAAGCTGGGACTTGTTGTTACAGTGGAGTACGAGGGGAAACTCACAAATGGAACCGTTTTTGACAGTTCCGCGGCACAAAAGAAGCCTCTGGTTTTTACTCTGGGCTCGGAGGGAATAATCCCCGGTTTCCAAGTTGGTGTTAATGGCATGAAGGTTGGCGGGGAACGGCTTCTCGCGGTACCTCCATCCCTTGCTTATGGAGCTCAACAAATTGGCACGATTCCGCCAAATTCCACTCTAATCTTCAGCGTCAAGCTTCTGAAAGTTGAGGCGCCAGCGCCAGCCGCAACAACGACTCCTGCGCCAACAAAGAAATAGGTCCCTAGCCATTAGGGTATCGGGTTTAGAAAATTCGGTAGTTTATTTGTGTTTTGTAAGATATAATCTGTTTTAGCAGATATTGATTGATTTTTTAATATTATTTTCGGTTCACTAGTGGCTAAACGCTAGTGGTTAACCACTATCTTTATGTCCATCGTCAAACATCCAGAACAGCGAGTCGGCGTTTTTATCGACACGCAAAATTTGTATCACAGCGCCAAAAACATTTATCACGCGCGAGTGAATTTCGGCAACGTCCTCAAAGATTCGGTCGCGGGCCGGCATCTTATCCGCGCGCGAGCGTATGTGGTAACCACAGAATCGGGTGAGGAAAAGAGTTTTTTTGAGGCGCTTGAGAAAATCGGCATTGAAACGCGCACGAAAGACCTTCAGATATTTTTCGGAGGCGCGAAAAAGGCCGACTGGGACGTGGGACTCGCTGTTGACGCGATTACCGCCGCCCCAAGTTTGGACACGGTCATACTTTTTACCGGCGACGGTGACTTTATCCCTCTTGTTGAATACTTAAAGGTGCATGATGGCTGCCAGGTGGAAGTTGTTTCATTCGGGAAAAGCACCTCCGGCCGGCTCAAAGAATCCGCGGATCACTTTTTAGACCTCGACTCCGACCCGCGCCGCTATCTGCTGAATTATCGCCCCGCGAGCGGACGGCGAATCGGCCGCGACATCAACGTCTCCGCGGATGAAGATTCAATTGCCTAGCGCTCGGCGCGGTGTATATAAGCGAGGGCAGTTATCTGTCCAAGCACTAGAAAAGTAAGCGCCTCTAGCTCAAATCCTCCTAGAAACGAAAAGTTTTGGTTGATTTTCCAGCGCACATATGTCTGCGCGGCGATGAATCCGAAGAGCATAAGTGTCGAAATAATAAACGTGATTATTGAGAGCCAGTAAACTACATTTTGACGAGTCTCGTTTCTCATATAATCATGGTAACACGTTTTGTGTTTAGGGCTTCGACTGGGCTTGTTCACGCCTGGATGATATGTACGCAAAAACGATAAATATTAGCCCGATTAGACCGGTTATCGCTTCCGGTACGTGAATAAAAATACCTACAAGCATTGAAAGTGCTAGGCCGAAAATCGCATAGTGCGCTCCATGTTCAAGATATGGAAGATTGTCCAGTGTTTTCGCGCGCACGAGCGCTACAGTAAACGCCCTCACGAATATCGCGCCGATTCCGAGGCCCGCGATAATGACTGGCAAATTAGAAGTGATGGCGAATGCCCCGACCACGCCATCAAGAGAGAACGCGGAATCCAATATGTTCAAGTATACAAAAAGCGCTAATCCGGCGCCAACCACGCCTTCGGTTGTTTCCACCTGAAACGATTGCGCTATACCTTCAATGACGATGAACAAAACGGCGCCAATGAGCCCCGCGATAAGAATAGTCGCCGCCGCCTCCGGCAGTAGAAACGCGCTTAAGAGAAGTATCAAAAGCACTATCGCGATTTCAATTGCTTCTATTCCGCCCCAGCGCGACATGTGCTTTTCTATCATTTCAATCCAATGGACAGTTTTCCTATCGTTGAAAAAATATTTGAGGGAAACGAGCAGCAAGAACACGCTTCCGAACGACGCGATAGCGACATGCGCGTCCTCAAGATGCGCGCCGTACGAAACTGGGTCAAAAAATGCCAGAAGCGCCACGGCAATTGGTGAGAGACCGGCAGCGGCGGAGACAATAAGAATCGGAAGAACAAAACGCGTTCCGAAAACCGCGATAGGAATTCCCCATGTGAGAAATCGCCTCTGCCAGCGCTCGCTCATTCGCGCAAGCACCTTCGCGTTCACAACCGCATTGTCGAATGAGAGCGTCGTTTCAAGTATCGCAAGCAGGGCGACGAGAAAAAGCGCGCTTACGCCGCCCCATATAAACGCCGCGGCAAGTACGATTGCGGAAATAACCGCTGGAAATACTAATTCGCGCATCCCATTATCGTACCATACACGGGAGGTGGTTGACGATTCCGCCGCATCCGTTATAATTGCGTTCTAACAGCTAAATATATTCCTATGTCTCAAAAAGTAATCGTTATTGGAAACTCGCTCGCCGTCACCATTCCCAAAGAATCCGCGAGAGAGCTCCGCATCGGAGCTGGTGACCGCGTTGAAGTCCATGTTGATTCGGAGCGCAAGATTGTTTCGTTCAGAGCGACTGAGAAAATTTCTTCGGCCGAACAAAAAATCGCGAAAATGACCGCGAATTTCATGCGCCGATATGATAAGGACCTGCGAGAACTCGCGCGAAAGTAATGCGCTACCTCACAGCATCTCAAATACTCCTCATTCACTCCATGCTCATTGACGAGTATGGCGGGTCTCACGGGGTGCGCGAGAGAAACTTGCTCGCGAGTCTTGAGCAGTTGCCCGCACAGTATGCATTCGGGAAAGAATTGTATCCGACGATGTATCTGAAATCCGCTGTTTACGCGCGCAACATAATAACGAGCCATCCTTTTTTAGACGGTAACAAACGAACCGGAATAACATGCGCCGCAATCTTTTTGGAAAATAACGGCTATATTTTTGACGCAAAGGGAGGTGAGCTTGAACACTATGCTATTCTCATCGCCCGCGAGAAGCCCGCGCTTTCCGAAATCGCCGCGTGGCTCAAAAAGCATTCAAAAAAGATACCCAGGAATTCTAGGCTACGCGAGTAATTTTCCTTATATGCTTATTCGCGAGACATGGGATACCATATCGCGTTTTCGCTCGGACGAAATATCAGCAAGCTGCTATTTCGAATCCCGCGGCTTGCTACGAGGCGCTTTTTTTGTTAAGATTCAATAATTAGTAAATAGCCGTGGTGCTTAGACAAGCAGTACTGGCCCAGAAAGAAATTGGGCTTGCAACTGAAGTCTAGGCGTCACCAAAAGCAAATGCAGAAAAAGGTATATACCCTCGAAATCGGGGGCAAGACGTTATCAGCCGAATTTAATAACTGGGCAGACCAGGCAAACGGAAGCGTGCTTGTGCGACTAGGCAACAGCGCGGTTCTCGCGACCGCCGTCATGGGTTCTAAAGAATCCAATCTGGGTTATTTCCCCCTCTCCGTTGAGTACGAGGAAAAATTCTACGCCGTCGGCGCAATTTTGGGTTCACGATTTATGCGCCGAGAAGGCCGCCCCTCTGACGAAGCGATTCTTTCGGGCCGAATGGTAGACCGCACAATAAGACCGCTTTTTCCGAAGGGCTTGAAGCGCGACGTGCAAATCATTCTTACTGTCTTATCAATTGAGGATTACGACACCGATGTGCTCGCGATAAATGCGGCGTCCTTAGCGCTTGCAACCTCTAATATTCCCTGGAATGGTCCAGCTTCCGCGGTACGGCTTGAACTAGGGGGAGAGAATGGTTCTTACATCGTCAATCCGACATACAAAGAGCGCGAGGCGGAAGGAGTTCGCATGGACCTTTTGGCATGCGGGAAAGATGGATTGATAAGCATGATGGAAGTTGGCGCTTCTGAAGTGTCTGAAGACGTGCTCGAAAAAGCTCTTGCGCAAGCGAGCAAGGAAATTGAGAAAATTCAGGCGTGGCAGAAACAAATTGTTTCGGAAATAGGAAAGACGAAAAAGGAATTCGCAGCTCCCGCGACAACCCCGGAACTTGTTTCGGCATTTGCCGACATTGTCGAACCAAAACTTGCCACGCTCAAAGGTGAGTTATCAAAGGAAAGCATGGGCGAAATGAAAAGCGAATGGACAAAAACTGCGGGTGATATGCTTCCTGATATAACGCCGGGGAGAATTGATTCGTATTACGAAGAGCGTATTGACACTTACGCGCACGAACTCGCTTTGAAGCATGGAAAGCGTGTTGACGGACGAGCGTTTGATGAAATCCGCTCTCTTCACGCTCAAGCCGGCGGAATATCTCCTGTAATTCACGGAAGCGGGCTTTTCTACAGAGGAGAAACGCATGTGCTCGCGGCGCTCACTCTTGGAGGCCCTGGCGATGCGCAACTAATAGACACAATAGAATATCAGGATACGAAAAAGACCTTCATGCTCCACTATAATTTTCCGCCGTTTTCTGTTGGAGAGACTGGCCGAGTCGGCGGATTCAATCGAAGAATGACTGGACATGGAGCACTCGCGGAAAAAGCGCTCCGCGCGGTTCTGCCAACAAAAGAAAAGTTCCCTTACACTATTCGAATCGTTTCCGAATGCTTGGCATCTAACGGTTCAACATCAATGGCGACAGTTTGCGCAGGGACGCTTGCGCTAATGGATGCAGGAGTTCCTATCTCGCGCCCAGTCGCCGGAATTGCGATGGGACTAATGAGTGACGGAAAAAATTATAAAGTCCTAACTGACATTCAGGGACCGGAAGACCATCACGGAGACATGGATTTCAAAGTTGCTGGCACTTCGCAAGGTGTGACCGCGGTTCAAATGGATGTAAAAGTGGAAGGCGTACCGCTTAAAGTTCTAACCGAAGCATTCGCGCAGGCGAAGAAGGCGCGCTTGCAGATTCTTGAGGTCATCGCAAAAGAATTATCTGCGCCTCGCGCCGACATCAGCCCGAGAGCGCCGAAAATCCTCACAATCAAAGTTAAAGTTGACCAAATCGGACTCGTTATCGGCCCCGGAGGAAAAACCATCAACGGAATCCGCGAGAGAACTCTCTGCGACGACATCACTATAGAAGAAGATGGAACTGTTTTTGTAACCGGCAAGGAAGGAACCGCGGACGCGGCTATCAAAGAAATTTACGACCTAACACGCGAGTATGTGGCGGGCGAGAGATTGGAAGGTCCAGTCGTGCGCATGCTGGATTTCGGCGCGTTCGTGCAAATAGGTCCGAACACAGATGGGTTGGTTCATGTTTCCGAAGTCGCTCCGTTCCGCATTGATAAAATTTCCGACGCTGTGTCAATTGGGGAAGTAGTTCCCGTCATCATAAAAGAAATTGACGACAAAGGGCGGTATAATCTATCCATCAAGGCAGCCGACCCGGAGTTTGCTTCCCGCAAGGGACTGACTCCGTCCAAAGGCGG
>MFLD01000036.1:15815-55121 GCA_001781465.1 Candidatus Kaiserbacteria bacterium RIFCSPHIGHO2_02_FULL_49_16
ATGGAAGAAACGAATCCGAAAGACACCACAGCAAACCCCGCCACAGGAACTAATACCGCGCCGGCCGCGTCTCAAGACGTGTCAGTTGATAATGCCGACGTCAACAAGGCGGCTAGTACTATAGAAGAGCACGTGGTGCTTTCTGCCTCGATAGTTCCTGTCCCGCCCGCCCGCAAAATCCAGCCTATTTCTGTTATTCATTCTGCTCAGACTCCCATTAAAATTCCTGATCCGCATCAACCAATACAATCGACCCCAGCGCCGATACCTGCGATACAAAACGTTCATGATGAAGCGAAGATAACGCCACCAGTTAGCGATACACCCGCTCCAACCGCAACAACACCGCCAGCGCCAAAAACTCTTCGAGCGGATATAGCGAATATCATCGGCAAGATAAAACTGCCAGAACGAATAACGGTCAAACTGAGTGCGGGGAAAGCAAAACCTCCGGCGCCGCCTTCGCCTCCACCAACAATTCCCCCTGTCCCAGAAAAAGAAATAAAGAATATTGGAACGGTGTCCGCGGGTGACGCGCCCGCGCAAGCGGCGCTCCAGAGTGAAAACGTAAAAAGGGAAGAAAAGGAGCCCGCGTCTTCCATCGTTTCAGTGCACACGCTAAAAGACGATCTGCAAACCGTCGTGCGCGATAAGAAAATGTCGATTGTGCGGGCTGTCGCGCTTGAAACAGAAAAAAAGAGGGGGCAGGAACACCTGGCAGATACTAATCCCGCGTCTGAGAGAGCGCGTTCTCGCAAAGCGATCGGAATCGCGTTTGTTGTTGTGATTCTGCTTACGCTCTCTACCATCGCATTTGTCGGAGTGAGGTTCGTCTTAGAACAAAGCGCCGGAAACGCAGTGCCTGCCGCCGCTCCCGCTCTCATCTTCTCCGAAAAAACGGTCGTATTACCGCGGGAAACAAAAACAGGGGCTGATTTAAAACAAACATTGCTTGCTGGAGAGCGCAACTTAGAAAACATACAGCTTGGAGCGATTATCCGCATAGTTCCCACGTTTTCGCAGACAGAACCGGATGGTACCGAGACTCAACGGGCCGATAGCATAGGAGATTTTCTTACTGCAATTGAGGCGCGGGCATCTGCGGAGTTGGCCCGTTCTTTCCGCGGCGATTTTTTCCTTGGACTTCATCAGACTGTTGATAAGCTTTCTCCGGTCATCATTATTCCAGTGACTTCTTACGAGCGCGCGTTTGCCGGCATGCTTGCATGGGAACCGACAATGAATAGCGACCTCTCTCCGATATTTACTCCCATCTCGCCTCAAATCGTGAACGAACAAGGGGTATTGGTTGAAAGACACTTCCAGGATTCACTCATAAACAACTATGACGTGCGCGTGCTGAAAGATGACGCGGGCGCCACGAAGCTTCTGTACTCGTTTCCTACTCGCGCGATACTAATCATTTCGGAAAGCCAATATTCTTTCACAGAGGCATTAAGCCGCCTGCGCGCGAGCCGGCAACTTTAGACGCTGAAATTGCCTAGCCACTTTCTGCCCTTTCATGTATTATTGCAAGCATGAAACACATAAAATCGGAGGAATTGGTTGAACTGCGCGCGCAATTGGATGCTGAATTAGATGCTCTTCAGGAGGAACTTGCTTCACACGGCAAAGCGGCTCCGGAAAGCGGAGACTGGCAGGGAACGACTGGCGGTCTTGTCGGCGAAGAAGCTGATCCAAACGACGCGGCAGACCAGATGGAAGAACTGGCCACGAATGTGCCTCTCGTTGAAGAACTCGAGAAAAGATACAAGGATGTCGCATCGGCGCTCCAAAATATGGAGAAGGGAACCTATGGAATTTGCGAGGACTGCGAGGATGCGATTCCAATGGACAGATTGCGGGCTAACCCTGCGGCGCGAACTTGCATAACGCATAGCAAATAATGCATAGTAAGTGGTGCGTAGTTAGTAGTCAGTAGTGGAGGAGTAGCATCCAAGCCTGTAATGGGTATTAAAGTAAGTCGGCTCAGAAGAAATCTTCTGAGCCGAAATACATTTAAAAATTAAATATTTCAATATCTAATTCTTAAATGTACTCAAGGAGCAATGCGAATCGCAAGATTCGCGTTAGGATAGCTCTCGCTATCCTTTCTTTTTTTCAGATCGAATTTCGATCTGCTGTATACATTATCCGACGATTCCTTGAAATTAGTCTGATATTATGTATTATTAGTATGACAAATCGAATAAATGGCTCTATACAGGGTTATTAAAGGATTAGATAATTGTCGGAAAATATGTACAAAAAGGAACTTATGGGCGCGGGGCTTACGCACAAGCAAGCGCAGGTGTATGTCGCTTGCTTGGAAGCTGGCCCATCCAAGATTCCGCAAATCGCCAGCTTGTCTCAAATAAAAAGAACTACGGTCTACGGGATAGTGGAAGAATTGGAGGCATTAGACCTCGTCAAAAGCAGTTACAATGGAAAACAGAAGCTCTATGAGGCGCAAGACCCGGCACTTATCCTCTCGATGCTGGAGGAGAGGAAGAGGCGAATGACTGAAATCCTGCCTGGGCTCACTAATTTGTTCATCACGCATCGCGTGCGCCCGAAAATCTCTTTTTTCGAAGGGCGGGAAGGAGTAAGAAAAATTTATGACGATGTTCTCGAATGTAAATCAAAAGAGGTCAAACAGGTCGTACGCGTACGGCAGCATAACGAGGCTGTGGGCGATGCATTTATTAAGGAGTTTATTAGAAAGAGAGTCGCGCGCGGTATTGTCACGCACAATCTTCATCCAAAGCATGGGGACCTTTATACAAATGAGCGGGGAATGGAGGACCTGAAGCGCAAGCGATTCGTGCGCTATCTTCCCCCGTCCGTTTTTTATGCGGCCATAATCATGATTTACGACCACAAAGTGGCAATGGTCTCGACTAAGGAAGAAAATTTCGGTTTCATAATTGAAAGCAAGGAATTCTCGAACACGATAAGCGCATACTTCGATTTCATGTGGGGACTTGGGTCAAAAGAACCGGACCTTTCGTGATTTTAATCCATAGTACAATATCTCCGTGGCAGAAAAACAGAAAATTGCTTCCGGTTTCGCACGACTTTTTGGGGCACAGCCCGCGCTTCCGCGCGCACATGTTGTTTCCGTTGAAACTGACATCACAAAAGGACTTCACGCGTTCACGATAGTCGGGCTTCCAGATAAATCAGTGGAGGAGGCGAAAGACAGAATCGCATCGGCGATAAAAAACAGCGGGTTTGAGTCGCCGAAGAGAAGCAACAAGAAAATCGTCATTTCGCTAGCCCCTGCCACTTTGAAAAAAGAGGGTGGGGCTTTTGATTTGCCAATGGCGCTCTCGTTTATGCTTGCATCGGAACAAGTGAAATTTAATCCCGCCGGCAAATTATTTGCCGGAGAACTGGCGCTAGACGGAGAAGTGCGCGGAATATTGGGCGCGCTTTCAATTGCAATATCTGTTCGCGATAAAGGTTTGAAAGAACTTTTCCTGCCAGAAGAAAATCTGGAGGAAGCATCTTTGGTTTCCGGCATAACACTCTTCGGCGTAAGCAGTCTCAAAGAGTTGATGGAGCATTTAAATGGCAAAAAGGCCATTGCGCCTTACATAAAAAAAGAGCGCTCTCGAGTAGGTGAACAAGAGATTGAAGGGCCGATATTTGACGACATACGAGAACAGAACAGTGCAAAACGAGGCTTGGAAATCGCGGTTGCTGGACGCCATAACATCGCGCTCTATGGCCCGCCGGGAACAGGCAAAACAATGCTCGCGCGAGCGGCAACCGCGCTTTTGCCGGAATTATCTTTGGAAGAAGTAATCGAGGTGACGATGATTCACTCACTCGCAGGAACATCGGAAGGCCGCGCGATTGTCCGCGCGCCGTTTCGAAGCCCTCACCACACTTCTTCGTATGCATCTTTAATCGGTGGCGGTTCATCAAGCCCTCGTCCCGGAGAAGTTACTCTCGCGCACAGGGGCGTATTGTTTTTGGACGAATTTCCTGAATTTCACCGCGATGTCGTGCAGGCATTGCGAGAACCACTGGAAGACAAGGTGGTTTCAATCTCGCGCGCAAAGGGCTCGGCGATATTTCCGGCGAACTTCATGCTGATTGCGGCGCTGAACCCTTGCCCCTGCGGATTTTGGGGGACCGCGCGATGCGAATGTATGCCTCACATCGTAGAAAAATATCGCCGTAAAATTTCCGGCCCCGTTGCCGACAGAATAGACATGTGGGTTTCTGTTGGGGATATCGCGCCCGAAGCTATGGCAATGCGCAAAAGAAAACCGACCGGCGAAACGGAGGCCGTGCGAGAAAGAATATTGAAAGCCCGCGCAAAACAAAATGAACGATTCGCAGATACGAAAGGCGTCTCTACAAATGCCGATATGAAAGCAAGACAACTAGATACGCTCGCAAAACTGACACAGAAAGCGGAAGAAACTTTAATCGGCGCGGCTCGCTCTCTAAAACTCTCGCCACGCGGATACCACCGCACCATCAAACTCGCCCGCACCGTCGCCGACCTCTCCGGAAGCGACACAATCGAACCAGCGCATATGTTGGAGGCCCTGCAGTACAGAGCGCGTGAATTATGATCAAACCAAGAAATAAAGTTAAGGACATTCTTAAACGCGTATGCACGGCGTGTGGCGTGAAAATGCAGATTTTGACTTTCGATAATCGCACCTATACAGGTGGTCACTTTTTCGGAAAAGTTCCGCTCTTCAGAAAAAAAGAGTGGGATAAATCGTTGAAAGCTGGAGTACGCAAACAACGCATGGGAAGTATACTGATTAATGTTTTGAAGAAAGACCCCAAGCCGTACAAGTTCGCAGAAAACTGGGAGTGTGAAAAATGCTATCAGCGCGGGTGGATAGTAGAGAAAAGGTACGCGAATCGTAGGACTTAAAGCATTTTCTCAAGTTATAAACCATTCTAGTATTTTGCAAAATACTAGAATGGTTTATAATCATCCTATGACAGATAATCCTAACCATATACATACGGGCAACTTCCGAAGACTTGAGCGCGTGGTGAAAGGTTTCGCAAATCATCGACGATTGGAAATACTCCACTTGTTACATAAGGAACCAGAACTTTCCGTTGAGGATATTTCAGAGCGGCTGAACATCGGGTATGAAAACGCATCCGATCATCTGCGAAAGATGGCAATCGCGGGCCTCATTCTGAAACGCAATGAGGGTAATAATGTGAGACACAAACTCACGCCTCGCGCGGAATCTATTCTAGTGTTTTGCAAAATACTAGAATAGATAGGACGGGAAATTGAATGGGGAGCGGAGCGAGGGGTGTAGAGATAATTATCGTTCTCGCGTTAGTCACCAAGCGTGAAAACAAAACCAGTTTCACCCCGCTAATTCCATCAAAAAGTCCCCGAGCACAAACCCCCGCCTTTCGGCGGGGTGATATTGTATATGTCATGAAACTTGTTTTGCCATCGGTGGAATATAAAGACTCATTCATCGAGGCAGTGAAAGAATTTCAAGAGGATACTGATTATTCGGACCGAAACAAGCGGTATCGCAGACTTTCGATTTCGGAACTCGAGGGAGATTTTGATTCATTCGTTCAGAAAGAACTGAGCCATGCGCGCGGTGAAAATATTCGGGAAAGACATGTTCCTTATACGACTTGTTGGCTTGTCGATAATGGTGAATTTGTCGGGCAGGCAAATATTCGTCATCGTCTTACCGATAGCCTGCGTCAAATTGGCGGACACATCGGCTATGACATCCGTCCGAGCAAGCGCGGACAAGGGTACGGCAATAAAATCCTCGAGCTCGCACTCCAGAAAGCGAAGGGGCTCGGGATAAAATGTGCATTGATTACATCCGACATAAGAAACGAGGCCTCTCGCAAGATTATTGAGAAGAACGGCGGCATTTTGGAAAATCAAATTCCAAATCCCGAAACGGGGTTCGACACTCTCCGCTATTGGATCGACCTCGAATAATCTTTTCCAACTCCAGCGAAAAGACCTGCTGTTTTTTAACGGTTTGAGTGATTCCTCCGTTAAAAAATAGCAGGTCTTGGAGCGTCCTCTATATCCTCTCCTTGCTCTCCGAAAAATAAACCCTGTTTTTTGAAATGCCGAGTGTTTTCAATCGCTTCACGACAAAATCATTCATCGCTTTTTCAGTTTTGAATTTCAGAACTTTGTTCTTGTCTATCACAGCCCACTGTTTGACGGCCCGCAGGACATCCACTTTGTTGAAGACGATGTGCGTGACGCCGTTCATTCGAATCGCGCGCTCGAGCGTCTGCATATTCATCCAGTTGCACTGACGGCGACGGCCTGTCGTTGAGCCGAATTCCTCGCCGATATCGCCGATTTTGTCGAAGACCTCTCCCTTGGGCTGGAATTTTTTGCTTCCAACATAGGTCTCATAGATTTTTGCAACACCCCAGACATCGCGGATTGCCGTCGCGGGCAGACCGTTGAGTAACGCCCCCGCCGTCGTGCAGTGAGAAGAAGTTACGAACGGGTAATCGCCCCAATCAATATCTAACCCGAATCCCTGCGCGCCCTCGGCGAGGATTTTTACATCTTTTTCCCTCGCACCCCTCGACCCTGCTCGGGGTAAATACCACTCTTTATATAAATCAACGAGATAGGGTTTTAGAGAGGACACCTTCTCCGCGCGCACGCCGGTGCGTCCGTACTTATCGCGATATGCCGGTCCGTTTCCGCGGCCGGTCGTGCCGATTTTACCTCCGCCTTTTTTATCTTCTGCTTTATGCGCGTTCGTAATCACATGCGCGTTCCGCGCGATGAATATTTTGCCCGCGGTTTTGACTCCGCCGTCTTCCAGCATTTTAATTTCGCGAAAAAATTGTGCCGGGTCTACCACGCAACCGGAGCCGATGACGCTCCGCACTCCGAAAAAAACTCCCGCCGGAATGTGGTGGGTGATAAATTTCTTTCCCTTATGAAAAATCGTGTGCCCCGCGTTGCACCCGCCGTTGTAGCGGAGCACATGAGTATATTTTTTATTCTTGCACAAAAAGTGGGCGACCTTGCCCTTCCCGCAATCCCCGTATTGGAGATCGACTATGACATCGGTTGTAACCACAGCTGACTCATAGTAACACTAATATAAATATTCTCAAAATAAGATGGAATTGGAAAGCCCTGTCCAGAAAGCCGCATAGGTGTTTGGCTCGGACAGGGCTTTTTCCCGCATCTTTGGCGGTGCCTCCTTTCAAAAAAGAATGAACTTGGCTGACTTGCTCGCGGCGCTATCCCTTGCCACCAGGACCGACTTTAAAGCCAGGCGTTCCTGCTTTTGCCCCGCGACCCATGTCGTTTGGGGACATGTGACCGACACGAACCTGGCCTGCAACATATCGCCCTTCCCTCAAGTCTTTTTGCACCAGGGAAAGGCCCGCAAAGCCCGTGCCGGTGTAACTTGAAGGCGGTGGCGATGCGATGTCTCGTTGTTGCCATTTGTTGCTCATGATGCCTCCACTCAGGTTGTCCCGCTCATGACGACTTAGTCACCAAAAAGGGCGGGCTGTCGCTAGACTAACCAAAAACTGTCCTTTTGTACAGCGATAAACCTTGGGACATGTAAATAATCGGCGTTAATCCGCGTGTTTTTCTATCTGCGTAAATCTGCGCTTGAATTAAAACGGATTCCGAATACCATTCCTAATCTCAAAATGCAAATGCGCCCCGGTTGCTTTGCCGGTCGCGCCGACATAGCCGATGACCTGTCCTCGCACTACGCGCTCGCCGGCATAAACGATGATATCGGAAGCGTGACTATAGAGAGTTTGCGAGCCGTTGTCGTGCTGGATGACCGTATAGTTTCCGTATCCGCCGTTCCATCCGCCCTCTCTTGCGACAATTACATCGCCGGTTGCCGAAGCGAGAATCGGGGTGCCCCTCGGCGCGGCGATGTCAACTCCATTGTAGCCGTGAATGCCCTGGCTCTTACGGCCGCCCAAAATAGGACGCAGGTAAAAGCCGTTCTGTTCCTCGGTTCCTCTCGGCCCGACATTGTATGCGGGCGCCGTCACGCCTGGCTTGCCGGAGCTCGAAGCGGCGGCCGCTATCTCCCCATCGGGGATTATGATTTCCGCCCCGACCGCAAGGGGTCCCTCGATGCCGTTGTAATTTGCGATTTCCTCCGCATTCCCTCCGTACTTCTTCGCGACGGAAGCAAGCGTGTCGCCTTTCTTAATCGTGTACTTGATTCCTGTCACTGGCAGAATCGTAAGAATCTGACCCACCTTAAGCGACGACGCCCGCGAAATGTCGTTCGCCCAAAGAATCGTGTTCGGAGAGACATCAAAAAGCTTGGCAATGCCACTTAAGGTATCACCATTGCGCACCACATAGACGCTTACCGTGCCATTTTTGGGCTTTTCGATGTCGGCAATGGTTCCCGATGGGCCTTCTTCAGGCATCAAAGCGGAGCCATCTACTATCGTGATATCGCCTCCGCCTCGCCCTGAAGCGGGGTCTATGTTCATCGCGGGCTTCAAAAGCGCCATATTCTGGACGTTCCCAGTTACTGGCGCTATCTCGTCTTTGGAAATCATTTTGCTAAATGAAGCAAAAAAATCGCTGAAAACGCCGGCCTTTGCGGTATTTGGGAGAAGAGTACCAACCATAAGAATTAGCGAAATCAAAGAAACTGCCGCGGGAACGGTCCGTGTCGTCCGGTATGTCCTCCTATGCGCGGACCGTCGTTCCGAGCCAGAGTCCTTTATTGGGGTTGTTATATGCGTTTTTGGCAGGCGGCACGAACAGGGGGTTCAGTCGAAATATGGCTTTATATCTTGCTTTTCTAGAAGATAGACCACAAAGGAAAAACGGTAATGCCACCGTGCCCCACAACTGTACCTGTATCCCCCTCGGAGTCAACAGTGTTTGTATTTGGCGAGGGGATAACGATTCTGTCAAATTTCAGAGTCGGGCGTGTTATAGTTCGTCGGTTATAGAAAATTTATATGACTTCTCCCGGCGCAAAATATCTTGAAGGCCTGAACGAAGTCCAAAAACAGGCTGTTTTGCACAAAGACGGGCCGCTTTTAATCGTCGCGGGGGCTGGCGCGGGAAAGACTAAAACCATAACTCACCGAATCGCACATCTCATAGAGAGCGGGGTGCCATCTAGGAGCATTCTTGCCGTCACATTCACCAACAAGGCGGCGGGGGAAATGCGCGAGAGGGTGAGCCGGCTTCTTCCTGGGGCGCGAGGCGGACTGCCGCTCATTGCGACATTCCATTCGCTCGGAGTCCGTCTCCTGCGGGAATTCCACAAAGAGGCGAAAATCCCCCGCGGGTTCTCGATTTGGGACCAAGACGATAGCTCACGAGCGGTCAAAGCCATTTTGAAACAACTCGGCACCGATGAATGGACGCCGAGGCAGATACTTTCGGCAATTTCGCGCGAAAAGGGAGCGGGGAAGGCGATGCGCGACTATCGCGAAAAAGCGGGAAACCGCCGTGAACAGATGGTGGCGCTCGTATGGGAGCGATACGAAAAAGTTCTGAACGAAGAAGGCGGACTCGACTTTGACGACCTTCTGTTTCGTACTCTCACACTTTTCCGCGACTCGCCAAAAACACTTTCGCTTCTGCAAAATCGCTGGCACTATCTAACGATTGATGAGTATCAGGACACAAGCGCTGTGCAATATGAAATGATGAAGCTTCTTTGCGGGGATCGGAGCAATATTTGCGTAGTGGGCGACTTGGACCAGTGTCTCGTTGCAGGAACACAGATAACCATGGCTGACGGTACGACAAAATCGATTGAGTCCGTACATGCTGGGGATTTCGTTCTGTCCAATCACGGAAGCGGACACCTAAAACCCACAAGAGTGACTCGTTCTCGCTCGCGCAAATTCACGGGCGACCTCGTTGAGCTCACATTCAAGTCGGGCAAAAAACTCGCGAGTACTCCGGAGCATATCCATTTCGCCGGATATAGATTGGGAATCGTTCCGCAATCATATTTCACATATCTTATGCATAAGCGAGGCATCGGGTGGCGTATCGGCGTTTCGCAAGTGTATACAAACGGGCAGCGGATGCCGATGATTGGATTTCGGCTTCGCTACAATCAAGAACATGCTGACAAGGTGTGGATTGTTGGCACGCACACGACACCAAATGAAGCCCGTGTTTTTGAGTACATCACTTCGCTCGAGTACAAAATACCAACCATTCCCTTCGTGGCCCGCAAAGGCCTAAGTCTAAAGGGTTATGTGCATGACCAACGGGCAATAGAAAGTGTGTTTGAACATTTTGATACCGACAGCGCGGCGCGCAAACTCCTGAAAGCGCGCGGACTAACTTATGAATATCCTCATCATCGCGCGCAGGCAACGACAGGCGAGCGGCGGAACATCGTCGTTACACTTTGCGGAAGCCAAAGAAAGATGACGCCGATGCATCGCATTGCTATTGCCGCAAGCGACCCAAAAGACAAGCGGGCACTCGAATCAATAGGCCTCTCGATACGACCGGCAAAAAAAGGTTCGGCCAATTGGCGATTCGAAAGCGCGTACAAAGATTATGGGGCTTTGTGTGAAATCGTGAAAAAAATACAGGCCGTATTGCCACACGCAGAAGTTGTCGAGATGGCGCGCCTCGGTGGCAACAAAAAGAAACCGAAAGACGGCAATTCTCTCCCATATCTACCGGCCAGCTCCGTTTTGCCTGGCATGGCAGTGTTCGACGGCAAAAATAACTACGATATTGTGGAGCGGGTTAAGCGTGTCCCCGCAAAACAATCTTTGGTTTACGACTTGGACATCGAAAATACCCATAACTTCATAGCAAATGGCATTGTGACCCACAATTGCATCTACACATGGAGACAGGCGGAGATTGAGAATTTGCTTTCGTTCGAGCGCATTTTTTCCAAAGCGAAAGTCGTTCGGCTCGAACAAAACTACCGCTCGACGCGGACAATTCTTGCCGCGGCAAATTCTGTGATTGAAAAAAATTCAAATCGCATTCCAAAAACGCTTTTCAGCGAAGGCGCGACAGGCGAGCCGATAACAACCTACGATGCGATGAATGAGCGGGACGAATCGTGGTTTGTCGTTGAGCAATCGGCGCTGTTGATGGATAAAAAAGTGCCCGCGAATGAAATCGCGGTTCTTTATCGGGAAAATTCACAGTCGCGAGTGCTGGAGGAAGCTTTTTTGCACGCGGGCTTGCCGTATCGCGTGCTCGGCACGCGATTTTTCGAGCGCAAGGAGGTGAAAGATGTGCTTTCATATCTGCGGGCTGGGCTGAATCCCAAAAGTAAAAGTGATGTGGTGCGAATAGTCGGAGTGCCTCCTCGTGGAATCGGGAAGGTAACGCTTGAGAAAATGTTTGCGGGCGAAGTATTGGGTGGAGCCGGGGCAAAGGTGACGGCGTTTCAAAGCACGCTCGCAAAAATCAGAGAGGCCATAAAAGTTTTACCCGCATCTGAAGCCGTTCGTTTCTGTATTGAAGCAAGCGGGATACAAAAGATGTTTGATGGAAAAACAGAAGAAGGCCGTGAACGGCTCGGCAACATCCGTGAGTTGGCAAACCTCGCGGCAAAATACGAGAACGAAGAACCGCCGTCGGGAATTGAGAAACTTCTGGAAGAAGCCGCTCTCCAGAGCGAGCAGGACCAGCTTGACGTGGACAAAGACAAGGGGGGCGTCACTCTTATGACGGTGCACGCTTCCAAAGGACTGGAGTTTGATGCGGTCTTTATAGTGGGAATGGAACAGGGGCTGTTTCCATCTATGAGGAACGATGCGGAGCGAGACCCGGAAGAAGAACGACGGCTGTTTTATGTTGCTCTCACGCGCGCACGAAAGCATTTGTTCCTTTCTTACGCGCACGAGCGCACAAAGTACGGTTCGCGGGAAGGAGCAGTGCCATCAGAATTTTTATCCGATATTGACTCCCGATTGATGAAACATGCGACGAATACTGAGGAAAAGGAGGATATTATTGATTGATATGAAGAAGGGCGCTCGGTTAGGACAGCATTTTTTGAAATCACCTTGGGCCGCGCGCGCTTTAGCGCGCGCGGCAAACATTACAAGCGAGGATACTGTCCTCGAAATCGGTCCGGGGAAAGGAGCTCTCACGCGCGAACTCCTCTCGGCGTCAAAAAAAGTAGTCGCGATTGAAAAAGACGAGGCACTGGTGGAAAAATTGCGCGAAAAATTCGCACGGGAAATCTTCACCGGCGCGCTTACAATCATTTCCGGCGACATACGAGACATAACTCCTGAAAAACTGGGGCTCGCTTCCGGAAAATACATAGTGGCCGCGAATATTCCGTATTACATCACAGGGGAAATCATCCGTCAGTTTTTGACGGCGGAGGAACAACCTCGCGCGATGGCGCTTCTTGTGCAGAAAGAGGTCGCGCAAAGAATCATCAGTAAGAAGGAGAGTTTGCTTTCGCTTTCGGTCAAAGTGTACGGGATTCCAAAGATCGTTGCAAAGGTCCCGCGAGGAAATTTCACCCCTGCGCCAAATGTTGACTCGGCGATTCTTCTCATCGGTAACATTTCTCGGCAATTTTTCGCAGACCCCGTTAGAAGCGATGCTTATAACGGGGCAGGTGTAAATGAAAACTTATTTTTTAAAGTTATTCGCGCAGGATTTAAATCTAAAAGAAAATATCTCCTTAACAATCTCGCCCACTTATTCGGGAAAGAATCTGCGACTCGCGCGTTTGCCAGTTGCGGAATCAATATGAAAGCGCGGGCAGAAGATGTTACGCTTGAGGCATGGAAATGTCTTGTTCTTAAATTAACTTAGAATTGTCCGCTGGTTCCACCGCCGCCACTAGTGCCACCACTGCCTACGAATGGGGGTGGCACATAAGCAGGGGCCGGAGCACCGCTCGACCCCATCATCTCAATTGCTACCCCGGGGATAACAACCGGGCCTATCGGCAATATGACACAGATATAGGGAATGCTCGTGAGACCTAGTAGCCACTTACCAGGAGCAGGAGGACCATTTGAATAGGTACGAGTGATTGGCGTCCATAGATAAATTCCTGGGTTTGGAGGACCAATCAGGGCAAGGATACTTCCGCTAAAAAAGCAAGGAAGAGCAATCTTTGTTTGGCCGCCGAAAGGATAAGCAAGCGCGACGTTGGGCGCGCTAAAAAGAAGCATCGCGCACAACATTAGAACCGATATGTGGCGTCGAAACATAAGTTATATTCTAACACTACTAGTGCGGGTATCTGGAATATCAACGATAATCAACGGCCGTATAGAATCGTTGATATGTTCACATGCAGTGAGGCGACGCCTCACTGCATGTGAGGAGTTTCGTGTGCTGTTGCTACTCAACGCTATACGCTATACGCTATACTCTATGAACTGGCTTCGCGCTCACAGATATACAGCCACGCTAATCGCGGCGGCCGTTTTCGTTGTCGTTGGCGGAATACTGGCAAAAAATAAAGAGGGAACAGTTGTACTAATAAGCGGAGATACGCGAAATGTTTCGGTGGGATATCCATATTACGCTCCGCCTGCTATATCTCCGGAGGTTAAACCTCCGGAGATTGCAGACAACGCGTCTCCGCGCGCGCTATTTTTTGGCCAAAAAGTAAAGTTGGAAGAAACTCCGGCCATATCTCCGGAGGTTAAACCTCCGGAGGTTCTGGCGGTAACTCGAAATAATTCTCTCGACAATCAATACGCACTTTTCTTTAAAGCACTTTCAAATATTCTCTCGCCCGTTGATAAACGTACTCCGGAGCAAAAGGTGCTTTTTGATTATGGAAATCAAGTTGGACTGGCAATACGAAATTTTGAAGATACGCACGGCAACGTTACTCAAGTATTAAGAGACTTCTTTGATAGCCGTACCGACTTCGCTAAAATAGCGAGCATCCCTGAAGCCGCGGATAAATACGCGCAACTAACCGCGTTGATTGGAGGCAAGAATCAATCAGTTTCCAAGGAATCCGCAATGGCAAATGTTCAAGGAGTCGTGAATGACTACGCGCAATTGAGTGTCGCGATACGGAACGTACCTAATGTTCCTCCGCAAGTAGAATCAGCGAATGCGAAACTCTCAAGGGGATACTCCGATGTAGCACAGGGTCTTTCTCTCCTTACAAAAACAGAAAACGAAGCCCAGTTGCTTGAAGCCATCAAAGCGTACAACGCTGATGCGGATGAATTTATAGAAAATTACGTGTATCTCATACAGCTTTTCTCCGCGTATGGAGTAAAATTCTCCGCAAACGACCCGGGCTCCGTTTTTTCTTTCAGTTTTGGGGGTCTCTAGAGACTCCACACGTCAAATCAAGGGGAGTCCTTGATTCGCTTCTCACGCCAAGTGTCAAACACCGAGTGTTTGACATTTCAGAGAAATACCCAGGGTCTCAAATACTCCAATTCTCGAGGAGACACCTTGCAAATGCCAAGAAGTCACCTCGAGATTCAAAATCCGCGAGGAGGGGCCTTTGGTGTTTCCACTATTTTCTCCGCTAGCTGGCGGGTGCCAGCTTCATGGGTGTTATAATTTCTATGTGGAAGACAAACGCGCCCCGTTAGAAGCGTGGAAGTTTTGAGTGTTATGGATATACAAAACCGCAATAAGAAATCACCTTGGCTTCTAACGGGGCAGGCGAACGATGCGGGGCGTTTTTTGCTGTGGCGGCCTACCATGGGAATAAAATTCTCTCCAATGGCGTTCGCCGCGGTATTCTCCGTCGTAATATTTCTAGCGGCACTCGGCTGGCGCGCGACTAGAACAATAGAAACCCTTAATCCAAACTCTTTCTCTGATACAAGCGGGATTAACGGGCTTAGAAACAACGATGGCCGTGTGATTACTGCTGGGGCTACTGTTGGCGCGCAAGCCAGGGCATACGCGACATCATCAGACCCGAACAACTTCTCGAATGTGCAATACGATGTGTTCGGACAGCTACTCGGCGCTTATGTGGAGCTTAAAAACTCCGGCACATACACAGAGGGAAAAGGGGTAGACCTCGCGAATCGTATTGCCGAGACGACTATGGCGCCTGTCGCGTATGCCGAAATCACGAGAGACAAAATAAAAACCGACGCGGATGTATCGCGCGAGCGAGTGATTGCTTACAGGAGCGATTTGCAAACAGCGCTCGCGCAGCTTCTCTTGAATACCGAGTCCGAATTGGGGATTTTCAACAGGTACGCGCAAACCCAAGACAAACATCATCTCGAAACCTTGAGGGAGGTCGCGGGAAGGTATCACAAAACTGTTTCTCTGCTCTCTGCGATGACTGTTCCGAAGGACGCGCTTGATTACCATCTCGGCATCACCAACTCCCTTTTGGAATTCGCGACAACACTCGACGCGATGATGAGAAACGCGGATGACCCGATGGCGACTTTGGCGCTTCTGCGCACATACAACATGGCTGAAGAGAATGTGTACGCATCTTTCAACTCTCTCGCCTCGTACGAAAAGCGGAAAATTCTATGAACACGAAAATTTCATTCATCCTTCTTATTTTTGCATTAGCTGTATTCGCTTTGCCCAGTGGTACCAACGCTCTAGATGTCACCGCCCCGGTAATTGATTGTCGGAATGCCCCGTCATCAAGCGTGGGGCGCACAGCGGCAATGGGAGGGTCATTCGTCCCAGTGAGCGATGCGGCTGTCACGCTAAATACCGGCATTTTGGTCTACAAAGAATGTGTTTTGAACGAGCTGATAAGCAAGCAGGTACAATTTCAGACTTCCAAGCTGCTAAAATCAACTCTTGAGGATTTCGTGGGAGGCAGAGAAGTGTGCAACTGGGTTGACGACCAGTACATTTGCGAAAATAGGTCGTACTACCCTACAAATCTTCCGAAAGAATTGGCGGAAGTTGCGCAAAACACAGTGACAGAGGGCTTGAATGGCGATCTGTACAATCAAATCCCTGATTCATATCAAGGCCTAGTTAAGCAGGCAGTTTATCGCACGAATGCCCAACAAACCAAAAATCCGGGCGCGTCGTTCGCATGTTCGTACGAGGGAACGCCAGCGGAGCTCATCGCTGTTCAGAACGGTTCATACAACGGACCGCGAGACCTTTTTGCTGTTGCTGATTCAAACTGCAATCCGCTTCTAAGTTACTACAATGTGAAAAGCGACATCATGGGCAGAGCGAGTGCGGCAACGCAAAACACGCTTACCGAGCTCTCCATGAATAACAACGTGTACAGCAAGACAGAGATAGATGAAAACGGCCTGCGGCGCGTTACCGTTCCCGGATTTATTTTGGCCAATAACTTGGGAGAGAAACTTGGTTCTGGTTTCCGCCAGCTTGAAAACCAGCGAGAGACTGGACAGCTTGTTGACAAATTTTTCTCAGGAATAGGAAATCAGCTCATCTCCGCGGGCATTGGCGGGCTCAAAGGCCTTCTCAGTTCGTCGCCCGGGCAACCATCATACATCGACCAAGTGGTCGCCAATACCAGCGCGGCGGCGCAAAACACGCAAACAGCCTTCACGACGGACGCCGTCTTGGTGGCACTCGGGAATGAACAGGAATTTCTGAGGGCAAAACAAGCAACGGCCGGCATCCTCAGGCAAAAAGATGCGCAGTTGCACGCGGCAGAAGATAGATGCTGGAGCGACTTTGTGCTCCCTACCGTAAACCAATTTGCCCAGACAGAAAATATTACGTTTACTCGCAAAGCAACATCAACGGAGCGTTTCGCGCAAACGGTCATAGACGCAAACATTATTCCTCTCTTGAGTTCAATCAATGCCGAGATTACCGTTTCCAGTACAACGCTTAACGCGGTAAATACCATAGCTATCGGGGTTGCCAACCGCACCGTAGACCAAGTTGATGCCTACAATCAGATAAACGCGCTCCGTACGAGCGGAGCGCTTCATACTTCCGACCAGAAATATGCCGCTGTCCAAGAAACAGAAAATGTACAGGCCGCGATAACAAGCGTCGTTACAGACATTATAAAGAAATGGGGCGATAGCATGAGCCTGCCTGAAGGATGGTGCAACACCCTCAACAATAAAGACGCTGTAACTCAATACTGGGTGAACAAGTGGAGATAAGGTATGAAAAAATATTTAGCAAATAATTTTTTCGTTGGAATAATTCCGGCGCTTCTGGCGTGTGTTCTTGCCGCCATCGTGGTTCTTTTCCCCGCCCGCATTCAATTGCAAAAAGATTTCGTGGCTGTAAATGTTGCTTATGGTCTTTTTGATCTTGATAGCGGCCTTTGCCGAAAAGGTTTTGATCTGCATGGATGCACCGAAGCTGACTTATCTATCGGGTGTACCATCAATAATCCGCAACTATGTAGTAATAATGACCATGTGGTTTTGAAGGCCATAAGTCTATGCAAAAATCGTGGCACAAACACAAACAGCGTGATTGGTGTTTTGTCTGTCATGTGGAATGGCGGGACACTTTATTGCTCCAAGACTGCAAAAGATCAAGCTGACAAGGCTGCTAAGACTCTCGCTTTGACTAACCCCTCGTGCGAGGGGCTCGAGAACTTTTGGGCGAAACCCGGTGTCTGTACCGCGCGCTTAGTGGCTGTCGGATTGGGTGGCCTTCTCATTTCCATAGGCGCGTGGCTGCTCGCGCTCGCGGACATGATATTCAACTGGACGGTAGATAATACGATTCTTTTATTTTCTACCGCACTGTTCAATAAGGTTTCGCCAGCAATAAATATCGGTTGGACGGCGATGCGCGATATCGCGAATATAGTGATAATAGGAATGTTTACGTTCATCGCGGTTTCAACAATTCTCGGAATAAAGGAGTACGGGGCGGAGAAGATGATTGCGCGGGTACTCGTGGTAGCAGTTCTTATAAATTTCAGCTTGCTTTTTACGAAAATAATTGTTGATGCTTCCAATTTTACCGCCGCGCAATTCTATGCTCCTCTTAATGGATACCCATCTTTAAGCGTCGCTCGCGCTGAAGCAGAAAGACTTTCTAAAGGGAGTCCTGGTAGGGCAGTCTTCTCTACCGCCGAAGATTCCCTCGAAGCTCTGAATCAGCTCCCGAGCAAAGGAATTGCCGGGCAATTCATCGGATTTTTGAAAGTTACCAGTATTAGCAGTACTTTCAAGTCATTAAATACCGTAGCCGAAAAGAATAGCGGCGGGGGATGGACGGTCCTTGGTCTAGGAATTCTGGGGTTCACGCTTCTCGGCGGAGTTGCAGTCGTACTGTTCTATGGAGCGTATCTTCTCATCAGCCGAGCGGTACTTTTCATATTTCTTATGGTAACGGCCGCGGGAGCATTCGCGACTCATCTGATACCAAAAATGAACGAAAGCAAATACGGTTGGAACGGCTGGTGGTCTTCGCTTCTGCACAATGCCGCCCTCGCGCCGCTCCTGATGTTTTTTCTCTGGATAACTCTTCAGGTTTCTCAGGCAATACAAGCAAACAGCGGTTCGCTCGGCGACCTGGTCTCTAAAGATGCCTCGAGCGCCGACATAAACATGCTATTTTCCTATTGTATTATTCTCGGCCTGCTCTGGGGCTCATTCGCTCTGGCTAAGGAATGGGCAGGCCAGGTCGGCGGGCTAGGATTCACCGGCTCTTGGCTGAGTATGGCTCTCGCGGCGCCTCTCGCCCTCGGTTCCAGATTCATTGCCGCGCCGATCGCACGCAAGGTTCTTGGCTCAGGGGCAGCTGCAAGATCAATGATGCTTGAAAGTGATCTAAAGAAGGAGGCTGGCAAGGCCTCTAGGATAAAAGATAAAACTGGCTCTGAGTACAAGGCGGCTCTGGATAAGGTTACTGGGCTGATGAAAGCAAAAGAAAGGGCCGACAAATTTGCCCACGGCTCATTTAATGCGGCGAATCTCGCGCCAGTGAAGGCGGGGATGGGGTATCTTGGCGTTCCTGGCTTCTTGACTGGAGCAGGAAAAACAGAAGGATTTGCTGATGCCGCCAAGGCGCGCGCCGACGCGGCAATAAAGGCGGCAGAAGGGCTGGTGATTAAGGCAACCGATATCGGCAGAGAAGAACTGGCTGCAATCCGCGGCAAGCTTGATAACGACCCCGGACGTCACGAGGATTTGAGACTTAAAAAACAATCGGCGAGAGATTTGAGGCGCCTCGCAGACAGCGCTCAAGCCACTCAAGAAATGCAGGTGCAGGACATGAATAATAGGCTAGACAAAGCGAGAGACGGTAAAGCACAGGGTGAGGGGACGCTTGCGTCGGTAAACCGGCAGAGAGAAGTTGAGGTGCCCGTGCTAGTCAAGTTCAGGACTGATCAAGCAAATGCTGAAGCCACCTTGCGACAGGAGACGGCGAATCAGACTGGAACTTACGCAGAACAAACAGCAAGAATCAAGGCTGCGCAAGAAAAAGCGACCATAGTAGGAAAAATGGTTGAGGCACAACAGTCGAAGGTTGAGGGGCTTAATCTACAGGCGCAAGAAGCATCAACCGCGGTAACTAACTCAACTCAAACAATCAGTGAAACAGCGGCCGCTATCGCGGGAATTAAGAGAGACGTTGCAGATAAAGTGGCGGCAGCCGAACAAGCGGAGAAAGGCGCGGTGACTGCACTGAACGAGGCGACGCAGGATGAGGTTCAGGAGATAATTGACAACAGTCTTTCTCTCGCAACGGATGCCGCTGTGAGTAAGGTCTACAACCGAATCACAAACTTAGCAGTAGATGACACGATGTCGAATATGACTAGAAAAATCGCGGGCAAGCATTTTGATAAACAGGGTTACAGAGTGAGGCAACGCATTAGAGAAGAGAAAGCGGCGTTGCAAGGTCTTGCGGATACGGTGGCAGCAAACACCGCCGCCCAACAACAGGGAGGAGCCACAAATACGGGAGGGAACGCATAGCTACTAATATATATGGAACCTGACAATGAAGAGAAGATACTAGATGAGAAAATACAGGAGCGCTTCAAAGCATTACCGAAGGCGCTCCAAAACGCCATCACATCGGCAGATGTTGAAAAAAAACTGCGCGACCTATCAGATGTTCATAAACTGCACCTCGACCAGTGGCAGAAACTTGAAAATGAAGTGATGCTCGCGCTCTTGGGTTTCCAGCCGGTGGAAAAGCTGGTAGCGAACATCAAAAACGAAGTCGGCCTTACCGATGAAATCGCGGAGGCGCTTGCGGGAGACATAGCGGATACAATCTTTCAGCCAATCCGCGCGGAGTTGGAACGCGAATTGGGAAAACCGGAAGATGAGCCAGTAGCCAGTAGCTTGCAGCCGGTAGCAGAAAAGCCCGTAGCTAGTAGCCAGCAGCCAGTAGCATCTACTCCGCCGCCCGCTCCGCCAATGGCAAAATCGGTGCGAGCGACTCTGTCGCCCGCGTATGCGTCGGATACGAAAAGCCATGAGCGCAAGACCGTTGACGACGACCCATATCGCGAAGCGATAGGGTAGTCGTCGCAAAGCTTCTAGCCAGAATGTCTTTGCGAGCGTAGCGAAGCAATCTAGTACATCGTCGCATAATGTCGCTTATGATTCCCTGCGTATACATTCTTGCGAGCAAGAGAAATGGCACATTGTATACAGGAGTAACGTCGCATCTGGAAAAACGGCTACAGGAACATCAATCGGGGACACTGGAGGGATTCACTAAGAAATACCACGTACACATGCTGGTATATTACGAAGTACACGAGACGATTGCTGATGCCATATCACGTGAGAAACAGATCAAAGGCGGTTCTCGAAAAAAGAAGTTAGCCCTCATTGAAAGCGTAAATCCAGCGTGGCGGGACTTGTCGGGGGAATTGTAAATACACTCTGGATTGCTTCCCGCCACGCTGCGCTCGCGGTCGCAAAGACAATGCGCTTACTGGATTGCTTCGCTATGCTCGCAATGACACAGTACACGTCATCCTGAAGAAACGAATTCGCTGCTGTCCGAAGTGAGCAGGATGTTGCGTGTTATGATAGAGAAACTAGAGGCAAGCAACTAGCCGTCATTTATGTTTTGCCTAGAAGCTAGTCCCTAGCAGCTAATTCATATGCAATTCCAAGTACCGCAATTCATAGAGGTTGAGGATAAAATCTTCGGACCGCTTACGTTCAAGCAGTTCGTATATGTTGCCGGCGGAGCGGGCACGTGCTATCTCTTCTGGAAAATCCTGCCCGTACTTGTCTCTGTGCCGCTTATCGCTGTTACCGCTGGGCTCGCCGCCGTTCTCGCATTTTTCCAATTCAACGGGAGGCCTTTCATCGCCGCGCTCGAGCATGGTTTTTATTTTCTTATCAGAAGCAAGCTCTACTTATGGAGAAACGAGAGCGGCAGAGAACATGCTACGACAAAAAAGCAGATGCTCGATAAGCACTCGCAGGAAACGACTCTCGTTCATGTCCCAATCCTTTCCAACAGCAAGCTACATGATCTCGCGTGGAGCTTGGACATAAAAGAGCGCATCACAGAGAGCGAGAATGAAGACGAGAGTAAACAGTTGACAGTTTACAGATAACAGCACAATGCAAAAATACAAACCCACAAACTTTCTGTCGACTGTAAACTGTAAACTGTAAACTATTCCTATGCCCCAAGCGCTCGCAAGCAAAAAATCAACACAGGATTTCGTACCGGTGCGCGAGGTGCGCGATGGAATTATTGTCCTAAAAGACGGCGGCCTGCGCGCGGTTCTCTTGGCGTCATCAATAAACTTCGCCTTGAAATCCGATGACGAGCAGACGGCTTTCATAACTCAATTTCAGAGCTTCCTGAACTCTCTGGATTTTTCCGTGCAAATATTCATAGAATCTCGCATGTTGGACATCCGGCCATATGTAGACACGCTAGAGGTCGCATACAAAGAACAACTAAACGACTTGATGCGCGTCCAGATACGCGAGTACATAGAGTTCATCAAAAGTTTCACCGAGACTGCCAGCATAATGACTAAAAATTTCTTCGTGGTGGTGCCGTACGCGTCTTCAGGATTGAGCACGGGTACTTCAGGCCCGTCTTCATTTCTCCCATGGAACAGAAAAAAGGTCTCCGCCGAGCAGGAAGATAAATCGTTCGGAGAAAAGGTGTCGCAGTTGGAACAGCGCATTGGAATCGTTCAGCAAGGGCTCGTGCGCACCGGCGTCCGAACAGTACAATTGGGAACCGAGGAGGCGATAGAACTTCTGTACAAATTATTCAACCCCGGCGAGGAAGGGAAGCCGATGACGCTTGAGCAGTAAACAGTTGACAGTTTACAGATAACAGCACAATGCAAAAATACAAACTCACAAACTTTCTGTCGACTGTAAACTGTAAACTGTAAACTATTCTTATGTCTCTCCTCGACCTATTCAGAAGTAAAAAATCGGAAGCGGAAACATCCGCTCTGCCGATACTCCCGCAGGATATATACTCGGCCGGCGTTCTTGATCTGCAGGACGTAATCGCCCCGCACGCGCTTCGGATAAGTTCGCGCGAGCTGGATTTAGGCGAGCGCATCGCGCGCACCTTTTTCGTAATCTCGTATCCGCGTTTTCTCACTACGGGATGGTTCGCGCCTATTATCAACATGGACAAAGTTCTGGACATTTCCATATTCATTCATCCGATGGACACGAGCGAGATGCTCAGGAAATTCCAAAAGAAAGTCGCCGAGGTTCAGAGCCAGATATCCACGCGCGAGCAAAAGGGAATGGTGCGCGACCCTATGCTCGACACGGCATATTCCGACCTTGAGGGACTGCGTGATTCTCTCCAACAGGCGCAGGAGCGAATTTTTGAGGTCGGCCTGTATCTCACAATTTACGGCAACACGCGGGACGCGATAGATAAGACAGAGTCCGAGATACGTTCCGTTTTGGAATCGCGCCTCGTATATATACGACCGGCGCTCTTTCAGCAAGAGCAGGGGTTCCGAAGCGTCCTTCCTCTCGGCAATGATGAACTTGATGTGCACACGAAACTCAATTCCGCCCCGCTCTCGTCAATATTCCCATTTATTTCGTTCGACCTCACTTCGAACCGAGGTATTTTGTACGGAATCAACAGGCATAATTCCTCGCTCATACTCTTTGACCGATTTTCTTTGGAAAACTACAACTCGGTCACTTTCGCAAAAAGCGGTTCTGGAAAGAGTTATTGCACAAAATTGGAAATCCTGCGCTCGCTCATGTTCGACACGGAGGTTATCGTCATAGACCCAGAACGAGAATATGAGTATCTGGCGTCTACTGTCGGAGGCCGTTACTTCAATATATCTCTCTCATCGGAACATCATATCAACCCATTCGACCTCGCCATTCCGCGCGAAGACGAGAATCCAGCGGACATTTTGCGCTCCAACATCATCACTCTTGTCGGACTTTTCCGCATCATGCTGGGCGGACTCTCTCCTGAAGAAGACGCGATTGTCGATAGAGCGATAACCGAAACGTACGCGCTGAAGGACATTACCCCGGAAGCAAATTTTGCGGCAATAGAGCCGCCGCTTCTCTCCGACTTCGAACTCGTTCTTTCTGGAATGGAGGGAAGCGAGTCGCTAGTTCAGCGACTTTCCAAATACACCAAGGGTACGTGGGCTGGTTTTATGAACAGGCCTACGAATGTCGACATGAACAAGAAACTTATCGTCTTTTCCGTACGCGACATGGAGGATGATTTGAAACCGATAGCGATGTACATTATTACGCACCACATTTGGAACGTGGTGCGCAAAGAACTTCGCAAACGATTACTCGTCATAGACGAAGCGTGGTGGATGATGCGCTCCGCGGACACGGCATCGTTCCTATTTTCCATCGCAAAGAGAGGAAGAAAATATTTCCTGGGCATTTCCACCATCACCCAGGATGTCTCGGACTTTCTCAACTCCCCATATGGAATGCCGATGATTACTAACTCGTCCATACAATTGCTCTTGCGGCAATCTCCGACTTCGGTGGACTTGGTACAGCAAACTTTCAAACTGTCAGATGAAGAAAAATATCTTCTGCTGGAATCGGATGTCGGCGAAGGGATATTTTTCGCCGGCCTCAAACATGTCGCGATTAAGATTATCGCGTCGTATACGGAAGATCAGATTATTACCTCTGACCCGTCGCAAATTCTCGCAATCCGCAAGGCAAAACAAGACCTCGCAGACACGAATAGCGCTAACGCAGGAGCAGCTATAGCGGGTATCACTCCGGCGCAAAGCACTGCTTCAAATCAGAGAAGCGCCGTCGGATGAACGCGGATGGGGGTGCGCGCGCGTTATCGTTGCCGCATGTGTGGTAACCCTACATTGCCGAGATATAATTAACGTATGTATTCAAGACGAAAAACTGTTTTCCTGCTCCTCTTCTTCTCGTCTTTGTTTTCTTTTCCCGTTGCTCCCGCTCACGCGCAGTTTGATTCTTCGAACGAAACTGACAGAGTTATAGTTTCAATGACACCGAGGAATCCGGCGCCTGGGGAATATGTCCTCCTTTCTGCCGCAAGTCCTTTCGTGGATCTTGAGCAGAGCGACATCACTTGGTACGCGAACCAAAAAGTAATCTCGGAAGGCAAAGGATTGTTGGAATCGAGTGTTATCGCCGGGCCCGCGGGGTCAGGGATTGATGTGGTTGTGATAGCGCGGTCCGGCAATACGAGCGCGACAGGAGAAGCGTTCATCCGTCCCACTGAGGTCGACCTTGTGTGGGAATCTGATTCTTACACGCCCCCATTCTATAAAGGGGGCGCCCTGCCATCCGCGGGAACAAAACTTAAAATGCATGCGCTGGCGCGACTTATTCTTCCGGATGGAAGCAGCGTGCCGGAAAACGAAATTAAATACACATGGAAGCGAAATGGGTTTGTCGTTCCAGCTGTATCGGGAATAGGACGTTCGTTCGCGGTATTTCCTTCTCCCACGCTTTTCTCCACGGATTCCGTAGAGGTGGAGGCCGTTACCGCGGACGGCCAGCTCGCGGGCGGCGCGAGAGTGAACATCTCATCAATCGAGCCACTGCTTAAGCTATATGAAAATCATCCTCTTTTTGGAATCCTGTACAATAAAGCTTTCGGCCAAACTACACCCGTGAAAGAGTCAGAAATGACATTCGCCGCTGTCCCATATTTCGCGCAAGCCGGCAGTCCGGATGACGCCGAGCTCGCGTACAAATGGCAGATAAACGGGAGGAATATTCCCGCGGATTACGCGCGGCCGAGCGAAGTTACCATAAATTCTAACAATTCGAGCGGTGAAGCGTTTATCTCGCTTTCTCTTACCCGCGCGCGCAGTTGGAGCATGAGGGCGAACGGGGCGTGGAGTATTTTGTTCCCATCCGGAAGAGCGGGCGCTTCCGGAGAGAACTCGCTCACCCCGGCTCAACAATAGTTTTTATATTTATTTATGACAACTCCAAAGACTTTTCTTAATTACGCCATAACAATCACCATACTCCTTCTCATTGGAGGCCTGGCTGGCTGGTATTACTTTCTTAATAAGCAGAAACAGGATATCGCGGAAAGGGATGCCGGGCGCGGATTGGGTTCGCCTCCGCCTTCCTTTGGCGGCGATGTGGGGAGTACATACAGCAATGTCTCTGGAGTTGAGGGCGGCGCGGCCGGCAAAGAGGGGAAAGCTCCGCCCCGTTTGTGGCATGTGACAAAAACCCCAGTCGCGGGAATGGGATTTGTGAATACGGAGAAAAAAACAGCCGGTTCTTCCGCCACGTTGTCTCCGCAACTGTATTTCGCCGAACGCGGAACTGGATATATCCTACGCGCCGATACCGCAACAAGCATTCTCACTCGGCTCACAAACAAACTCTTCCCTAAAACGTACGAAGCGCTGTTTGATTCTAATGGCTCCGTCATTCTTCGCTCCGTAGACGACGCGGGACGCATAACGAGCTTTGCCGGAGTTTCGGGACAAGGCGCGTCTTCAACACCAGCATCGGAAAAAAGAGCGTCTGATTCGGCCGAGGCGGCAAGTTCTCTCTTTGGAAAGTATCTGGACAGCGATATCCGCGCGGTCGCGGTTACGCCCGATACTCGCGAACTGCTTTTGCTCGCGCCGGATGGAAGCGGCGGTTCACACGTTGTCCTTTCATCGTGGGACGGGAAAAAGCAGAAAACTATTTTCACATCGCCGCTTTCCGGTTGGAAGCCCTTCGCTCTCTCGGATGGGAAAGTGTTTTTGTCTCTTTTGCCCTCGGATAATGCCGCCGGATATGCTTTTGAAGTGAAGAGCGGCGTACTCATTCCCCGCCTGCGAAATGTTTCTGGGCTAGGTTTCCTGCCTCGGTCGTCCGATGCCGTTCTTTTCAGCCAATCTAGCGGAGGAGATGTCTCTCTTTTCTCGAGCCCTAAAAAGGACAGCGCGCCGATACTGCTTCCGCTAAAAACCGTGGCCGACAAGTGTGTTTGGGCTCCGACCCCACTGGCAAAAGGGAAGAAGGTACCGGTTGGCGAGCAGGGTCCGCTTATCGCATATTGCGCCGTTCCGGATTATTTCGCCACCAAGACTTTTCTAACGGACTGGTATACCGGGGCTTTGCACGCGTCAGACACATGGTGGCGTATAGATACAATTTCGGGAGAGGTTTCCCCCCTGCTTGAATCTGGAGACTCAGACGAGAAATTTGACGTGGAAAATCCGATTATTGATGATGCGGGCGAACAAATAGCGTTTATGGATGCAAAAGATAAATCGCTTTGGCTTTTGCGGATACAAAAATAATATGAAAAGGAATCTGTCGTTCGCACTGTCATACATACTTCTTCCGGCCTTACTGCTCGCCTTTTTTGCCATACTTATCGCTCCGCATTTTGCGCGCGCCGATGATGCCGTTCCAGTTCCCGTTCCATGCGAAGCGTCTTTTTGCCCGCTAGCGGACTACAGCGAGTCCAAAAAATTAAAAGTCCTTTTTAATAATGATGCTGGTTTGGTCCAGTATCTAAATACCCTTTTCAAGATAGCTATCTCGGTCGGAGCCATTTCTGCGGTCTTGCGTCTCTTTTACGCCGGTTACGTCTACATGGCGAGCGATGTATGGACGAGCAAAGAAACCGCAAAGGCCATATTCCGCGAAGTTTTCCTCGGTCTTTTCCTTCTTCTCTCAATATTTATAATTCTCAATCAAATAAATCCAAACCTGCTCAACCTGAAACCGAAAATTGATCCTTACATGCCCTCGACTCCAACCACGCCAGGCGGCGTGCCTCCTACTGCCGGGGCCAGGTGCGCGGGCTGTGTAACGCTCAACAGTCTCGGAATACCACATAAACCCCCAGGGCCTGCTGGTGGAACCGGCGGCTGTCTCAACACTGTGCAGGAGTGTCAAGTTAACAGCGACATGGGTGCGAGACTTCAACAATTCAAGGGGGCGTTTGGCACAGGCGTTACATGGGTAGTGAGCGAGTCATGGCCCCCCACTAGAAATCACGCGGATCCATGTCACCAAGCTGGCACATGTGTTGATGTCAGCGTCCCCGGATATCAAGGAAATGTCACAGTCATAAATAAAGTCTATGATGCGGCAGGCGGCTCCGGAATCTCCGCTCAATATGAAGTCGCCACAGCAGAAAGAGCCGCGCAACTACGAAGTGCTGGCGCTAGATTGGTCGTATTAGTTGCTGGTATTACGGGTGAGCACTTTTCAATGTACAACAGGATGCGCTGAAATTATATTCAGATTCCTTACGCGGCGTATTTAATCACCACCCGTCGATTTCTTCCCTCTCCTGATGATTCTGTTTTTACGTTCGGCGAGCCGGCTAGCACAGTGTGTATGATAAGGCGTTCGTAGGCATTCATGGGCGTAAGCTCCACATCGTATTGAAATGAACGCGCGCGCTCGGCCATCATAAGCGCCTTGGTTTCCAGTTCCTTTATCTGCTTCGCGCGATAGTCGTTTACATCCACCAAGAATTGTAGATACTCGCCGGCTTCCGCGGCCGCGTCTGCATTGCGAGCGACTTCTCCCGCCGAATTGCGCTTCTCCGCGATTTTCTTCACTAGATGGTCAATGGCCTGCACCGTATCACCGTGAATTCCGATAAGTTGCCGCGCGTCTTGCATTTGGATGGCGAAAATCGTTTGTCCCGCAAGCTGTTGTTTAAGAATTCCCGAATGAGTTATGCCGACTGCGTCGAGTAATTCAGTGAGAATGTTTTCAATCATTTTTTCCATGAGGATACTATACCCCGTGAGATAATAAAATCAAAATTATGCACTAAAAGTCGGCCGCGGTATCGCACGGGGCGGGCGCGTGACACAGCTCTCGGCAAATCCTGTCCTTATGATCGAAGCGCTCGCGCTGCCTGTTCCTTATCCAATCCGGCCGGATTGGATAAGGAACAGGAGTATCTTGAATGACAAACAAAATTGTCAAACACTCGGTGTTTGACAAGCGGCGCGTTATTCGCGGAATCTCCGTCCCATCAACAATTCTTGCGCGATCATCGCGGTATTGCTCGTCACCCAGTAGAGCGCCGCGGCGGAAGGCACCACGTAGGCAAAACCGCCTACCATAATTGGTAATACATACCGCATCTGCAAGTCAAAACCTCGCGCCATGTCTCCCGAGAATGAGCTCGCCGGTTGTGGCGAGACCTGTAGACGGCCTGTCGCGGCGCTCTTCTTCCGTGGCCCCATGGAGAGGCGCGTGTAAATGATTTGCGTTACCCCGGCAAGAATGGCGAGGATAAAACTTTTGCCGGCCATATTTACAAGCCCGATGAATTCCATGTTGACTCCCTCCGGGTGCGGCACAAAAGCATAGAGACGGGCGAGGTTTATTTCCGGCAGTCCGCCCAGCGCGAAAATCCAATACAGCGCGAAAAGAATGGGCAGTTGGATAAGTATCAGCCCGAAACTCGCGAACGGATGTACATCGTTCTCCTTGTAGAGAGCGAACATTGCTTTTCCTTGCTGTTCGCGGTTATTTTTATATTTCTCTTTCAGTGCTTCCAGTTCCGGCGCGATTTTTTTCATTTTTTGCTGCGTAACAATCGCTCGCTTGGCGAGAGGGAACAGGACAATGCGCACGATTATCGTAAGAATGACGATGGCAATGCCCACGTCATGCGACGGAAGCACTCCAACTATAGAAACAAGCCCGTTGTAGAGCGGGTTGTAGACGGCTGCATTAAACATGGATGAAATCATTGCGATAGTATAGCGTACGAATTAAGAAGCACGAAGTTTCGCGCGCGAGAGGGAAACAAGCGCTGCGACATCCTTCTTTATGTCTTTGTACGACGCATTATTCGCAGGACGCATCGCGTAAAAAATCAGAGTAGCGGGGGCGGAAAGGAAAGGAAGGCATTCTCGCATCGCCTCGCGCCATCGCCGTTTTATCAAGTTTCTGTCAACAGCACGGGGCGCGGTTTTCTTGGAAACAACGCAAGAGGCCTTAATTCCCAGGGTTTTTTGGCCATATAGAATACCAAACGATAGTATGAAGTAAGAGCCGCGCTCGCGCCGGAATTTTGCCATATCAATGCGGACAAAGTCCGCATGTGACAAACTGTTTTTGCGTGGCATTTGGAGAAATCCTACACCGAAAGCTTCGCTCTGCCCTTTCTGCGCCGGCGCAACAAGACCGCTCGGCCGCTGGTCGTGGCGGATCGCTTGCGAAATCCGTGTGTTCTTGATCGCTTTCTCTTTTTCGGCTGATATGTGCGTTTCATATGCCCACACTGTACCTGCCGTAGGGAAAAAATCAACCGTGCTATACTTTTTTCTCAGTTTCATGGCTTCCGACGAGCCAGTAGCTGGTAGCCCGTAGCTTGCAACCACTCAAAAATTCTGAATTTCTTCTGGCTACTGGCTACGAGCTACAGGCCACGAACTATGCACACAATATCCACACCTTATAAACACTGGCGGGAAAAAGCGCGAGACTATACCTTCCGAACGGGGCGCGTATAATGATCGCTCTATGCAAGATAGAACAATCTCGAGAAATCTTGCGTGGACAATTAACTAAACAAGTCACCGGATATGCAAACTGCCCCAATTATGACCGCTCCCCCCATGATGAATCGGGAGCTTTGGCAAAACGCCCTTGTCCAAATAGAGCTTGGAACATCCGAGGCTAGTTTTCGCACATGGTTTAGGAATACTGACATCTCCAGCCGGGACGGAAGCACGGTACACGTATCTGTTCCTAGCAAAATTGTCAAAGAATGGCTGGTGGAGAAGCATCATAAGCTCATATTAAAAGCGCTACGCGCCCTGGACAGCACGATTCGAACGGTTGAGTACACAGTACACCGCTCCGCGACCCCAGTGGCCGCGGAAAGAAAGCTGGGGAAGACACCTTCGCCTGAAAACGCTTCTTTTGATTTGCAATCTCTTTACATAGACAAGCGCGATAATCTTAATCCGCGTTACACTTTCGAAACTTTTGTCGTAGGTCCCTTCAATCAGCTCGCGCACGCGGCCGCAAAAGCCATCCTCGAACGCCCCGGGCAAACATACAATCCGCTTTTTATCTACGGCTCTACCGGCCACGGTAAAACTCATCTAATACAAGCTGTCGGCAACTATTTCAAGAAGGCTCATGCCAATAAAAAGGTACTTTATGTTACGTCTGAACGCTTCGCTGTGGATTACATCAATGCGGTGCGCGCGGGGCGAGCAAACGGATTCAAAGACCAATACCGGCAGTACGATGTTTTAATAATGGACGATGTCCAGTTCATCGCAAACACAGAGAAAACGCAGGAGGAGCTGTTTCACTTGTTCAACGCGCTCCACGACAACAACAAGCAGATAGTTTTTTCTTCCGATAAGCATCCGAATTTTCTCCCAGGTTTCGAGGAAAGACTCCGGGGACGTTTTTCCGCTGGCATGATAGCCGAGATTCCGGAACCTGATATAGAGTCTAGAACGGCTATAATCAAGGCTAAAATCGAGCAACATGGTTTTAATATTCCTGACGACATCATCCAATACATAGCTGAGAGCGTGCGTGGAAACATTAGAGAACTTGAGGGGGTTCTTAACATGATCGTCTGCAAATCCCAATTAAAAGGCAAGGCGGTATCGCACGCGGATGTGAGGGCGCTGGTAAAACACAACATAAAACCAAATAAGGGGGTTTCGATTGAGGAAGTCGTGCGCAGAATATCAATGTATTACGAAATTCCAGAGAAAAGCATCTATGAAAAAACCCGCAAGAAAGAAGTGGTGAAGCCCAGGCAGATAATAATGTACATGTTGCGCGAGGAATTTAATGTATCGTACCCCTCAATAGGGGAAAAGCTTGGGGGGCGCGACCACACCACGGTAATTCATTCGTGCGAAAAAATAAAACACGAGATGAAGACTAATACCTCCCTCGAACAAGAGATTGAACACATAAGATCACTTATCCATTCATAACATGTTTATATTATGTTAATACATCCCGTACAACATCCGTATATCTTATACAAAATAAATTAAAATCAAAATTAAATCTAATAACATAAAATTTGTCAACAAATATTCCCCAGCAACAAATCTTAAATTCCCCGCACTATTCCTTATAAAAATATCTTATACACACAATACACATCTATAATAGTAATAGTATTTAATATATATAAATAGTTTTATGAATCTAACAACAACTAAAGAAAAAATTCTTTCGGCATCTGTTATAGCGGAACGAGTGGTTGGAAAAAAAGAATCACTACCAATACTTTCCTGTGTTCTTTTGGATGCAGGAAGTACTTTGTACGTCCGTTCAACAAATTTAGAATCAGCGATTGATATTAGCGTAGTATCTGAAATTAAAGAGAAAGGAACAATAGCGGTTCCTGCCACTATATTTTCACAAACAATAAAGTCTATAAATAGTGACAAAATTTCTCTTAAATCAGAATCTGGAAACCTACTGGTTGAATCTCGCGGCGCGCGAACTCTTATCAAATCCATTCCTAACGAGGAATTTCCTATACTATCGCGCGGTGATGATAGCAAGAAAAGTAGTTCGATATTAAGACTAACCCTATTAAAGGGGATTCAATCGGTCTTATATTCGGCATCCCGCTCGATGATAAGGCCGGAACTTGGAAGTATTTATATATCAATAAAAAAAGAACAAGTTATCTTTGCGGCCACGGACTCATTTCGATTAGCGGAAAGAATTGTGACGGGAAAAAATTCCTCCGGAGAGGAGGGGGAATTTTTAGTCCCGCTAAAACACGCGGCGGAGCTTGTGTATTTATTAGACCGCAGCCTTGGCGAGAGTGTGAAAATACATTCATCAGACTCGCAATTTATCGTTGAAGCGGATAGCGCCAGATTCGCCGCGCGTGTTGTCGAGGGCGTCTTCCCAAACTACTCCGAAATCGTCCCAAAACAATTCACAACCGAAGCGACTGTCCTAAAAAATGATTTCGCGGAGATGTTGCGCAAGGCGCGCGTGTTTTCCGGAAACGACCAGCATGTTGGACTGCATGTGTATCCAAAAAAGAAGATTTTCTCCGCTACCGCGCAGAGCCCAGATGTGGGAGAGACGTCTGACTCGATTGACGCGGCTGTTTCGGGCGAAGATATCGATATAAAATTCCACATCGGCTATATCTCAGACTGTATGCCCGTTATAGATTCCGACAGCATTACGCTTGGGTTTTCGGGACCCAACAGACCGCTCGTAATCCGCGGAGTATCAGACGCCGATTTTATGTATCTGGTGATGCCGCTTAACCGCTAGCCGGTAGCAAACTCAAAAAACTCTCTGCATTCGGATTTCTCTGGCTGCTGGCTACAAGCTACGGGCTACCAGCTTATTACTGAATTGTGAACGAAATAGTTTGCTCCCGGTTTCCAAGAGAGCTTTCTGCCACGGCGCGCAATGAGGCGGGGCCATGCGACTGCGGCATCACAGCAATGGCGTACGGAGTATCAATTGAACTTCCGACAAATTGTCCGTTCAGGTAATACGCCACGCGCGTTACGGTCTCCGGACGCGAATGAGAAGCCGAAACATACAAAGGAGCAAATCCGGGAACATGCGAGCCCTTCTTTGGGGATGTGATGGAAAACTGCAATAGCGCGGACGCGGGTAGCGCCGGTTTTACAGTTGTGAGCTTTTGCGGATTGGCCGTTGCCCACATTTGAACCGGATATTCCCAGTGAGGGAATTGCGGGTCGCCCGAGGGGTTTGCCGGAGGACCGGAGCGCGGGTTGTCTTTATCCACCCAATACAAGATATCGTGCAGTCCTTTCGAGGGATCCGTATTCCAATTTCCGCGCAGTACCTGCGGAAGAGAATCGAGTTCCGATTCTGGCGCGGGGGGTACGAATGGCGCGGACTGATACTTAGTAAGAGCATAAGCAAGAACCTCGTGCCACATTGGCGCTACGATGAAAGCCGCGATCTTTTTCTCCATCGGACTATTGTCGTTATTCCCCGCCCACGCCCCCATCGCGATCCCTGGCGTGTAGCCGATTATCCATGCGTCGTGAAAATCATTCGTGGTGCCTGTTTTATCAGCGACTTGAAACCCAGAGAAATTCAGAGGAGAGTCCGCGCCGAACTCAGGCGTTCGAGCGGTATTATCGGACAAAACATCATTCATTAGTCGAGCGATTTGGCTGTCGATAACGCGCCCGCCCTTCTCAACAAAGCTCTCGAGTATGTTTCCCGCGCTATCCTCCACCTTAATTATCGGAGTCGGCGGGTTGCGGACCCCATCGTTCGCAAAAACTCCGTACGCCCCGGTCATTTCAAGCAGATTCACCTCGCCGCCCCCCAGCACTAATGTGAGTCCGTACTGATTTTTGTCCCCTAGGGTGGTAATGCCCATATCGCTCGCGGTTTTCAATGAATCTGTGATGCCGGCAAGATAAAGAGTCTTTACCGAAGGCACGTTCACTGACTGTGCGAGTGCCTCGCGCAAGGTCATGGGACCGCGAAATTTTTCGTCGTAATTACCCGGGGAATAGCATGGCGGCGTGCTACTCGCGGTGTCTGATGGCTCGCAGAATGTGGAAAATTGAGTCTGCAAATCAAACACGACAGTGTCCGGGATGTACCCCTTTTCGAACGCGGTCGCGTATACGAATGGCTTGAAAGAGGAGCCCGGCTGGCGGTTCGCGAGAGTAACATTCACCATACCGTCAATCTCTTTGTCAAAATATCCGCGCGAGCCGACCATCGCGAGGATTTGGCCGGACTTTGGCTCTATCGCGACCAATCCCGCGTTTGAGGCGTTGAAATTTTTTTCATTTAGAGGCGCGGCTGTCCTGATAACATCCTCCGCCTTTTTCTGAAGGTCGTAATCCAGAGTAGTAATCACACGCAGGCCGTCGTTTGCAACCGCGTCGGCGCCATATTTCTCTTCCAAATATTCACGCACATAAAATACGAAGTGCGGGGCTTTTATTCCAGCATCTTTCTCATCCTTGAACTCTATCTTTTCATTTTTTGCCGTTTGGTATTCGGCATCGCTGATAAAGCCGTTTTCTTTCATCTTTAGAAGCACTAGATTTTTACGAGCCTCCAACTCATCGCGGTGACTGCCATATGGGGAGTAGCGAGTAGGCGCCTGCGGAAGCGCCGCTAGATATGCCGCTTGCGCGAGCGTAACATCCTTCGCGTCAATGCCGTAAAAATATTGGCTCGCCTCCTCAACCCCGTAGATTGTTCCGCCGTAGGATGTTTCATTCAGATAGGTCGCGAGTATCTGGTCCTTCGAATAAATGCGTTCGAGTTTGATAGCAAGGATTATCTCTTTGAGCTTGCGGATAATGGTTTTGTCACGCGTAAGAATCGTATTTTTGACTACTTGTTGCGTGATTGTAGAACCGCCCTGCACGAATCTTCCCGAGAAAATATTCACAAGCATGGCGCGCCCAAACGAAAGCGGGCGAAAGCCGAGGTGCTGGTAAAACTCCGTATCCTCAATCGCGACTGTCGCGTTCCTGATATTAATAGATATGGAGTCGAACGGTACCGTGGTGCGGCGCATGGTTCCGTGAACGTCGTAAAGGAGCACGTTTCCGGTGCGGTCGAAGATTTTTGTGGACTCGGCGACCATTCGATTTTGGAAATTATCAAGCGAGGGAATTGAGATTACCGCTCCCCATGCGACAATTACTCCGGCGGAGAGCATGCCGAGAAAGAAAATCGCCAGTGCCACGGCCTTTATTACTCGGAACATATGAACGCGCGCGGCCGCTTTCCTGGGCCATCTGCTATAAGGAGAGTGTCTCGGAGGCATGTGAACTGAATTGTACAATGAACATTGCGTTGCAAACAGCGGCAATTTGTGGCATCTTCAGGTATTCAATCCTCTCTCTTCATGAAAACAAAACTCAAATACGGAGAGAATCCACACCAAAAAGCCGCCGCGACACGGAGAGCGACAACGGACGCTCTCGCTGTCGCGAAATTCAGGCGGGAAGATGGGAGTCCGTTTGTATACGAGAACACAAGCTGGATTTCAATAACTGACCTCGGACGGCTAATTCAGGTTGTTGAAAGATTCGCGGCGGCGTACCGGAGAAATGTTAGCGCGGCCATTCCTCATTTTGCGGCAATAGTTAAACACGGCAGCCCATGTGGCGCCGCGTTTGGAGAAAATCCGGAGCAGGTCGTGCGCGAAACATGGGCAGGCGACTCGCAGGCGGCATTCGGAGGATTCCTCGCTGTCACGTTTCCATTTACCGGAAAAATTGTAGTGGCGCTTACAGAAGCAAACAGAGGAAAGATGCCGTTTTTGAGCGGAGTCGCGGCGCCTTCGTTTGAGGAAGGGGTAACGGAAAAAATTGGCGCGAAGAGCAAAGGAACGCATTTCATTTCAAACAAAGCGCTTGCAAAGATTCCGGCGAAAATTTTCTCGTTGCCGGAAATTAAATCCGTGCGGGATTTTATTCTCGAGCAAACATCTATGCAATTTATCCCGGAGTTTGTGAATATGGAGTATCACGGACCAGCGTTTTCGGAAAAAGAGAAAAAACAAATCTTTGCCGACCTCTCGCTTGCGTACGCAGTGTGTTCCTCGAGCACCAGCAATACGATTTCTCTGGCGAAAGACGGAATCTTGATAGGAAATGCGGTAGGACAGCAAAAACGAGTTGGAGGCGCGAAGCTTGCGCTCCGACTTGCGAGCGAAAGCAATCATGATGCAAGGGGAGCCGTGGCAGTTTCGGATAGTTACTTCCCATTCCCAGACGGGGTTGAAGCATTAGCCGAAGGAGGAGTTCGAGTGATTTTTGCGACTTCCGGTTCCATTCGCGACAATGTGGTTTTTGCTCGGGCGACGGAATTAAAAGTAGGAATATTTACAGTCCCAGATAAGATTGGGCGAATGTTCGCGGGGCATTAAAATTTCTTCGGACACGGAAACACTTTTGCACCTCCGCTGGCTAGCAGATGTTTGAACGCGTTTGATAGAAGCGGACGACAATTCCGGAGCCTTATAATTTATGAATCGTCACAATCGGGGCCTTAATGACCATGTTGAACCACTCCTTGCTCGCACCATAATCGACCCTATAACCATTCCCCTGTAGTTCTTGCAGAAATTGTTCAAGCTTCTTCGCTCCCTCGACTCTCTTTTCAGCCCGAAACGTGTCTTCCGTTCTCGTCCTGCGAGGCAGTCGTTTTAGATCCGTTGCCGAACTATCTGGAGTTGCAATAGTTCCTAATATTTTCCCTCCCTTTTTTAACACACGAAGAGCTTCGCCTATTGCCTGCCGCATTTCCTTTTCTTCGCTTTCAACTAACATTGTAAAATATTGTCTTGCAGTAACGATATCAAAAGTCTCATTCCCGAACGGGAGATGGAGGCCATTTCCCACCACAATTCCTTCTTGACATGGACGGACTATTCCTATCCTGTTTTCAACACCGTATGCCCGTGTGTTCTTTAGAACTTTCCTCAAGTATCCAATAAAAGATCCATCGCCAGCCCCAATGTCCAGCAACGGTTTTTGCACGTCATCATTTGTCAAAGAAAAGTGCTTCGTATATGTACGAAAAGCGCTCTCAAGTGCTCTGCGGTTTTGCACGTTTTCCTGAGCAGGTTTCCCCGCGTTATTTTGCGATATGTGGCGCAGCCTTTCAAGGAATTTCATACAAATAGTCTATCATGCAGAATAAATTGCCATTTGACTCGCTGGACACTAACCATGCACAAGAATTTGTAAAAACAAAGATCAATTTGCAAAGAAATCCCAAATCGCAATAATCAAACAATTGATTTTGGAAATTCGCATTGGAATTTAATTTGCAAATTGCAAATTGGAGTTTGCAAATTAGTGCCGGTGTCTCGCCCAGTGCGTCACTCCCACGGCTATCGCGTCGTACTCATCATCATATTTTATTTCTTTTTCGATTTTCACGAGAGCGTGAAGCATCTTTGCGATTTGCTGTTTGTCTGCTCGGCCGGAGCCGCCCGCCGCGCTCTTGATTTCGCCGGGAGTGTATTCAAAAACCGGAATACCGAGGCTTGTTGCGAGTTGGATAAGAGCTCCGCGCACTTCGGCGACGCGCATGACGGTTTTCTGGTTCGTACTGAAGTAAAGCTTTTCCATCGCGAGCGCATCCGGCTTGTATTTTTTTGCGAGTCGCGTGCATTCGTCTGCGACAATTCCAAGCCGAGCGGTAAACTCGGTATCTTTAGACGTTTGTATGCAAGCGGAATAGAGTAGGGTTTCTTTTTTCCCGTTTTCGCGTTCTAGTACGGCGACTCCGCATCTGCCGTAGCCGGGGTCGATAGCCAAGACGCGCATAGTTTACAGTTTACAGTCTACAGTTTACAGAACCAGAGGTGAGTTCGCATTTGCTGTCAACTGTTTACTCTGCATTTGTATACACATCCTCCACGTCGTCGTGCGAGTCAATCTCGTCCAGGATTTTGTGGAGCTTCTCGCTGTCAGATTCGGAAAGTTTCACCGCGGTCTTGGGGGCGTAGTCCGTGCCTGTTTTTTCAAACGCCCACATCGCGCTTCCGGGAGAGGCGAGCGCCAAGCCATTCTCCGACAGAAGATGTTTTATTTCTTGCGAGGTTCGATTGTGGCTGTCGGTGAGCGCGACAATCAGAATCGCGACGCCTCCCGGGCCGTAAGTTTCATAAACAACAGTTTCAAGTGAGCCGGAGTCAGTGGATATTCCTTTCGCGACTGCGCGGTCAATGTTTTCTTTTGGCATATTCGCTTCACGCGCTTTTTCAATGACGGCGCGAAGGTGGGCCGCATTGACGTCCCCATTCGCCTTTTTGGATTCAACAGAAATTCGCTTAGAGAGTTTGCCCCACACATCTGCTTTCACGGCATCCGCCGCGCCCTTGCGGTGTTTGATTTGCGACCATTTGTTGTGTCCGGACATGGTGAACAGGGTATAGGTACTAGGTTATAGGGAATAGTGAGAAATGCAAAGAGGGGCGCAATCATTTCCCATCCTCCCACACCACTTTCTTTCCTCGACTTATTCTTTGCAATTGCGATTGCTTGCGTTCATATTGCCCAATGGCTCGTATATGTTTCCTAGAGGCTATCTTGAATGTCTCCCAGTCATTCTTTATTTGTGTAGCAAGCTCGCTTCTATAAGTATCAGTGCCCTCGCTCTCTTCTTGCAGTCTTTTTAATTCTTCCTCGTTCACTACAATTTTCCTCCGCAGTTCAACAAGCGCTAGTCTCATAGCTTCAATTTTATCCCCCAATGCCCCAAGCGTGACATGTATTTTTTCACTCGGCTTTTGTTTACTCGGATTGTCTAATCTGAATCTGGACATACGAATAGGGTATAGGGAATAATGGAAAATGCAAAAGAACTTATAATTTCTGTTACTTTATTCTGGCGGGTGGTTAAAAAACGGACCTCAATTTACGCAATTGATGGTTAAGTTCTAAGATTTCATCTGCCAATTTCAATACCCCGTATCTTTTTCTGGCAATGTCAGGGTTTTGAAATGTCGGCTCGAGCATATCATCAAGTTCAAATATTCTTTTGTTGGTATTGTCGCCTGACGCGTTTACGCTGCCCTTATCAGTTTTATGCATAACCTCCAATCTTTTTAACTCTTTACGCACGTTTTTTAACTGCGCCATAGCGAGCGTAATCTTTTGCAGGAGCATGTTTTCCGATTCTTTAAATGAGCGAGGATCGTTTCTTTGTGCCGGTACATTTTTAAGTTTTTCGACCATATATCAACCAATATACACTCCAACGGCGTTAAACGCACAGGTTACGAGCATATGCAAGACTCCATCGGGGGTTATTCACACCTCTATCCACAGGGTATCCACGATTTCGGGCTTTTTGTATCAGTTTGATGCTGAAAAACATTCTTTATAATCTTCTTATCGATGTGCTTAACCGTGCGTCGGTCGTTGCCAAGGGGATGTGCAGTAATGCAAATCAGTCCGGGCAACTGCTCCTTGAATCTATTCCTGG
>MFLD01000037.1 GCA_001781465.1 Candidatus Kaiserbacteria bacterium RIFCSPHIGHO2_02_FULL_49_16
ATCCGCACAGTTTGCAGAAATTGTCGGCGGTGCTGTCCTTGCGGGCGAGCTTTCACTTATTGCGGCTCAGTCAACAAACACTCTGGCGCAGGCGCATCGTAAGCTGGCACGAAAATGGCGCTAATATGCCAGCTTCCCAATGGTTAGCATGCATGGAATAATCAGATAATCTTTATGTCAGTAGAAAAACCACGGATTATAAAACAAAAAGATGGACTAGGGATTATCAAACATAAAGATGGACGGGAAAATGTATTTAGGATTAACGAAAAAGATGATCCGCAATTTGGTGGGAATTTAAGCAATTCTGGGCGTTCTCAAATTTCAGAGGTGCGTCTGGATTTTGAAGGAGGAAGACTTCCTCATAAGCGAGATTTGGTTTTGAAGCGATATATAGATAATGCAGATGGCCCCCTAATGTACATTAATCCGATTGTGGCGAGAAATATTTCTATAGTCTTATATAACAATCTAAAATCTATTGGCGTGAAAAACATTCCCGCGACATTTCGTCCGGTTGGTACAAAAGAGATATTGATGACTAATTATAATATCGGAGGAAATATTGCGTTATCGGTCAATCCTCTTGAAAACCCCAGAAAAGAAAGAATTGAGTCGCTGACTAACTTTAACGATGCCATCAAGGAGATAGGCGAAGATCTTTTAACAGCAGCACTTCATCATATATATATAACATCAGAAGCGTTCTTTCTTGTAGTTCCGCGTGAAGGGGCAAAAATCAATTGTAAACTTGTAATCGTTGACCTTGAAGAAGTTGCGTATTTTTCTGGCAGAGATTTCACTCCGCATCAATTAGTTGATGCTAACATCGTAGAATTAATATACAGAGGTAGTGTAGAATCATTAAGAGATTTTTTCAGTCGCACTATTGTTTCGCAGGGAGTGTTTATTAATGATTCTATATCTAGCCAACTTGGCGACCGCGCAAGCAAAATATTACTTCCCGCTAACCTCAAGGATGACATTAAGCGAAGGATTAAAACGGCTTAGAATCTACGAACTCTAAGATTTCTAAAATTCCGTGTTCCTTACTCTCCACGGTCGTCGAGAACAAGGAACGGCGTCTAAACATTTCTTTCGGAATACTATATGCCACAGAATAATACAAATTTCCGCATAATTTGCTACACTGTAAGAGCCGCGTTTTAATGGACGATTACGCGACATAATTTCGCAAAATCACATGACTCATTCTGCAATCCTGGGTTTTGGCGCATACTTGCCGAAATACCGAATCAAAATCTCTGATATCGCGCGTCATTGGGAACAGGACCCGGCCTCGCTTTTATCGGGCCTAGGGGTTGAAGAAAAGTCCGTACCGGGCCTCGATGAAGACAGCTTTACCCTTGCCTTCGAGGCAGCACAACTTGCTCTAAAAACATCCGGAATACCTCCCTCACGCGTTTCCGCAATCTTTGTCGGCTCAGAATCGCACCCATATGCGGTAAAGCCGACAAGCGGAATGCTCGTATCAGCCCTTAAACTTGACCCGTTTTCTCACGCCGCCGACCTGGAGTTCGCATGCAAATCAGGTACCGCTGGCATGCAGATTGTGGATAGTTTTATTCGAAGCGGCCAAATCAATTTTGGTTTCGCGATAGGAACTGACACCGCGCAGAGCAAACCAGGGGACGCGCTGGAGTACACGGCGGCTGCCGGAGCGGCTGCCTTTCTTCTTGGCCCGGACAGCCACAAAAACGCTCTTTGTAGAATTGATAAGACTCTCTCATACACAACTGATACGCCGGATTTTTGGCGCGCCGTAAACGAGCCCTACCCGCGCCATGCGGGCCGATTCACCGGGGAACCCGGCTACTTTCATCATACTCGCGAGACGATTAGTGCTGTTGTTAAGGAGTGGAAAATAAAGCTTCCGGAAATCAATCACGTCGTGTTTCATATGCCTAACGCGAAATTCCCAATGCGTATCGCAAAAGAATGCGGCATCATTAAAGAGCAAATGAGGGCTGGATTCATTGTTCCCTCTATCGGCAATACTTACAGCGCGTGCTCGCTTATCGGCCTCGTCTCCGTACTCGAGCAAGCAAAGAAAGACGAACTCATTCTGGTCGTTTCCTACGGCTCCGGCTCGGGGTGCGATGCATTCCTAATGACAATGCTTAAGAACGGAAAACCGCTCCCGATAGATGAACGCGAGCGCGAATATTTGAAGTATGATGAATACCTCGAACATTCCGGAATGCTCTCATCGTAATTGTATGGAAAAAAATATTTATCTTGTCGGTTCGGGACTTACGCCATTTGGCGAATGGTGGGGGGAAAGCCTGCGGGACCTAATGGAAGAGGCCATTGCCGCGGCGCTAAAGTCTTCTCATCTGAACGCGACCGAAATTGACATGGTCATCGTCGCGAACATGCTCGCCGAAGTGACGAATAATCAGTCCGGCCTCGGCGCGCTTGCTTCTTCGCTTCTTCCCCACCACCCCCCTGCTTTGCGAGTCGAATCCGCGTGCGGCTCTGGCGCTCTCGCGCTTCACACTGCCTGCGCGTTCTTAGAGAGCAAGCGCGCAAAAACAGTTCTCGTCCTCGGCGTTGAAAAAATGACCGATGCCTCGGTGGACGCCGTCTCGCAAGCGCTTATGGGGGCCGCTGATAGCGAACTTGACGCTCCGTCCGGACTCACGTTCCCGGGAATTTTCGGCCTGATTACAAGGCGTTACATGCACGAATTCGGCCTAACGCGCGAACAGCTTAGTGTCGTAAGCGCGGTGCATCACAGGAACGCCCACGAAAATCCGTTTGCGCAGTTTAGGCAGAAACTTACGCCCGAAGATGTGACCGCGAGCCCGCTCGTGTCTGATCCATTGCGCCTTTTCGATTGCTCTCCAATTAGCGACGGAGCGGCCGCGTGCATTCTTTCAACCATTCATAAAAGCCCGCTGCGAATAGCGGCAAGCCAGATGACAAGCGATACGCTAAGCATAACGGAGCGGCCGACGATAGTAAGTTTCAAGGCAACGCGCGAAGCAATGAGCCGAGCCCTCAAAGAATCCGATATTGATAGGAGCGACATCAAGGTCGTAGAAACTCACGACTGTTTTTCAATCGCTTCCGTGATAAATATGGAGGACCTGGGATTCGCGAAGCAGGGAGAGGGAATTAGGATTTATGAAGATATTTACGCGGGGCGCACGCCTCTTTTTCTAAACAATAGCGGCGGACTCAAGGCCTGCGGACACCCAGTTGCGGCAACTGGCATTAAACAACTGATTGAAGTGGGCAAATATCTTAAGGACACATCAACACAGTGGGGCCTCGCGCACAATTTCGGCGGCGCGGCGGCTAGTTGCGGAATTCATATTATGGAAAACACCAACGCATAAACTAGATATGAACAATGGCGCGCCAATAATTCACAGATCACTCAAACGCGAACGGGACAGATTTCTTCCCGGAACCGTAGTGTCGTTCACTACGCTGACGCATCCGCCGGTACGCTTCGGACACAGGCCGCGAACGATAGGATTAATTGAGCTCAATAATGGGCAACGCGTTCTTGCGCCTATTCTCTCCGAAAATAAACCGTTCATCGGACAACAGGTGCGCCCTCGCATGCGACTTTCGCACGCCACCGCGGATGGGCTCCGTGTCTACGAAGTCGCGTACGAAGCTCTTGCGGGCAAAGCTGTACAACTTCAGAAATTCCCCGGCTACATTCTCGCTCTCACTGGTCCCTCGGGGGTGGGTAAATCCACGATTAGCAGGACGCTGGCTCGAGTTTTTTCAGAGTATGCGGAAAATGTGCCTATACTAACAACGCGCGACCCGAAGAAGAGCGACGATGGCGAATATGTTTACACAACACCTAAAGAGTTTGAGCTTCTACGGCGCGCCGGCGTTATAGTTTCTTCCACAAACATACCATCCTCGACCGAGAAACGGCAGTATGGATATCGCTCAACCGATATTGAGGCCATTTGGAACAAAGGAAAATTGCCTATCGTCGTCACAGAAATTCGTCTTCTTAAAGGACTTGCCCATCACTACGGACGCCAGTCAATTCTCTCCTTCGGTCTCCTTCCGCCAGGTAAAAGCAAGAGAGCGAAGCTTAGCGCTCTTCTCCATCGTCTTCGCACGCGCGGACGCGAGACCGAAGCACATATCCGCGACCGCATGAAAAACGCGGAACACGACCTTGCGTTCTTTCTTGAACGAAAGGATCTATTTGATCACATGGTCGTAAACGAAGATTTGTCCTCTGTCATCGCCTCGGTGAAGGAAAAGGTTCCGAAATTTTCCGGCATTTAGGCGCTATTCATCAATAATATTCGGAGCTTTTCAGCAATATGTGCAAATGCGCATATCTTCTTTTCAACGCCATTTCTGGGTATATACTTTAGGCATTAGTAAATATCTAATTAACTAACTAAATTATGCGGACTATTATCGGGTATTTATTGGCAGCAGCCATGCTTGCCGTACCGGCCATGTCGATGGCCGCGGAGTTTCGAGCTGGAGACCAGCCATCTGTACGAGCAGATGAAAAGATCTTGAATGATTTATATATTTCTGGCAGCAGTATTACAAGCGCCGGAAATATATCAGGAGATATTCTTGCCGCAGGAGGCACTATTGTCGTAAGTGGCAATGTTGGAGCGGATGTTATCGCGGGAGGCGGCAATGTCACCATACTTTCCGCGATAGCGGATGACGTGCGGGTCGGCGCTGGAAATATTCTTATCCAAGGCAAGGTGGGAGGTGATGCGATTCTTGGTGGCGGCGAGGTATTAATCGGCGGCCCAGGTGTGGGAGGTGATGTGATAGTCGGAGGAGGTATCATTCGCGTAGACGCGCCGGTCAAAGGCAGTGTGCGCATAGGTGGCGGCCAGGTCTATATCAACGCGCCGATAAAGGGCAACGTTCAGATTGATGCAGACGAAGTAACTCTCGGAAGCGCCACGGTGATTTCCGGTAACCTGACTTACAAGGCAAAAAAGGAGGCGGTTATGGAAGAGGGCGCTGTTGTAATGGGAAAGGTTGAGTTCACAGAACGCTCGAAGCGGGGTATATCAACTGCCGCCTTGGGCGCTATATTTTCGGTTCTTGTCCTAGGAAAATTTCTCACGCTTTTCATCGGGGCATTGCTTATTGGACTTGTGTTTCGACGCCTTAGCACAGATATTGTCGCTAGAACCGTTGAACGCCCGCTCTTGGAGCTTGGCAGAGGATTGGCTGTTTTCGTGGCGCTTCCATTATTGTCAATACTTCTGTTAGCAAGCTTTGTAGGCGCACCGCTTGGAATCCTTGGATTTATTGGTTTTGCCGCACTGCTTTTGTTTGCATGGATAATTACGCCAATCATTGTAGGCAGTATCGCCTATAAATACCTGTCTAAGAGGGAACTGGAGGTATCTTGGAAAACAATACTCTTCGGCACTTTCATTTATCAGATTTTGGGGATTGTGCCGGTCGTCGGAAACCTCGCGCAGTTTCTGCTGATACTACTAACGATTGGAGTAATGTCAGCCTTCAAATGGGATGAGA
>MFLD01000038.1 GCA_001781465.1 Candidatus Kaiserbacteria bacterium RIFCSPHIGHO2_02_FULL_49_16
GTACTAGCGGGTTCAGTGTACAGGTACAATTCAGAAATTTTTATCTTATCCACAAGACGCATACATGTAGTGACATTGTATTGACAGATTGTTCAAAGTCGCTAGAATTGTTGCATGACCACCATACAAGTGCGCGTTGATGAGAAGACAAAAACAAGGGCGAAGAAAGTTTTTCACAAGATGGGGCTTGATATCTCAAGTGGCATTAAATTATATCTTGCGCGCGTCGTGCAGGATGAAACTGTTCCTTTTACTATTCGCACCGAGAATGGATATACACCGGAGCAGGAACGGCAAATGATACGCGAGACGGAATATGCGGAAAAGCACGGCAAGCGATATACATCCGTGAAAAAATTGATGAGAGATGTTCTAAAATAAAGTCACGAAAGAATCGAATATTCATTTTTTGATTTTTGCAGTTTGCGTAAGCGAGCTTTGCTTAATTTCATCCACCGGACCAACTGCCCAGTATATGGGAAACATGATGACGCCATACATCTCGCGCTCCGCGTAGCTCTCATATGATTTGTAGATGTCTTCAAACAAAACAACATAAAACGAAGAATCTTCACCCGTTCCTCTCTCAAAGCAGATAATTCTTCCAAGTTCGTCAACACCAGTCAAGAAAGAGTGCCATATCATTTCCGCACTGCCCTTTATTTGTGCCAACCCCATTTTCTTTCCCACAGCATCCCTTATATACGAGGTGGTTTCATCCAGCGACTGGAAGGTCTTAAAGCGTTCATTGGGGAATCGAAAAAGATTGCGTGCCGAATCGCCCATACCAATTGCACGCAAGGCCGTTTGGTGACAGTCGATTTCATTGTGAAAAGCCCTGGACTTGTAGTTCAAGGGATTGCCCATTCTGCGTTCAATCCGTAAATCCAGTCTAATTTGCCGTGCCATATCTTCCGGCAATTCTGCTCCCTCGGATTGAGCGTCAGGCCGCATGAACCACCTTCCATCTTTTCTTTTGTATACGCCGTTTATCGGCGGGAATTGTTCTAATTTGCCCTGTTTATCCAACTTCATAGGCGCATATTATCAGATTCGAAAACGAGGGAAAGATCATGCGAATAAGTCAGGGGCCCGCCACGCATGGCAGGCCCCTTTGTTCAGCTGTTCTGTAACTCCGCGATCGCCACGACGACGGCGCCGGAAACCACTCCGACCGTCGCGACAACTTGCCAAGTCGGCACCCTATGACACACGCCGAACAGGCTTGTGCCACAGAATGCCCATGCGGCTGCGGCCGCGAGAATGCCAAACAATAAGAACAAAAACACGTACACCGGCCACATGTTTCGCATGCTTCCCTCCTTAGTGGTGTGGTGACTATCCGTTTTCAAAAGACCGTGCGACCAATCTTTTGAGGACGGTCCATACAGCAAAACCAATTTTCATTGTAACTTAACAATGAACCGGTGTCAAATAATAAGCGGAGGTTGAACTTTTCTAGGCGCGTCTATCCCGATATGCTCATATCCTTTTGGCGTTACGGTTCTGCCCCTTGGGGTTCTGTCCAAAAGGCCGAGTTGCATCAAGTACGGCTCGTGGACTTCTTCAATCGTGTCTTCTTCTTCGGAAAGGGAAGCGGAAATTGTTTTTAATCCGACTGGACCGCCTCCGAATTTCTCCACAATGATTGTAAGAATGTCGCGGTCTGTCTGATTAAGCCCTCCCTCGTCAATTTCAAGAAGCGCGAGAGCTTTTTTAACAGTTTTTAAATTCAACGGCTCCTCATTCACTTCCGCGAAGTCTCGGCATCTTTTCAATAGATAATTCGCTGTGCGCGGAGTTGCGCGGCTACGGCTGGAAACTTCTTTTATGGAATCGCTGTCGGTTTTGATGTTAAGAATTTTCGCGGAGCGTTTGAGAATTTCCGCAATCTCGCCGTCGCTGTAGTACTGAAGACGGAATGTTCCTCCGGAAAAGCGGGAGCGCAGAGGCGCGGAGAGCATGGAGATGCGCGTGGTCGCCGCAATCAAAGTGAAAGGCGGAAGGTCGAGTTGCACTGTGCGCGCCGAAGGACCCTTTCCTATCACTATATCCAAAACCCCAGATTCCATCGCTGGATAGAGAACTTCTTCAATAGTCCGATTGAGCCGGTGGATTTCGTCTATAAAGAGAACATCACCGGGCGAGAGATTTGTGAGGATGGAAGCTAGGTCGCCCACGCGCTCGATTGCCGGGCCAGAAGTGGCGCGTAGAGACGCCCCAATCTCTTTCGTCATTAGGTGTGCGAGGGTGGTTTTGCCGAGCCCCGGCGGGCCGTAGAGGAGCACATGCTCGGGCTGATGATTTCTGCCCTTGGCGGCTGTGAGGAGAATCCGCAGGTTCTCTTTGATTGTCGGCTGTCCCACATATTCCTCCCAACTCAAAGGGCGCAACGCCAAGTCGAGGGAGCGCGGACTTTTCTCAATTGTATTTTTGTCTTTGTCTGTCATACGATGAGGCTCTTTGGCTCTCTATAAGAGAGGCGAAGGGACTCTGTAATGTCGTCTCTATACAATATCACCATGCGCCTGTATCGCAATGGTCTTTTGCATTTTTGCATTTACTCATACTTATAATGCCCGGTCGGGCATTATAAGTATGAGAGGAAACACCATATAACATTACCCTTCTATCTCCGGGTTCAAATCCACCACTCGCCCTAATTCCTCAAGAGATGTAACGCCCTGCAAAACTTTTACGATTCCATCTTGCCCCATTCTGCGAATGTTTTGATGTTTGGCCGCTTTCCATATTTCGCGTTCGCTTAGAGTCGTGCGAACGGCCTCTTCTATTATGTGGTCCATGAGTATCACTTCAACGACGGCTATGCGCCCTTTGTATCCGAGCTCACGGCACTTATCGCACCCCTTTGGTATCCACGATGTGTCGCGATTCGCAGGTAGCTCATCCGCGTGCGGGATGTCCTTTAGGTATCTCGCGACAATCTCCGCGTCTTTTCCTGTGAGCGGTTTTGGTTCGCGGCATATTGGGCAGAGTCGGCGCACGAGGCGCTGTGCCATTGCTACTGTGAGAGACGCTCCCAAGATGTCGGCGCTCACTCCCATGTCTATGAGGCGGGGGAATGTGCCGGCGGCATCGTTGGTGTGCAGAGTCGCAAACACGAGGTGGCCGGTCAAAGCCGCGTGTACGGCGGTTGAAGCCACTTCGGTGTCGCGGATTTCCCCCACCATTATTATGTCGGGGTCTTGGCGCAGGGTGGAGCGGAGGCCGAGCGCGAACGTGTAATCTTTTGAAACTTGAGTCTGGACGATGCCGGGCAGGTGATACTCTATCGGGTCTTCGATTGTGACAATTTTAACTTCCGGGCGGTCTACCTGGCGCAAGAACGCGTAAAGAGTCGTCGTTTTTCCAGAGCCAGTTGGGCCTGTGTTCAGTATCATTCCGTTGGGTTTCGCGATTTCATGATTGAAAATTTCCATCAGATATTTATCAAAGCCAAGCTGTTCCATTGAAAGCGCGATTGTTGTTGGGTCAAGAACGCGCATGACAATCGTCTCCGCGTATGCGCCCGGCAATATCGAGGTGCGTATCTCTATTTCCTTCTCATTAATCGCGATAGAAAAACGGCCATCCTGCGCGGCATTTTTTATGTTCAATTTTAATCCCGAAAGAAGCTTGATGCGCGAAGAAACGAGAGCGTAAGTTGCCGCGTCGAAGGTCAGCACTTCTATTAAAACCCCGTCCAAACGAAATCGCATATGGACTTCATTTTCCTCGGGTTCCATATGGATATCGGAAATGCCGAGTGAAAGCGCGCCTGCCATGATAATTTCCAAAATGCGGGAAACCCTGTGCGGATCTTTGCTTTTCATGTTGGTTTCCACGTGCTGTTGCAGGTCGGCTAGAGTTTTCAGCTCGGCGAGCATCTGCGTAATAGTTTCGTTGGATAGAGTCAAAATACCAGCCTCCGTTTCGGTCGCATACGAGAGATCGTGGAAGCGGTCCCACGCGTGTTCGAGCGACGCGCGCGTCGCGATGTATCTTTGCGGCCGATACCCAAGCCGCTCCAGATTTTGGATTATGGCAAGAGAGTCCGCGCGTTCGGGAGAGCGCATCGCGACAAATACGTTCTTGTTTACCTTGTGAAATGCGGCGACTTCTCCAGCGCGCGAATCCGCTTCCGGTATCAATCGCAGAGCATCCGTATCAATCGCGCGCGTTGTGAGGTCTATGTACTCCACGCCGTATTTTTTAGCGAGCATTTCCGAGAGCTGTTCTTCCTCGCGCGCGCGGAGGTCGTGCAAGCGCTCCTGCTGTTTCTTTTCGTCAAATTGGGTCATGTGAGTACATTGTAACGCACAGTGGCGCAACACTAGCAACACTAAACGAGAAACCCTATTTCCTGCGATGGCTTTTTTGCAAACCTTGTTGCTCAAGGTCTCTTCTTGAAAAAATCAGGCACATGGTACACGCGCGAAGTTCTGGCATAACCATCGATTGCGTCTAGAAGGTCTTTTTGCGCGAGAGATGTCTTTATGTTTTTCGTACGTTCATAAACGCGCACAATTGCCTGTTCGCAAATATCTTTTATGTCCGCACCGCTATACACTTCGGTCTTTTGCGCAAGCGCCTTAACATCGATATCTTTGCTAAGCGTTGCGCGTTGCAAATACAGAGAAAAAAGTTTCTCTCGTTCCGTCGCTTCCGGCAAAGGTATTTCAATCTGGGTTGAAAGCCGTCCTCCGCGCAAAAGCGCCGGGTCAACCGCATCAGGAGCGTTTGTGGCGCCGACGACAAATACATAGTTAGAATCTCGAATACCATCTATTTCTTGAAGCACTTGGTTTGCTATTTTGTCTGCGTAAGCGCCCGTTGTTGCATTGCCGCGCCGCGCCATGAGGGAATCAATCTCATCGATAAAAACGATTGCCGGCTTATGTTTGCGCGCTTCCTGAAAGAGCCCGTGAACCCTCTGTTCGCTTTCGCCCATCCACATACTGTAAATCTCAGCTAGAGATATTGAGAAAAATGCCGCATGCGCTTCGTTTGCGAGTACTTTGGCGATAGTTGTTTTACCCGTTCCTGGCGGACCGTAGAGTAGGATGCCTTTTGGCGGGTCAATGCCGAGCTTTAGAGTTATGTCGGGATTTTCAATAAGCCCCACGACGCGTTTAAGTTCAGCGAGCGTCGTTTCTCCCACAATTAGATCGGACCACCCCATAATTTTTATATCCCCTTTACCCATTTGTGTAAATTTATATTTGTTTTCTTCGTCAGTCTTGGGGCCTTGCGCGTAAGACAGGCGAGTCGAGACCCATGCTGTGACTGTGCCTATAGCTCCGATAAACAGCCATATCGCCGAGGTAGCGTCATAACCTTCCCCATAGCGGTACAGATATAGTGCAAACATAAGTTCGAGAACTATTGCAACTCCAAATGTCCAATCCAGAAGCTGTTTCATCGGTAGGTGTAGCTTGGCGCTTTGCAAGAAACGCGGCAGCACAACCAATGCCGCCAGCAACAAGCCCAAAAACATAAGCTTGTATGGGCTGTGCGTCACACTATTAAAATCTGTGGAAATTGACCTTGTTGTACCCAACTGCTCTTTTGTTAACGGATCAAACCCATCTGGGATGTCAGTTGCGCGCGCGCGGAAATACTGGATTATTGCCGGGTCCGTAACTACATTGCCGTAGTATGGGTCGACAATTGCGCGCCGTCCCCAATAGAATTTCTTCGCAAATGAATCATAACGAACGAAGTCTATAACCCAGTAGTATTTAGTATCTCCCTCGAGAAGACCGCTCTTATAAACACTGTAGTCTGGCGTAAGGAAAAGAGCCTCGCTCGCAATCCCTCGGGCGTCGTCTTCGGTATAAGCGTAGCCGATTTCGCCTGTGGCCTGGTCTGCGATTTGGCTGATACCAACAAGCTTATTCAAGTCATCTGTTACGTATGCGTATTTTCCCTCGTCCGACGTGTTTGTAATTACTGTGCCAGTCTCAGGATTGACAATTACACGTCCAAAGTAATACATCTTCTTTCCTGGTCCGTTGAAATTGTAGAAGTCGACGATGTACCAAGATTTCCCTTTTGAGTCATTTGCGACAAAGGGTACGGACGTCACATTTTGCGCAGGATGAAAGGCTTCTGATGCTACCGTTATCGCGGTCGTGGTGCCCACGTCAATTTCAGCGGCCGACGCAGTATGAGCGCTGAATAGCAAAGCAATAATCAACAACAGGAAGACGATGCGACTAGAGAAACAGAAACGAAGTCCAAACATCAAGCCAGTATACCCTTGTAAGGCATAGCAATTTTCCATTGTCCACATACGGAGGTTTCTCAATAAGTATTCAAGTTACTGCGCAGGCATAGCCGAAAGAATACTACCGAGTACACTGTGATAATGAGAAAGCAATCTTTAACTTTGGAAACGTTAGCTAAATTAGCTGTGGAATTTGCGGGACATCTCTCGCCTAAAAAAGACCGCGCTACCGTGGTGGCGCTTTTTGGAGACCTCGGTGCAGGAAAAACGGCTTTTGCGAAGGCGCTCGCGCGCGCATATGGCATTGAAGATGATGTAACAAGCCCCACATTCGTAATTGAAAAAATTTATACTCCCGCCAAGGGTCCATTTTCGCGCCTAATTCACATAGATGCGTATCGTTTAAATAGCGCACACGACCTTGAAGTACTCGGTTGGGATGAGTTGCTCCAAGCCCCCAGCAACCTTATTCTTGTTGAGTGGCCGGAAAATGTTGAGAGAGCGATACCTTCCGATGCCTATCGAATCTCTCTTGAATATGTAGACGAGCACACCCGTTCAATTACACATGACCTCAAATAAAAAAACAAAACGGTTCGTGCTTTTGGACGCTCACGCGATTATTCATCGTGCGTATCATGCGCTCCCCGATTTTTCTTCCACGAAGGGCGAGCCGACAGGCGCGCTCTACGGGTTAATAACGATGCTTCTGAAAATTGTTGAGGACCTGAAACCCGATTATATTTCTGCGTGTTTCGACTTGCCGGGGCCCACGCATCGCCACATTGCTTATGAAGGTTACAAAGCGACCCGAGCAAAAACGGAAGACGCGCTTGTTGCCCAACTAATTCGCTCGCGCGCAGTATTTGAAGCATTTGGAATTCCGACATACGAGGCGAAGGGATATGAAGCCGATGACATCTTGGGAACAATTGCAAAGGGCCTAAAAAAACGCTCCGATATTGAAATCGTGATAGCTTCAGGCGACCACGACACACTCCAGCTTGTAGAAGGTTCTCGCGTAAAAGTGTACACGCTCCGCAAGGGTTTGAATGACACGGTTATCTATGACGAGAAGGGGGTAAAGGAGCGGTACGGTTTTGGTCCTGTGAACATTACCGACTACAAAGGATTGAGCGGGGACTCGTCGGACAACATAAAAGGCATTGCTGGCATCGGAGAGAAAACTGCCACTAATTTGATAACTCAATTTGGCTCGGTTGAGGAGATTTATAAGACACTCAAGAAGAGTCCTGAGGAATTCACGAAACGGGGAATTACTGCGCGGATGGTTCAGAAGCTGAGCGAAGGAGAAAAAGACGCGCTATTTTCCAAAATGCTCGCGACAATAAGCACAGACGCGCCCATTCTCTTCGAAGTGCCGGAAAAAACTTGGAAGTTGGAGGACTACGCGCAGGACATTCTTTCTCTCTGCGATGAGTTAGAATTTTACTCGCTGAAGAAACGGCTTGGCGCAAAATCAAAAGCAGAAAGTCCGGAGGATAACCCGAAGGAAGAAGAGAAAATTGATAAAACCACGCTCGCGGAGACATCAATCGCTCTCTGGCTTCTCCATTCAGACAGGTCTAATCCGCAGAGGGACGACATTTTGCAATACGCAAAAACGGAAGACTTTGAGTCGGCGCATAAGGTAATTTTTGAAGAACTCGCAAAAATCGAACGATTGCAGGAAGTGTATGACCGCATTGAGAAACCGCTTATTCCTGTTGTCGAGCAGATGAACAAAGATGGCGTATATCTCGATGTTCAGTATCTGGAAAAATTAAAGGTGGAGTATCAATCAGAACTCGGCAAAATCGAAGCGAGAATATTCAAATCCGCCGGACATGAGTTCAATGTAAGTTCGCCGAAACAGCTGGCGGTTGTTTTGTTTGACGAATTAAAAATCACGCCTGCAAAGCAGAAAAAAACGCCCGGAGGGGCAAGGACCACGCGCGAAGACGAGCTGGAGAAAATGGCGGAGCTTCACCCCGTGATAGCCGATGTGCTCGCGTATCGTGAACTTTCTAAATTACTCTCCACTTATATTGAGAAAATGCCAAGTATGGTCGCAAGCGACGGGCGCCTCCACGCGGAATTTCTACAGGCGGGGACTACGACTGGACGGATTGCATCTCAAAATCCGAATTTACAGAACATTCCGATTAAAAGCGATTACGGACGGCGTGTACGCTCGGCGTTTAGGTCGGAAACAGGGCATTTACTTGTCGCTCTGGATTACTCGCAGATAGAACTTCGAATCGCGGCTGGGCTTTCCGGAGATAAGAAATTGCTCAAAGTGTTTCAAGACAAAGGCGATGTGCATACCGCGGTTGCTAGCCAGGTCTTCGGCGTTCCTGCTGAAAGAGTAGATTACGAGATGCGACGGCGGGCGAAGGTCATTAATTTTGGGATTCTCTACGGAATGGGTGTTAACGCCCTTAAATCGAACTTGGGCGCGAACATCTCGCGCGAGGAATCTGCCAAATTTCTTTCTGAATACTTCAGAAACTTTTCGGGTCTTGCGATATGGATTGAGAAAACGAAATTGGAAACGGCACGCAAGGGCTTTACGGAAACTCTTTTCGGGCGACGCCGATATTTCTCCGGTTTTAATTCACCCATCCAAGGGCTTCGCGCGCAGGCGGAGCGCATGGCGGTAAATGCTCCGTTGCAGGGCACACAATCCGACATCATCAAGCTCGCAATGGTGAAAGCAGACAAATTGATAGAAGAAAGGGGGTGGCGCGCTAAAACAAAACTAGTTCTGCAAATTCATGACGAACTTGTCTATGAGGTGGCAGAATCGGAAGCTGAAAATATCTCTCGCGAGTTGCGCGAAATAATGGAATCAATCGTTCCGAAAGGGAAACTCTCAGGCGTTCCGATTGTGGTGGAAACCGCCATCGGTAAGGATTGGGGGAAGATGAAGCGCGTATAGCGTATGGAGCAAGGCCTCTCCTCGGGAATTCTGCATTTTGAGGTGAGGCCTTGAGTATTCTCTCCATACGCTATACTTCATACCGTATGTTGCATTTCTATTCTGGGACTGATACAAAAAAAGCGAGGGAGGAAATGAATAAGGCCATTGAGCTGGTCCGCAAAGATGGTGCGCGGATTGTACGCATTAACGACACGAATTCTACCGACGACTTGTACGCATCGCTTCAGGGCGGAGGACTTTTCGGAGAAAAACATGTTTTCGTTATAGATGGCGTATCAGAAAACGAAGCAATGCTTCCCGTTCTCTTGCAGATGCTAGAGGCGATGAACAAATCGGAGGAACCCTTTTTTGTGTACGAGGCGAGCCCGGACGCGAACACTCGTCGAACCATAGAAAAATACGCCGAAACTACGAAAAAATTTGACGCGCCCAAAAAGGAAAAAGATGGCAGTGTGTTCGCGCTTGCCAATGCCATGCGGCGAGCCGACAAAAAAGCTCTGTGGACGGGCTACCAGCGGGAACTCGTAAAGGGAAAAGAGCCGGAAGCCATTCACGGAGTGCTTTTTTGGGGAGCGAAAGACATGCTACTGAAATCGCGAGAAGGAACTCCCGAAAACAAAAGAGCGAAAAAGCTTGTCGCGGAACTCGCGGAACTCCCGCACGAATCAAGGCGCAATAATTTTCCGCTTGAATACGCGCTTGAGCGCTTTGTGCTTTCCGTGGCGTAAGTACAGAGAGGTCAAATCTCGGGATTAATGTTAGATAATAACGTTCATGGAAAAGAACTTCGATGGATGGAACATCGTGAAGAAGCAAACAAATTCGGGACTCCAGCGTCTATATACTGTTCGCGAAATATGGTGGTGCCGAATCGGTGTGAATATCGGTACGGAGCAAGATGGCAAAGGAGGGCTTTTTCTTCGCCCCGCAATCATACTGCACGGGTTCGGTTCGGACGCGTGCCTTGTTGTCCCACTGACGACTTCCGCTCGCGAGCACCCGCTCCGTGTGCCAGTCGGCATTGTCGATGAGTATCCGGCGCGAGCCAATATATCCCAAATGCGAGTTATTGATACGCGCAGATTAGTTGAAAAGGTCGGCTTCCTCGAGAAAGAGTTGTTTGTGAAATTAAGAAAAGCCGTCAAAGGATTGCTTTGACGGCTTTCCACATTCTCCCCCTTGCGGGGGTGAGGCCGAAGCCAACTATACGACCATGGTACGGGGCAAGCATAAAAAGTCAAGTGAAATTATAAGCCGCGGGGGAAAACTTTTGGCCGAAGTTGGCTGTGGGGTGATATTATTGGGTGCAAGATGGTATAAATATGTACTCTGAATTTCTAACTAAAAAAGCAAGTTGGATTCTGTCTCTCTTAATTCTCGTGAGTTTTTTTGGATTATTTCTTCCGCCATTTGTCGCGCATGCGAATACGGGTTTTTGCGGGAGCGACAGTTCACCTACTTATACTCCGTGTCCATCACCGGGAGTTCCCGCTACCGCGCCTGGTGCCCCTGTATTAAAAAATTATGTCAGCCCGGGGCAAACTATCCTGGGGGCCCAGAATTATCGAGAGCAACAGGAAACCATAATTATGGGTTTGCTAGCCGGTAGGAATGCACCAGGAATGTCTGTGGCAAATAAAGTAGTTCTGGAGAAAGACTGTGTAGGGAAAGGAGAGCTCTGCTCGACCACATCATTTTTTGGCATGTTTAGAGTAGAAGGAATTTGTATAGCTCCACAGACGTGTGAGGCAAAAGGCGTCACCCCTCTTGCTGGTATCGGCCTTGCCGTCGGCAGCGCCATTGTATTGCAGACCGTCAACAAGCTTTTGAATCCTCCTCCTTCCCAACCAACCGCACCTCCCGGTTTCCCATATAACAATCCATATGGAACGCCGGTATGCACCGGGGCGAGATATATATCTACTATTCCAAATGACCCCAATCCATGCGGCGTATATATACCGATTACAAATCCTGGCGGAACAACGGCTACCCTTGACGTTACGCCCGATTCCGGGCCCGCGCCGCTCACAGTAACTTTCACTATCACCGACACATCCACCGCATGCCCTCATTCGGCCATAATGATTTCCGCGGGCGACGGAACTCCCCCTGCCACCGCGATTCCTGCGAATAGTCCTTGCGCCGGCCGTACGCCGCAAGTATTCACATATACATATTGGCTTGCGGGGACATATCCAGTGACTCTTACCAACGCAACCACGGAAGAGGTTCTCCAGACGGTGACGGTGACTGTGAGCGCGGGGTACTCGAATGCCACAACGACCGCCATTCTTGACGTTGCGCCCCCTGCCGGAATCGCGCCGCTTTTGGTGACATTTACCGCCACCGACACATCGCCGGCGTGCCCGCATCCGCCAATAATGATTTCCGCGGGCGATGGTACTGCCTCTGCCGTTGCCATTCCCGTGAACACTTCTACTTCTTGCGACATCTCGCCGCAAGAGCTTACCTACAAATATAAAACCGCGGGAACGTATCAAGCCACTCTTACCAACGCGGCTACGGAAGAGGTTCTCCAGACTGTGACTGTTACCGTGGCCCCGGACACGGCAAACGCTCGGCTTGACGCGGTCCCGTCCTCCGGCCCCGCGCCTCTCACTGTGAAATTTACCGTTACCGACACATCGGCGAGCTGTCCGCGCGCGGCCATATCGCTTATGGTTGGCGACAGGTCGCTTCCGGTTACTGCTCTCTCCGCGGCTTCTGTCTGCACCGGCATCAATCCAGTTAGCTTCAACTACGTATATAGAATCCCAGGAACGTATAGAGCGGAAATAGCGAATATGGACACAAAAAAAGTTCTACAGGCGGTAAACATTGCCGTGACTCCAGAAGCGCCTTATACGCCCGCTTCTGTCGGCGTTACGACCGTATCATACGGAGCTAGCGCCGTGAATGTCAGCCCCTCGCTTCTTAATCTTTCAGGAGTACCCGCGAACACTCCAGCAAATACTGCCGTTGCTCGTCCCGCGACCATTCAGGCCAGCACATTTGGAGATATTTTGGTAAGCGCCGCCGGAGTGACTATTATAGGAGGCGGGCACGATACAGACGGGCGGACAGGAGTCTCGGGATTTTTCGGATATGACCCAGCCCTGGGCGTTGACCCGCAGACTCGCGCGCGCCAGCTTTGCAACGCGCGCCCGTGGGGAAGCTCTTCCGCGACGTCTATTATTCCCCCGTCCTTCTTTGACAGCATTTGCAACGCGCGCGGATACAAGGCCAGCGCCGTATCAAATCCGCCAGCGGCATCCCAGAACGCGCAAACGCCGGCAAAAACTGCAACGACCACAAGCGCGGGGCCGACAGTGCCACCGGAGGTGTATATCAAAGCAGTACCCGCTATCGTGAAAATAGGGTCGCGGACTTCAATATTCTGGAACGCCGTGGGCGTTAAGTCGTGCCTTCTCACGAGTCCGGATGGAAGCTTCTCCGGCAATACTCTGAAGGGCGCCGCTTCCACCGTTCCAATTACAGCCGATACAGTCTTTTCCATAGCGTGCATCAAACCCGACAATTCGCAGATTTCGAATTCTGTGAAAGTGAAGATTGAGATTTAGGGTTATAATTCGGGAATGAAAAGTTTTGGAGCAAGGTGGAATAACGCGCTTGCGGTTGCTGTTCTAACTTGCGTCCTTTCTGTTTCTTTTGCCCCTGCGGTGTTGCGTGCCGTTCAACTAGCCCCGTCTGACATTGATCCAAATGCCTTTCCCATCGGCAATAGTAGCGAGGCCATTATGACAGGAATTGGACCTCAAGTTACCGATGCTGCCGTCTCAGCCGCTGCTAAGTCAGCTATGGGTACAGCTATGTGTGCCGGCTGGACACCTATTCAAGGTCCTAGATTTTGCTGGGATATCACTTTCGGTTTGCCCACGCCGGGGACGTGCATAGCGCCGTCGCTGTGCCTCGGCCTTGGAAGCATCGGCATAGTTGCCGCTGTGACGCAAACTGCCAAAAGCATTTTTGGGGTAAAGCCCGACGCTCCTACTCCCGGAGCATTCCCTTACAACGGGACACTTCCAGGCGGTTCTTTAGCGGGCTGTACGGGTACCCCATTTATTTCTACAACTCCATCAGCGAATCCCTGCGCTGTTTATATTCCGGTTGCATCGGCCGGGAATACAAACCCCGCATCAAGCGTAAGCAACGCGCTTCTGAATTCCGGCACAAGCGGCGCGGGTACGGTATCCGCAAACTCGGTTAGCTCCGCGCTTTTAGTAAATTCTTCCGCTGGAACAGGATTGCCTCCTTCGCCCGGTATAACCTCCAGCAATGTTAATAACCCTTCATCGCCTAGCGTAAGTTCATTGTTGCTAAATAGTTATGTATCTAACGCGGGGAAAGCTGCCACTGCGATAGCAAATGTGAATATCGGCACTGCTTCCCCTTCGGGAGTGCAATTTGGCACATGGGGCGATATTGAAGCGAACGCGTATGGCGTGACCATTATAGTTGGCGGGCACGGGGTAGATGGACGCACGGGAGTCGGCGGATTTTACGGGTATGACACGGTTCTTGGCGTCCAGCCGCAGGCGCTGGCGCGGCAGATGTGCAGAAACAGGCCATGGAAAGACCTGGCGATTACTTTTATCATCCAGCCTTCTTATTTTGACGGTCTTTGCACTGCTCGCGGGTACAACGCCACAACGACTGCCGCCACATTAAGTCTAGTTTCCGCGACTGGAACCGTAAATAGTAATTTCAAATTAGTCGCGGCATCCGGAACTCCGGCAACGAGCGTCGTCGCGACAAGCACGATTAATCCCGCGTCGGGATTCGTTCGCGTGTTTCAAGCACCGCGTGTTGATATCTACGCAATACCAACTCGAGTTCGTATCAGCGCCCGCTCCACTATATATTGGAGCGCGCAAGGCGTAACGTCCTGCGCGGTATCAACCCCCGACGGAAGTTTTAACGAGAATAGTTTAAGAGGCGCCGCCTCGACAGTCGCGCTTTATACAAACACTATTTTTACGATTGCGTGTAATGCCGAAGATGGGTCAATTGTGACCAAGTCAGTAACGGTGCAAACCTCGAACTAGTTCTTGTCCCCCACGGGTCCTCGGAAACCCTCGGTTTTCCGACATTCCGCACGATAAGCGCGGGACTGCCTTCCTCCACGGGAAACTCCAGTCTTCTTACAGAAGCAGTACACCTTGCGGACTTTTTCTTCGCAAGCTCGAAAAAATCTCGCAAGGTCTTGCGCTACTCCTTAAACCGCGACTCACCCGACTCCTTCCCATTCCCGGGGGTACGCACCTCGTGAGTCCCCCCGGGAAGAATCGGACTTCCGTCAACTGCTTAAAAGGCAGCTGCTCTACCATTGAGCTACGAGGGGTAACGTCAAGCAATATAACACCAGTTGTCGAGGCTCTAAAGCGGGAGGTCAAAAGCGAATGGGCCGGCGCCCGTGAGAATAAGAGAAACGCAAAGGACGAGAGAAAGAAGGGTCGCGATAAAAGAGATGGGACGAATTTCAGAACGAGCAAGCCACGCGATCACAATTAGCGCGCTCACAGAAGATCCCACTTGCGTAAGCGCTCCCGCTCCAATTGAAATTGCTGCCACGAGTTCAATCACCCCAAATATCTTGAATTTCGTCTCGGCGCGAAGCCAGTGTTTATTTACCGCATATAAGAGGACAAGCGCGAGAGCAACGCGGATGAGGAATGCGGAAAATGGAGCGAGGAATAAAAGACTTGGGAAAACGGAAAGCATGCGTGAATAGTACTTAGGGAATAAGCATTAGGCAACAGGCACTAGATGAACACCTAACAATTTTAAATATCCCCATCTTTACGCTATAGCGTAAAGATGGGGATATAGCTTAAAGGCAGATATTGTTTCCAGTTCTACGCGCCAGTAATTCGCACAGAGACTTATTAATGATAGGGTTTCTGAATGAGTCAGCGAATTGCGGTACTTTTGCATAACATGCGCAGTACGCACAACGTGGGTTCTATTTTCCGCACATCGGATGCCGCGGGCGTTCTAAAGATATATCTTTCCGGGTATACCCCCACGCCCACTGATAGATTTGGGAGGACGCGGAAAGACATCGGCAAAACTGCTCTCGGAGCGGAAAATATGATTCAGTGGGAGAAGATTACTTCGCCAATAAAAATAATCAAGAAACTGAAGAATGCAGGCTGGGTTATAGTCGGTGTTGAACAAGATAAGCGCGCGATCGATTACAGAAAGCTAAGGATTGCAAAACCGATACTTTTTATCTTCGGCAACGAGGTAAAAGGAATTTCAAAATCAATTCGCGACGCGTGCGATACTCTGATAGAAATACCCATGCAAGGAAAGAAGGAGTCGCTCAATGTTTCGGTTGCTGCCGGAATAATTTTGTTTAGTCAGTAGTCTGTAGTAAGTAGTCAGTAGTGAAAATGCGAATTCTTTTTCTACTAACTACTAACTACTTACTAGTAAGTGACAACATCCACGGTTCGCCCCGAGTCGTCCAAGAGGCGGATAATGTCGTGCGTGTTGCGCCACAATTCTACATTAGCTCCGAGATACAAACGCCAAGAGTTGCTGTTGAACGTGGGGCGGAAGCGATTGTTCGCTACGCATCCATTGTAAGAAAAGACGTTTGCCGCGAATGCGCGGCAGTTTGGATTTACGCTGGCAGGTACGTTTCGAAGTGGCGCCGTGCATGTCGGGATTGTCTGTAAGAAATCGAAGCAAGTCTCCCCGTAAACCTTTAGATTTTCTGGCGTAAAAGCCAATGCGTCGTACGCTGACGGGCAAGAATTGGAAAGCGGTGGATAATAATTCTGAAACTGGCCGAGATAGCCCGAGCACATGTTTTCGCGGAAAGAAGTGCCGACGGGTGATCCGCCAGAGTTCACTATCGCGGAGGCCCCAGGATACAAAAGAACATTTTCCTGGTCGTTGAGAATTCCCATTGTAAATGATGACGCGGAAAGCGGAATGTGAGCGCGCATTCCG
>MFLD01000039.1 GCA_001781465.1 Candidatus Kaiserbacteria bacterium RIFCSPHIGHO2_02_FULL_49_16
TAATGACAAATGCATCAAAAAATCTCAAATGCTACAAGGAGAAGGCATAAATATCGGGAGTTTCCACAATTTCCCATCGCTTTTGAAGTCTGCCGGCAAGAATCAGACTCCGGAGACTCCAAATGCTCTCGGGATACATCTACTCGGACAGATATGCGATAACTACATAAAATACGGATTGGAGAAAATTCGAAAAGAAACCGACGCAAAAGCCAAATTAATTTATGATTTTTTTGATAAACATAATGGCTATTCTCCATTCGTTAAGAATCCAACTTGGCGCTCTAAGACAATCATTATAATCGAGACGCCTCAGGGCTCGGCTCCAGTTATGGAGAAATTGAAAGAGAAAGGATACCTTGTCGCTTCCGGATACGGAGAATTCAAGGAAAAGCATATTCGCATCGGTAATTTCCCGATGCACAGAATTGCCGATGTCAAGAAAATCCTCAAGATTCTCAAGTAGTTTGTTCGTCATTCAAAACACCCTGTTCCTTATTCGATCCGGCCGGATTGAATAAGGAACAGGCGACGCAAGTGCTTCTCATGCTCGTTTTCTAACCCACGGGTTACCCTTAGAATTTGCTTTTGGGGTTCCCGCTAGTAGGATTAGCGGTATGGCAAATGTGAAAATTCGAGTGGCCTCCGGTGGCCGCAAAATGGCCGTGTTTGATGTGGATGGCACTATATTCCGCTCAAGTCTTCTCATTTCGTTGGTCAACCATCTTGTCGAGACGGATGTGTTTCCCAAAAATGCAGAGCGAGTGTACGAAAGGGCTCATACAAAATGGCTGGACAGAGAAGGGGATTATGAAGAGTATATTCAGGCGGTCATTGAGGCCTTCCAGAAGCATCTAAAGGGCGTCCACTACGGCGTACTGGCGGATGCGGCGGAGGAAGTTGTGAAGCACGAGTACAAGCGGCTTTATCGTTACACTCGCGATCTGATTACTGACTTGAAGCAGAGAGGATATTTTCTTCTCGCGGTTTCTCATTCTCCGAAAACAATTTTGGACAAATTCTGTCCTCGGCTCGGTTTCAATAAAGTTTACGGCTCGATTTACGAAATCGGCCCGCAGGAATGTTTTACCGGAGAAATAACCGATGCGCACCTCATTTACAACAAAGCCAATATCTTGAAGCGAGCAGTGGAAAAAGAAAATCTGACGCTAAAAGATTCCATCGGCGTAGGCGATACGGAGTCCGACATTTCTTTTTTGGAAATGGTGGCGGAGCCGATATGTTTTAATCCGAATCAAAAATTGTATCGCTACGCGAAACGAATGGGGTGGAAAGTTGTCGTAGAAAGAAAGGACGTGGTGTATGAAATGTAAATCATGTCAAGGTGTCACCTTGACATGACGGATGGGGTGGAAAGTGGTGGTGGAACGCAAAGATTTTGTATACGAACTTTAGTGTCCAATAGGGCGACATATCTTCTTATGCGCTAATTCGTGAGAATAAGAGAATAGTTAACATTGACTAAGGTTCGCAAGTCTCCTCGAACATACACGGCGTCTCTCGCCACACTTCTTTCGGGGTTTGGGATTGTTAGAGGGAGGGGGAAAGAATGATGTAGGTTCTTGAGGTTCTTGAGTTGTGGCACACAAGTCTGACTTGTCAGACAAGTCAGACTTGTGTGCGTTCCGCAGAATATATACCAAAGGTTTAAATTTTAAATCGTCGATAGAAAAAGGAGTGCGATTCCCGCAAGAGAGAAACACAATCCTAAAATCAATCTTTTGTAATGTCGAAGCATTTCAATTTCGTGAAAAAAGAATACTCCCGCAACAAATGTCCAAATAGTGTTTAGCTGAGGTAATGGGGTCAGCCACCATTCTTTGCCCCTCCTTTCGGCCTCCCTACCATTCTTAATGTTTGCTCAAGGCCAAATCGCTTTACAACACTGTCCACCCAACTATCGCCGCCATAAGGATTGCCTTTAATCACTGATTTTTCAATTGCCTCCTCCTCACTCTTGGTTTGCGCTTCATTGAGCCGATTTAAATAGTCTTTCGGTTTAGACACCGGCCAGGGCGAGAAGAGTTTCTGTTGTTCGGCTGTTCCATTTTCTCTCCTCCACGCACTAGACCATCTCCAGTTTTCTGCTTTTTTAACTAGATTCGCTTTTCTTGCATTTCGCTCTACGTAGCGCACCAGTGCAAGAAAATGCGCATCATCTTGGCATAAGAATGACTTATATCTGCCCTGATAAAGATGGCCTTGGCCAATCGTTCCTTTACCGGTATGCCATCTTCTGGTGTGCGTGTTTGTAAGCCAGCCCATAAAGAGAGCGAGGTCGCCATCACTCCGCGGGTATAGGACTAAATGCCAATGGTTTGGCATGATGCAGTAAGCCAATAGTCTCATGTCAAATCTTTCTACGGCTTCTTCGAGAATCTTCTCAAAGAGTTTGTAATCTTCGTCGCTTTCAAATATTTGTACCCGAGCGTTTGCTCTATTGATTATGTGGTAGACGTAATCGCCGATGTCAGTTCTTTCTATTCTTGCCATGCGTACAGTATATCACTGATTAATGGTGGCTGACCCCATTTACCATTCTGATGCTAGTGAGTTTTGGGAAGAAGTAGGCGTTTGGAAAGAGGAACTGGCAGATTTGATAAAAAAAGGCGGCAAGGTGATGCACCGCCTTGCCGCAGATGTAGAAACAGTACCTGACCCCCATTTTGCGCCTCAGAAGAGATCGCCCTGTGGGGATGGTTCCTCGAGGATAAGAAACCGAAATCTGTCAGTGAAATACATCCTTGGGTAATTCGTCATGATGACATTGAAGGTAAACCCGGCGTGTCCACCAACAAATGTCGGAGCGAGATCATATGTTGCTGCCCGGTTTGCGTTAATCTGCCCGGCCATGACGAACGGCACTGCTCCCATCAAAGCCACTCCTGGGTGTAACAGGGACCGTACAATGTCGATCCCCTCCTTCAAGCGTGCGAGAATCTTATTGTTTTTAGATGCCCACTCTTGAAGGTATACCTCCGCGATAATGTCTTGATCAAACATCACGACGCTTGCCTTCCAGGTTTTCTGGCCTTTTCGGTCGTCTGGAAAGACTTCGTCCGTGATGAACCTGTGACTCCCGAAGACCCTCCTCCTATCAAGAGCTGCAAGTTTTTCCACGATTGTCTGATCGTAGTTGACCTCGAACTCTCCGAGGTCGACAACGCCTTTCACTTTGTATTGCGGTTCGTTTTTCGTGCTCATGGCGCACCTCCTATGTCAAAGTCAGAGAGCTGTTTGCAAAACCCGAGAGAATCTCGGTTCATCCCCCATGTACACTGTTCCACAAAGTAAAATGCTGTCAAGCGCTCGTCCAGGCCCAAAGCAGAGCGATACTTTGTGGTTGATTTTTTCTATATACTCACAATCACCGGAATCACAATCGGGCGCTTCATTGTCCGGCTTAATAAGAATCGGGATACGGATTCGGCGAGGTCTTCGCGCGCGGCATCGAGGTCGGCCGCTCTCGGATTGCGCATGGAGCCCTCAACGCTTTTTCTGATGATAAGCCGGGTTTGATCCATCAGGTCTTTATTGTCGCGCAGGTATACGAATCCGCGCGAGATTATATCGGGTGATTTGTGGAGCTTGCCGGTACGGCGGTCAATCGTCGCGACGACAACGCAAAAACCCTCTTGCCCGAGCGCTTTTCTATCGCGCATTAACACTTCAGAAATTTCAGAAACGGTATTGCCTTCAACCACGCGCAATTCGGACGGAGCTTTCATCGGTAATTTGATTATTTTCTCGCCACCGCCTTGTATCTCGATTATGGAACCGTTGTCCGGAACGACTATATTTTGTTCCGGCACGCCCAGTTCTTCCGCCAAGTCGGCGTGAACGCGCAGCATGTAGTGGTAGCCGTGTATGGGAATAAAGAATTTCGGCTTGATTTGCTTGTGAATCCAAGCGGCTTCCTCTCGGTTGCCGTGGCCGGAAGCGTGTACATCGCTCGCGTGATAGGTGATGATGTGCGCGCCTTGGCGCGAGAGATTGTCTTTTAATTTTTGCACGGCGCGCTCGTTGCCCGGAATTACCGAAGAAGACAACACTACGGTATCAGTCGGCTGAAGGCGGATATACTTGTGCGTTTTGTTGCCGATGCGAGCGAGCGAGGCGAATTCGTCACCCTGCGTGCCAGTCGCCAAAATAATTAGCTTATCCTGCGGGTACTGCATCATGTTTTCTACGGCAACGACCGTATCATCTCTGTATTTAATGAGCCCGATTTCGCGCGCTATTTCTATATTGGTGCGCATCGAACGCCCGTCAATCACAATTTTCTTTCCGTATTCTTCGGCGAAATGCACCACGCGGATTAGCCGTTCCAGGTGGGAGGCGAACATCGCGACGACGAGACGGCCTTTGCCGTTCTTAATTATGTTATCCAGAGTCTTGTAGACAGTTGATTCCGGAATAGAGAAACCGGGTTGCCAAACATTCGTGCTGTCCATTAGAAGCGCAAGGACTTTTCGATTCTTGAAAATCCCGAATCCTTTTTTCTCTTCATCCGATGGTTCGCCGTCCAAATGGTTTAATTTGATGTCGCCAGTGAACACAGCGTCTCCCCACGGAGTTTCTATAATTATGCCCATAGAATCCGGGACAGTATGAGTCACGCCGAAAAAACGAATTGTCGTACGCCCCAATTTAATCACCTCGTCTTTCTCGACCTCGCGAATCTGAACGGGAATTGTTTGCGAGAATTCCTCTTGGCGCTTTTTTATCATCATGCCAGTCAGCTTTCTGGTGTAAATCATCGGATTTCCTATGCGGTCAATGATGTATGGGATTCCTCCTATGTGGTCCAAGTGGCCATGCGTAATCAGCAGGCCGCGGATTTTGTCCTTTCTGGTCTCTAGGTAGCCCGTATTCGGCAAAATGTAGTCAATTCCTGGAGTTTCCACTTCGCTGAAAGCGAAACCGCAATCGACAACAAAAATGTCGCCGCCGAATTCTATGGCCGTCATGTTGCGCCCTATTTCTTCCACTCCGGAAAGGGGAATGATGCGCACTGTGTCTTCAGCTTGGGAAGGAATTGGCGCGCTTTGCGGCCGTCCGCGCGGCTCGGAAGATTGATGATGCTCCACTTTCGTGCGCCCAGGGCGTCGTGGAGGGCGCGCTTGATGGGACGCGCCGAAACTGCGCCGGCCAGGATTTAAAGGTCTGTGGGCTGGCGTCCTGTGTGCCGGATGAGCCGGAAAGCCCGTTGGCCTCGTTGCGCGAGGCCTATAAATGCTTGAGCGGGCGTGTGATGGGGTAGAAGCGCCGCCATTCGGAGGATTCGTTTCTGGCTTATCGTTATTCGGTCCGTTTGTGTCCATGGTAATAATTAAAAGTTAAGAGTTAGGAAGTAAGAAATAAAAGACAAGAGCTGCGAGTTCAAATTAAATTTGGGGCGCTTTATCAGTAAAGAAATTCCATACGCGCTCGGTATCCGTATACCATTCATAAACGTTCTGGAATCTTTCTGAAGGCGTGGTAAGAGCGCCGAGGCGGATGCCTTGAAGGGTTTCTGGTACTACATATATGAAGTCTGGAGAATATATGAATACGGATGGTTGTTCTTTCATAATGATGGCCGCGAAAGAATTGTAAAGGTCTTCGCGATCACTTCTGGAAATCGTAGCTCTCGCGTTAGAAAGCAAGGAATCTGTTTTGGTATTGGCATACATGGCTAAATTGAGACCCGGGTCATTGCGCTGGCTTGAGTGCCAGAAAGCAAACAAATCAAGAGATCTACCGACCACCTCTCCAAACAAAATCGCATCGTACGCGCGAGGTCGAATTATGTTCGCGTTTAGCTCTGAAAGAGGATAGATTTTCACGTTTACTTGAACACCAGCCGCTCTCCAGAATTCAGCGATTTTGTTTGCCGTAGCGGAAAGTTCGGGAGAATCGGATGTCGCAAGTGAAATAGAAAGGATTTGTTTTTTCTTCTTCCAGACATTCTCGTTTTTTTCGTACGTCCATCCTCCCCGAGAAAGGATGTCGCGAGCCTTTTGGGCGCGGTCAGATGCCGTTAATGTGTCAGCGGTCTTTAGCGGTTTGGAATTGCGAAGAACACCGGGCGGTATCGGTCCGTCTAGAACGATTCCATAGTCATGAAGAATCGAAGAAACAATCAAATTTTTGTCAATCGCGACATTGAGCGCGGAACGTACCGAGTCTTCGGCAAGCGCTGAAGCGTGCCCTTGATTGAAGAAAACTCCGAAGACGCGAGGAAGAGGAACACGCATAATGACGCTCTCATCCTTGATTAACGAAGAAATTTCCCCCGAGGAAACACTGGCAAGCCCAGTCACTTTTCCAGCGTTGAATGCTTTGATGAGTGACTCTTCATTGGGATAAAATATGAAATTGATTTTTTTGAGATAGGGAACTCCGAGAATAAAATCTTCGAACGATGCTAGCGAATAACTTGTTGCCGCTCCGGTCTCGTCCTTTTGTGAATCCGCTATTTTGTACGGTCCACTGCCAATAGGATTTGTATTTAAAGGGTTGAAAGGGAATTCTTCTGCTTTCACAGAATCCCACAGATGCTTAGGCAGAATGCCAATCGAAGTATTTTCAAGAAATGGCGCGTACGCGTGCTGCAGTTTGAAAATTACAGTTTGCGGATCCGGGCTCGAAGCAGAAACACCCTCCCAATCAGCGCGTCTAGGACTTCTAATTTCCGGGTTTTGTATGGTTAACACTGTAAAGAGAACATCTTCCGCCGTGAGCGCGACTCCGTCGTGGAATTTCGCGTTTTTCCGAAGCCTAAACGTGTATGTAGTTCCGTCTGGCGAGATGCTGTAGTTTTCCGCGAGGTCTGGAATAACAGAGTCGGTGGCATTCGATGAAGAATCTGAGGGGTTCGGCAACGTTCTGGTCAATCCAGAAAATACGAGCTGTGTCAGGTCGCCATCAGATTGAGAAAGCGCGAGAACGGGATTAATGAAGCGAGGCGGTTCAATGATGCCTTCGGTCAAAGTTCCGCCCCTGGATGGCATACTTACTGAAACCGCGGCATTCACTCCAGAAAATAACGCGAGCGCGCTCAATGCGAGTGTTGCCGACAAAATGTATAAAAAAAGCCTTTCCCCAGGGGTGAAAGATCGCAGTCTGTTTGACAATTCCGACAAATGCGGCAGGCTTCGCTCACGCGTGAGCTTCTCGAATAGTTCTTCGTACTTTCCTAAATCCATGGCGTTAACTGTTATCTAATGTTGAGAAATAATGGTAATAATAAGTTCAAAATTAATGGCGCTGCAGTTCGCAAAAAGTCCCACCGCCGAACCGCGCGCCAAGGCGATGTTTCTAAATCAAACAATCAAATAAAACTGACTAGCTTATGAGTAGGTTAACAAGCGCTGAAAGCGCGAACAGGATGCCAAGAACTATGGTAGCAAAGAATAAAGTCTTTTCCAACCCCCTGCGAGTGTGGAATCCGGAGCTGAAGTTGTCCGCTCCGAACGCGCCTCCCAAAGACGCGCCCGTCCGTTGTAAAAGAATTGCAATAATAAGCAACACCGAGAGCGCTATCTGCACATAGGGCAGTATTCCTTGGAGAACCGACATGTAGGGGGAGTGTATCATGAGAAATTTAGGAAATCAAATTTCTTTGCGGTTGACATAATGCTTCTAGTTTATATAATAGCCCCCACTTTATATTATAAGCTTTTAAAATATTGGTTTTATGAAAAAACAGTCCAATAAAAACATTAAAATCCAGCCCTTGGCGGATAGGGTTTTGGTGAAACCGGAAGAAAATTCTGATGAGAAATCTCCTTCCGGAATCATCATTCCCGACACGGCGCAAAAAGAGAAGCCAGAGCGCGGAGAGGTCATAGCTGTCGGTCCAGGAAAGCGCGGAGATGATAACGAACTTATTCCTGTTGGAGTGAAAGTCGGCGACACGGTCATGTTTTCCAAATACGGATATGACGAAGTGAAAATCGGCGAAGAGGAGTATTACATCATCAACGAATCCAACATTCTCGCCATCATCAAGTAATAATTTTCAACTACTAACTACTTACTATTAACTACTAACTATTCCTATGGCCAAACAAGTAATTTTCGATGAGGATGTGCGAAGCGCGCTTAAGCGCGGAGTTGATGTCGTCGCGGGCGCTGTTCGAGTGACGCTTGGGCCCCGAGGGCGAAATGTCGCGCTGGATAAATCTTGGGGTGGGCCGACCATAACGAACGACGGCGTAACAATCGCGAAAGAAATTACTCTCGCCGACAAATTCGAGAATATGGGAGCGTCAATCGTCAAAGAAGTCGCTTCTAAAACTAATGACAAAGCGGGGGACGGCACTACAACTGCGGTTGTTCTTACGCAAGCAATCGTGCACGAGGGACTGAAGCGCACAGCAATGGGCGCGAACGCGATGATAGTTCGGCGTGGAATCGAGGATGCCGCAAAAGACACGGTGAGCGCTTTGAAAGCGATGTCCAGGCCCGTAAAAGGAAAGTTGGATATTCGCCAAGTCGCTTCCATCGCCGCAGAGTCGGAAGAATTAGGAAAGACGATTGCCGACACGGTAGAAAAGGTTGGTAAGGACGGAGTCGTTACAGTCGAGGAATCTCAATCATTCGGCATCGAATCTGATTTTGTGGAAGGTATGGAATTCGACAAGGGATATGTCTCTCCTTACATGATAACGAACGCGGAGCGAATGGAAGCAGAAATGAAAGACGCCTCGATTCTTATTACAGACCGCAAAATTTCCACAGTTAAGGATATCTTGCCGTTGCTTGAAAAACTCGCGCAAACCGGAAAGAAGGAGCTGTTCATAATTGCGGAAGATGTTGACGGCGAAGCGCTGGCCACATTCGTGGTCAACAAATTGCGCGGAGCTTTCAATGTTCTCGCGGTCAAAGCTCCGGGATATGGCGACAGAAAGAAGGAAATGCTCGCGGATATTGCGATTACAGTAGGCGCGCAAGTCGTATCGGAAGACCTCGGAATCAAAATTGAAAACGCGGAACTTTCCATGCTCGGGCGCGCGAATCGCGTTGTTGCGACGAAGGATTCTACGGTACTCGTCGGAGGTAAGGGGAAGAAATCGGAAATTCAGGAGCGCGTCGCGCAGTTGCGAAAGCAGTCTGAAAACTCGGATTCAAAATTCGACAAAGAAAAGTTGGACGAGCGCATCGCGAAACTTTCGGGCGGTGTCGCGGTAATCCGCGTAGGCGCCGCGACCGAAACGGAAATGAAATACTTGAAAGATAAGATTGAGGACGCAGTAAACGCGACTAAGGCGGCGATCGCCGAAGGCATTGTGCCGGGCGGAGGTTCCGCGCTTGCGAAAGTCGGAGAGAAACTTGCGAAAAAAATCGACGCGAAGGCGCACGACGAGTACACAATCGGCTACCGAATTTTGCTTTCCGCGCTTTCCGCGCCGCTTTTGCAGATTGCTAAAAATTCTGGCAGGGAAGACGGCGCCGTCATTTTGCAGGAAGTGATTAAGAAAGGCGGAGCATTCGGATACAACGCCAGTACAGAAACGGGGTCGGGAGAAAGTAATATAGTCGACATGTTTGAAGCAGGAATCATCGACCCTGTGAAAGTTACAAGAAGCTGTGTGGAAAACGCGGCATCGGCTGCATCGGTCTTGCTTACGACAGAAGCTGCGGTTGCGGATATTCCAGAAGAGAAGAAATCCGCACCAGGGGGAATGCCTGGAGGTATGGGCGGAGAGGATTATTAAACGACATGGGGATACAAAGTGCAGCGAGGCGCCGCCTCACTGCATGCCGCAATCAACTTGCGCCATCGCTGTATGTGATATAATTCGTGCATGAATAAAGGCGACGAAAAAAGCCAAAGTGGCGTCCATACGATTAAAGAAGATTTGCAAGAAATCCGTAAAAAGTTAAACGCGGAAACGGAAAGATTAAAGGCGCTCGAGATTCGAGTCGGAGCCATTGAGCAAAATTTATTGGGTAACTAAATAATGAGTATGAGTACAGGATATATTCTTTTAGCAGTCGCTGTAGTAATAGTACTGTGGGTTGTTTTTGCCTACAATAGATTTGTAACGCTCGTGAACCGAGTCAAAGAGGCGTGGGCGGATATTGACGTGCAACTGAAGCGCCGATATGACCTAATTCCGAATTTAGTGGAATCGGTCAAAGGATATGTCCAGCACGAGCGAGGCACTTTGGAGAAAGTGACGGAAGCTCGCGTGAAAGCGATGGGCGCAACAACTGTCGCGGAACACGCGGAAGCCGAGAATATGCTTTCGGGCGCTCTTAAATCGCTTTTTGCGGTATCGGAATCTTATCCCGACCTCAAAGCCAACACGAATTTCATTGAGCTTCAGAGAGAGCTTTCTGATACGGAGAATAAAATTCAGGCCGCGCGCCGTTTCTACAACGGTGTTGTTCAGGAATTGAGCGTCGCGCTTGAATCGTTCCCATCCAATATCATTGGCAAAAGTTTCGGATTTACCGCGCGCGATTACTTCGAGCTTGGCGCCGACGAGCAAGCGGCAAAGAATCCGGTGAGAGTGAGCTTTTAGCCAGTAGCCTGAAGCCAGTAGCTTGTAGCAAAATGCAAGCAAGAGAATTTGATTCGATTGGCTACTGGCCACGAGCTGTCTATATGACTACTTTATACACAGAGCAAAGCAGGAATGTATTCCGCACATGGATGCTGATGAGCGCGTTCTTTCTATTGGTTATGCTCGTTGGCTGGGCTATCTCGTGGTACATGCAAACCCCTGGAATACTTTGGATTGCCGTCGCATTCGCAATTATCATGAACATAACCGCTTATTGGTACTCTGATAAAATCGCGCTTTCATCATCTGGCGCTAAAGAGGCCGACTCGGTTAAATTTCTTGAATTGCATAGAATACTTGAAAATCTCGCCATTACTGCGGGACTGCCGAAACCGCGATTGTATATTATTGAAGATAGCGCGCCTAACGCATTTGCCGCGGGGCGCGACCCAAAACACGCAGTTGTTGCTGTTACGACAGGACTACTTGCACAACTTGACCGCTCCGAACTCGAAGGCGTGCTCGCCCACGAATTATCTCATGTCGGCAATCGCGACATTCTAGTTATGACGGTAGCAGTCGTTCTGGCAGGACTCATTACAGTCGTTGTTGATATGTTTTTGCGAGTAAGTCTTTTTGGCGGCGGGGGAGGAAATCGCGACCGCGGTGGAAATGCAATTCTTGCGATAGTGGCGATAGTCGCTGTAATTCTAGCTCCCATTGCCGCGCAATTGATACAGATGGCGATATCACGCAAGCGCGAATTTTTGGCGGATGCTTCGGGCGCACTTTTGACGCGCTACCCCGATGGACTTGCCTCTGCTCTCCAAAAAATTTCTTCCTATAAAGCGCCGATGCGGAAGGCGAGCCACGCGACCGCGCATCTTTTCATCTCTAATCCGTTCGGCGCTCACGAAGCCGGAAAATTTATCGCAAAGATTTTCGCAACCCATCCTCCAGTCGAGGAACGCGTTGCCGCGCTCCGAGGGATGAATGTATAAATTCGTGCCTAAATTATCTTTCCGTATATAATGCACAGCGTCTGCTTTAGCGGACAATGGAGGCGTCGGATAGTGGTTTATTCCACCGCCTTGGAAAGGCGGCATGCCGCAAGGCATCGTGAGTTCAAATCTCACCGCCTCCGCCTTCGGTCCGCCGAAGCGGACCTACGGCGTGACAAAGTCCGCCGGTAGGTTCGCGAAGGCGACCTTCGCTTCGCAGTAGCTCGGCTTCGGCGTGATGAAATCCGCCTGAAGGTGCGAAGGCGACATTCGCCAATTATGCATTAGGTCCACGGTCTAGAATGTAAAGATGGGTTTTACATCGGTTGTACCGATGACCTTAAAGATCGTGTCGGAAGACATGAAAAGGGCTATGTTCCCGCGACAAAAGAACGTAGGCCTGTTTCGTTGAGTTGGTATTTCGCGTTCAAATCGGAACACACTGCTTTTAAGTTTGAGAAATATCTTAAATCCGGTTCAGGCAGGGCATTTATAGCCAAGCACTTCTAAAAGCAATAAAAACTGTATAATGCGGAACATGAACGACTCGAAAACAGAACTGCATTTCTTGCTGATATTGCTCGCGGGTATTGCCGTACTCGCTTTTTTCATATTCAAACCATTCATTTACGCGCTTGTATTGGCTATAGTTTTCGCGACTGTTTTTCAACCGATTCACGAAAAAACACTTATCTTTACACGCGGCCAAAAATCACTGTCGGCTCTTCTCGCGACAATTTCTGTTCTAGTAGTTGTAATCGTGCCGCTTGCATTTTTGGGTACGCAGATTGTCCAAGAAGCATCGGGGTTTTACTCTTCAATTACTGATGGAGGGGGCTCAGCCGAGCTTTCCAGTGGCGTACGAGATACCATACAAATGCTAGCAACTTTTTTCCCCGTCCCGATTGACTCTATAGACGTAAACCAATATTTGGAACAGGGATTGAGCTGGTTGCTTCAGCATCTCGGTCCTATTTTCGCGAATGTCGCAAAAGCAATTGCCGGTGTGTTTATCTTTCTTATCGCTTTGTACTACCTCTTTCAAGACGGGAAGAAATTCAAAACTGCCATTGTCGCCTTAAGCCCGTTGAGTGATGTTCACGACGAGACAATTTTTAGCAAACTCGAGTTAGCAATTAATTCGGTCATCAGGGGTAATCTCGCGATAGCAATTATTCAAGGCATGCTCACGGCTGTCGGCTTCACCTTTTTTGGCGTTCCAAACGCCATCCTTTGGGGCAGTGTCGCTGCGATTGCGGCGTTAATTCCAGGCATTGGAACAGCTTTAGTAATTCTGCCAGCCATTCTGTTTCTATATATGACTGGAGAAACAATGCCGGCCGCGGGTCTTCTTCTTTGGGGAGTAGCGGCAGTGGGTCTTGTTGACAATTTCCTAGGACCGAAGCTAGTAGAGCGCGGCATGCGATTGCATCCATTTCTCATACTTCTCTCCATCTTGGGCGGATTAAGTGTTTTTGGACCGGTTGGATTTTTACTCGGGCCTATAATCCTAAGCCTGCTCTTCGCGCTTCTTGAGATATATTCCCTGATCAACAAAGCGCGTTAGAGTTTAGAGTAGAGAATGTAAGGAAATATTGCCCGCTGTATTATGAGTGATAGACTCTAGCTCCACAGCTATGGTACGAAAAATTAAAAACATTCGATTTTTAAGCTCCGCTAAGCAAGGTTTGGAGTTGGAAGCGATGCGGGTGAATGCGCGCGGACAAATTGCAATGACTCCGCACCCGAAAGCTCTTGGCTCTCCTCTCTCGCACCCATCAATCACGCTTGATTTCTCGGAGGCCCAACTCGAGTTTGTGACTCCGCCACTCGGGAGCGAAACAACGATGCATAATTTCTTAAAGAAACTGCGCGTGTGGAGCCATCGGCAAATTGGGAATGAACTTTTGTGGCCGTTCAGCATGCCTCCAGAGTTACCGAAACATGAAAAAATCCAGCTGGCAGACTTCGGCGCATCGGCGGAAGGGAATAAAAAGAATTTATATCGCCAGGGATTGAAACAGCGCTACGGCGGAGCGGTGCAGACGATTTCCGGCGTTCATTATAATTTCTCTCTCGCAGATTCCTTTTGGATTGCGTACGCAAAAGAGCGGTGGACAACAAGGATTCTCTCCGAATTCAAAGACGAGGCATATTTCGGAATGATGAGAAATGTCATTCGTTTCATCCCGCTTGTGACATATCTTTTCGGCGCTTCTCCTGTCGCGGATAAAAGTTATTTTAGCTCGGTACCAGCAGGTCTCGAAAAATTCGGTTCGTCGACATATTTCGGGCCATACGCCACATCGCTCCGTCTTAGCGATTTTGGATACCAAAACAAGGAGTCTGTTCCAGTAAGCATTTCTTATAATTCACTTGAAGAGTATCTGAATGACTTATTCCGCGCTGTCACGACACCATCAAAACTGTGGAGCTCTATCGGCCTGTACAGAGAGAAACGGCGAATTCAATTGAATGCCAACATTTTGCAGTTGGAAAACGAGCTTTATTCATGCATACGACCGAAGCAAAAAAGACATGTTTGCCCCAACAAAAGTCTTGTCTGTTCGTTAGCGTGCGCGGGAGTGGAATATGTAGAATTGCGGAGCATAGACCTCGACCCGTATGAACCGACTGGCATCAGCGTTGACCAACTTTATTTCCTGCACGCGTTTATGATGTATTGCCTACTTACTCCGAGCCCGCGATTCAAAACAGGCGAGCAGAAGCGGTATAAAGATAATAACTCACTAGTTGCGCTTCGCGGCCGAGAACCTGGGCTTGGCATTATGAATAACGGAAAGAAAGAAAACTTCACGCAGTGGTCTCTAAGAATCCTGGAGGAGGTAGAGAAAACTGCCGAGGCGCTTGATATAGCGTATGGCACGAAGAATTATTCGCGCGTTGTCCGCTCGCAGAGAGAAAAGATTTCAGACTCGTCCCTCACGCCGTCCGCGCGAATTCTGGAGGGCATCAAGCAATCCGGCATGTCATACGCGGAGTTCGGAGTCGCGCTTGCGAAAAAGTACAAAAAGGCCCAGCTCTCTGTCGCGCTTGCCACGAGCTATACGGCGCGAATGAGAGAACTCTCGCGAATATCTTTGCTTGAAGCGGCCCGGAGGGAGAAGCGCGATGCATGGATATTAAATGGATACGAGCATTTGGAACTTTCAACGCAAGTGCTGATTCGCGCGGCTCAAAAAAGAAACATCGAGGTCGGGGTTTTAGACGACAAGCAGAATGTAATCGAACTTCGCCGGGGAAATAAAAAAGAGATAGTGAAACAGGCCAGCATAACGCGCCACGACAACTATCTAAGCTACGAACTCATGGGCCACAAAGAACTGACAAAAATATTCCTCGCGCGGGCGCGGATTAACATTCCGCGAGGAGGCCATTTCGAAACCGTGTCCGAGGCGCTCAAATTTTGCGGAGAGAATCGCGACCAGGCGCTTGTGGTGAAGCCATCGAGTACTAATTACGGCACGGGCGTTTCTATTTTGAAGCCAAGACAGAATTCAATGTACGCAACTGCCGTCCGACGCGCATTTAAATACGATACGAGCATTCTGGTTGAAGAATTTATTTCGGGCAAAGAGTATCGTTTTTTGGTGATTGGCGGAAAAGTGATCGCGGTTCTAAATCGCGAACCAGCGAATGTGGTTGGCGACGGAAAGCACGCAATCAAAGAATTAGTATTGCTCAAAAATACAGACCCCAAAAGCTTCAAACTGCCGGATAGTTACATCAAACTTGGCGCCGTTGAGAGGGAAACCTTGTCTGAATCGAAATTAACCTTTGATTCCATTCCGGCTCGCGGGGGAAAAAAAGTGTACTTGCGCAAGAATTCAAATGTGCATGACGGCGGTGACCCTCTGGATATCCCGGATATGCCGGAGGCATACAAGAAAATTGCAGTGAAAGCGGCGGCAAGCGTCGGAGCGAATATATGCGGGGTTGATATTATAATAAAAAATCCGAAGAAACGGCCTAATAAAAATCCCTATTCCATAATCGAGCTTAATTTTAATCCGGCAATATTTATGCACGCGTATCCGATTCGTGGGAAAGCGCGCGATGTCGGCGGCGCAATTTTGGATTTTCTAGGTTTCTGACACGCGCTGATGCCAAAAAATCAATGTTTCTTAAGCCCGCCTAAAATGATTTCAGTAATCAAAAAAAATAAGAACCACCCAAACCCGTAAAGGAATATGCGCACATCCCATTTCAAAATCGCGGCCCCGACCGAATAAACAAAATAGATTGAGGCGATGGCCCACAAGATACTATTTATGAAAAGTATCGTGTCCCACATTCGAGGTTGTTTATAGTGTTTTACCATTCGTTTATATATAACATGGAAGTGGCGTGTTGAGCAGTATTTTCTCGGGAAATAGGTTAATATGCAAATGCGCCGGAGTAGTTCAACGGTCAGAACGAGGGACTCATAAACCCTAAACGGTGGTTCGACTCCACCCTTCGGCACTACTTCGCTCCATGATAAATCATGGAGCGAAGTAGTGCTGTAATTATACACTTTGCGCGAACCCACTTTGAACAGAACTAAGAAAGCCGCCCCGCCGCCGCTCGCTACC
>MFLD01000040.1:0-5919 GCA_001781465.1 Candidatus Kaiserbacteria bacterium RIFCSPHIGHO2_02_FULL_49_16
CAGCTCGCTAGGATAGTCAGAGTAGCGATTAGCGTATAGCGTTAAGCGTATAGAACAATTCCCATTGATTTCCTAATCGCTATACGCTATAAGCTAGAGGCTATGAGAATTATTACTTTCGACATTGAAACAGCGAACTGGATGTCGGACACGGGAACTTCCGACCCAGCCGACCTCACCATCGCTTTGGTCTGCATCCACGATTCGGAAACTGGCGAGTACAAAAGTTTTCTTGAGCCGGAACTTCCGCAACTTTGGAAAATATTGGAGCGTACAGATTTACTCGTCGGTTACAACTCTGACCACTTTGACGTGCCGCTTCTCAATAAATACTACCCTGGAGACCTGACCCGCATAAAAAGCTTGGACATTATGAAGAAAGTTCAGGATGTCGCCGGTCGCCGCTTGCGCCTTGATGCAGTTGCCGATGGCACATTGGGCGTGAGAAAAAGCGGCGACGGCGCGCAGTCTTTAAAGTGGTGGCGCGATAAAGAGATAGAGAAAGTCCGTGCGTATTGCCTTAAAGATGTTGAAATTACAAAAAAGATATTCGACTACGCTCTAGCAAACGGACATGTTAAATACCGCGAGCTGGGAAAAGTGCGCGAAATAAAACTCGACACTTCAAAATGGCTCGGCGGTGGCGGAAGCGCGCTTACTTATACGATGGGGTTTTAAAGGTGTTTATGCAAACGGAAAAATATTGACTGACTCGCAACATTATGAGCACCTCTTGGGCGCTTTACTCAGTCTTCTCTCCTCGCCCTGTTGTCTTTGGATCTTCATGCCACCAACTTCTTGCTCCATCTATTTGATGTTTTACACCTTTCGGATCAGTATACCAGAAACTTCGCGGTTCGTTTTCGCTGAGAGCTTGTGGTGTAATTAGTTCCCCCTGAAGACTATGTTCTGCGCCTTCCTTATCCTCATAGTAAAATGAGCGCGGTTTATCCTTCTGCACTGGACCCTGTGGTTGTGGTCTAAGTCGTCCGAATATCATAGTGGTGATTAACTACTAACCTTCGTTTATTAATAATCTTCGCCCATCGACCCTTGCTACGAATAATCATAGCATATTTCCTGTCTGGTGCCTGGGCCCGGAATCGAGCCGGGGACCTCTTCGTCTTCAGCGAAGCGCTCTAACCAACTGAGCTACCCAGGCAGCCTGCACAATGTAACATATTATAAATCCTTTTTCACTCCATTAATTAAACCATTAATTAAACCGAGTAAATAATGAAATTTATTCGTGTCGTTCACATATACCTGCATCGTTCCATACGGCAAACGGTTGAATGGCCGCTTTCCCTTGCTTGCTCCGGTTACCAAGAAAGTTGATTTCCGAAAACAATCTGCCGAAAGATCAGTTATCTTGAGCCAGTACCTTTTCGCTTCTGTTTCATTTATGTGCGGATATAAACGCATACAAAGTCTGATTTTTTGAGCCGGTACTTGAAGAATATCTGTCAAAAACTTCACGAATATTCTGATGGCTTCAGGATCCGAATTTAGAAAACTAATCGCGTGAGCGGTAAGTTCGCGCCCGAAGCGCCTCTGCAGGCGCTTATATCCCTCCGCCCAGTAAAGCGTCGTCCCTATAATCAACAAATCATCACTCGATAATTTCGATATTCTTTTCTCGCCCTCTTCTCGGAATTTGGCCGCACGCTGACGCGCTAAATGCGTTTGCATTTTGCTCCGTTTCAAGAGTCCTTTGTATGAACCTTCACGAATTCTTGTTTTAAGACGATTATTTGCCTTATCAGAAAGCACAATATCTGCGAACCATGTTCGCAGCGTAGATTTCGGCGTGCCAAGCTTTGCTCTAATTTCATTATAACTATAACCTAATATCCGCAATTGAAATGCTTTATCTCGCTCTCCCCGCACTCTCATCCAACAATTATAGCATAGGCAGGGCGATTAGAGCACAAAAAAATGTGTGGATAATTTCACTTCGGCTGAAATACTGTAGGAATCTGCGATTGAAACTTCTTTAATGCATTCTGAAGTTCTGTGAACTGAGATTGTGCGGTTGCGCTTGCGCCTCCTATCTGATTTATAGACTGCAACATGCTGTCCACAACCGGAGAAAGATATATCTGATAGAACCATATCGGCGCAACGATAAGAGCAATCCAAAAAATAACTTTGAATACGCCTCCCAAAAACGCATTCCGGCGCATGCCGTGGAGCATTTTGTTATTCTCCTTCACGAGACGATATATTTCCTCCTGCGTTTGCTCGTGATTGGGTTCCATGTTATTTGTGATAAAACCGCGAGAAATTTTATCTGCTGAACCACTGCCTCCAGTTGTTTGGCCAACCCATGAGTAAAAATAGGGCAAGTGGTGCTCCCCAATTTGCCCCGCGCTCTATAAAGTCCCATATCGGTTCGCCAACGATCGGGCGAACAAGCGCGGTCCAAAATCCCCAGCACGCCATCCACAAAATTGCGACGCGAATCGGCTTTACTAATACAAGAACAGCAAGTGTGACATCCATGACCCCGACCAAAAATAGGAGAGTCGTTGCCGGTTCAGGCGCAGAAATACCGAATACGGGAAACCACGCAATCCACTCCTTTTTACCCTGCAGAGCAAAAACTCCGTGACCTATAAATTCTCCTGCTACTGCGATTCGCAAAACCCATTCTATAATCTTGGGATTGCTCATATATCATGCATTGTACCACCCATATTATGAATGGTCACGGGGTTTAATGAAATAGGGGTATTGTTTACTTATTTGTGCCCTCGGGCTGAATCGAACAGCCAATGGACCCTTAGGACGGGCCAGTTATATCCATTTAACTACGAGGGCGCATATGCACTTTAGCATATGCGCCCCTCGGCTAGGAAATTTTACGAGTTAGATCTTAAGGAGTCCGCGAAGCTGTTGCTCATCAAATCCGACTATAAGTTCATCGCCCACATAAATGACCGGAACACCCATCTGTCCGCTTTTTTCAATCATTTCTTTTCTCTTGGCCAAGTCAGTAGAGACATTGTAATCAGTGAACTTGACGTTGTTCGCTGTGAAGAAATCCTTTGCCGCGTGGCAAAAGTGACATGTCGGAGTTGAATAAATCGTGATTTGCTTTTGTGCCATAATAATTCGATCTTCGTTTTTTAATAATTATTGTCAAATTATATCACAACCATTTAGGATTGAATATCGCGCGCGTTCTTAAGCGCCTTCGTCCACCAAATAAGTTGTGCAAGCAACCCATCTATTGCGCCTTGGTAGGAATCAAGCGCGCCTGGTTTCAGATTACCCGCTTCGTCTCTGAGGAGCCACGGAGCATTTATGTGCACGGCATTTCTAATTGGAATCATCTGAAGTTCTACCGTTATCAATCGCAATTGCTCCACCGCGCGAGCGCCTCCAACGCTTCCATATGCGACAAATCCGACAGGTTTGTTGTTCCATTCTTTGAATACGTAATCAAGGGCATTTTTCAGAACTGCCGCGGTGCCATGGTTATATTCCGGAGAAATTATGATAAATCCATCAGCTTCTCCTATTTTCTTCGACCATTTTTCTACTGCCTCGCTCTTATACGGCGCTTGTTTGTATGACGGACTCACGGTCTCGTTGTAAAAAGGCATCTCATAATCCCGTAAATCCAAGATTTCTGCCTCAATCCCCGAATTCTTCTTTGTTTGTTCCAACGCCCATGCGCCAGCGTGCTCGCTAAAACGACCTGGGCGCGTGCTTCCGAGAATAATCTTCAGGCGCAAAACATTTTTAATAGACATACATAATGTATTTAATTTTTAATATGCGTATTGTATATTCCCTGCTTTACTTTGTAAAGTACGCAAAGCGGTGATAAGCTGTGGATATGTTTCGGACCCAGCAACAAAGACGAGACTTGTGCAAAAAGTGCCCGGTTGCCCGCGTGGCCGACATTTTGGGCGATTCTTGCACGCTTCTTATATTGCGCGACCTATTGGAAAAACCACGCCGATTCAGCGATTTTGGAAACTCGCTCTCTGGCATAAGCAGCCGTACACTTTCCAATAAACTGAAGCGCCTTGAAAAGGACGGTTTGATGGTGAGAAAAGAGCTCGCGGGACGAATATCACATGTCGAGTACGCATTGACGAAAAAAGGGGTCGCGCTTCATGATGTCATTGAAGCGATGCGAAAGTACGGAAAGAAATATCTTTGAGATTGGTATGTTTTTGTATATAGGAAAATATGCGGTATTCTCACACCATACTGGCGGGTATAGTTTAGTGGCAGAACGAGTGCTTCCCAAGCATTAAATCGGAGTTCGATTCTCCGTACCCGCACCATTTTACAAGAGTTCGAGCGTGCTTCGTGCCGAATCACTTTCCATTAAATTTATTCTTTATGCGCTAATTCGCACGAATTAGCGCATAGTGGAGAAAATCGGATACGCTGGTTTGGACATCTCACCACCAGTTAAGTGTCTTTTGGAACCACTCCATCACCGAAGAAGTCGCCACTATCGGAGCGGGTGTGGGCGAGTCGACAATAATGATGAGGTGTTCGCCTGTTTTGGCCAATCTGTACTGTTCTCGCAGGGCCTCCTCCATGCCTCGCGTGGTGTTCAGTTTAGCAATGTCAGCTTCCAATTGGGCTCTCCTTTTTGCAATGTCCGCAAGTTGGATTTCCGCCTCCTGTCGGAGAGAAAGCGATTCCTGTTCTTTGCGATACGCTTTCCACACGCCAGAGATTGCGATAATTACAAGCACGAACAGCAGAATTAGAAGAAGGCGTTTCCCGAGCAAACGCAGTGGGTCCCGCCGTTGATTAAATCTTTCCATGCCTTATACTCTACACTATATGCAGTTCCTCATACGCCATACGCGATACGCCATACACGATACGCGCAACATATGAGTTTCCTTTTCCACCGCAACACAAAAAAGGTCATGAAATACCTGTGGGGCGTTGTCGCAGTCCTCGTAATAATAAGCATGGTGCTATTCTTCGCTCCCGGAGTCGTCGCTATGCTTTCGGGCAGTTATTAACGGGCAAGACATTTACCGCAAAGGGGGTTAGCCCTCTCGCATCACTTTGAGAAACACGTCATGGGGTATATCTACTTTCCCGCGCGCGAGCATCTTTTTCTTGCCGCGTTTTTGCTTTTCAAGCAGTTTCATTTTTCTCGTGATGTCTCCGCCATAAAGGTAGCCGGTGACGTCTTTGCGGAGCGCGGAGACGCGGCGAGACGCAATTATATTTCCCATCGCTTTCGCTTGGATTTTTAATACGAATTGCTGGCGTGGCAGAAGTTTCTCAAGTTTTTCCACCATCGCTTCGGCTTCCGCTCGTACGCGCCTTCGGCTCACAATTCTAGAAAACGCGGGCACTATTTCTTCCGCCACAAGAACATCCAATCGCACCACATCCGCATCACGCAAGCCGATGATTTCATAGGATAACGATGCGAAACCCGACGAAACACTTTTAAGTTTGTCAAAGAATCCTCGCATCAGTTCTCGGAGCGGCATCTCTGAAAAAAGTCGCGCCTTGCCGTCTGGCAAAGTTTCCGTGTTACCAATTTTCGCCTCGTGTTCATAAAGCAATTGCGAAATTCCGCCCAGATATTCCGGCGGTGATATGACAGATACTTCCGCCCATTGTTCGCGGACTAATTTTGCTGTGCCATCATCGGGTAATCGAGCTGGCGCATAAATTTCTTCGACTTTTCCGTTTAAGTGAGTAACCTCATAAACCGTGGTCGGCATTGTTACAACAAGATTCAACGCAAATTCGCGCCGAAGGCGCTCAATAATAATTTCCAAGTGAAGCATTCCAAGGAAACCGCATCGAAAACCTTTTCCCATCACTCCGGACGATTCTTCTTCATACGAAAGTGAGGAATCGGACAGATGCAGGCGCGCGAGCGATTGACGAAGAAGCACCAGATTGTCTTGATTT
>MFLD01000040.1:5972-10087 GCA_001781465.1 Candidatus Kaiserbacteria bacterium RIFCSPHIGHO2_02_FULL_49_16
CCTACAGAAGCAAGCCCTGGTTTCTTTATGCCTGTCACAATGTATCCAATTTCTCCTTCGCTTAGAACATCAACCGGCGCTTCGCCCGGCTTCATAATACCCACCTCCAGAGCCGTAAAATCGGCACCGGCGGCAACCAGTCGGAGAACATCTCCCTTTGCAACTTTCCCGCCAAACACCCTCGCATAGACTATGACTCCCCTGTGGTCCGAGTATCCGAAATCAAAAACGAGCGCTTGCAACTTATCGCCAGAAGATTTCGGCGGAGGAATGCGTTCAATAACCGCTTTAAGAATTCCTTCAACGCCTTCGCCTGTTTTTCCCGAAGCGTGCAATATTTCAGATTCCGGACGTCCAAGCAACAAAGCGAGTTCGCTGGTAATATCACCAACTCTCGCGTTCGGTGAATCAATTTTGGAAACAACCGGAATGATTACTAGTCCAAGACTCTTTGCGACAGAAAGCACAGAGAGAGTCTGCGCCTCCACTCCTTGCGTGGAATCGACAAGAAGGATAACTCCCTCGACTGCTGAAAGCGCGCGCGATACTTCGTACGCGAAGTCCACATGCCCTGGCGTGTCTATCAAATTGAGGATGTAGTCCTCAACTTGCGCAGATTTACGCTCATGTTCCGAAGATGAACGCAGATTATCCACTTCCATTTTTATCTGCGTGTTTTCCTGCGATAATCTGCGCGGATAGTAAACCATCCGAACAGGGGTCATTTTAATTGTTATGCCCCTCTCGCGCTCAAGATCCATCTTGTCAAGAACTTGTTCTTTCATATTCCTAGCTTCTATTGTTCCCGTCATTTCGAGCATCCTATCAGCCAGAGTACTTTTACCATGGTCGATGTGAGCTATGATGCTGAAATTTCGTATGTTAGATGACATATGGCTGATACACGATACTCTATACTCGATACACGATACTAACAATTAGTTCCTACTTCAGCTCGGCCGTTTCTTCTGCGGATGCAACGATAGACGTTCCGCCCTCCGCTTTAATCGAGCCGCGCCACAGACGGCCTCGAACTTCTGCAACGGTCTCGGTAAATTCACGATTTTTTAATAGCGCATAAACAAAGGCCGATACCATAATTCCGGTCAGCCCTCCGGCAAGTCCTTTAACGAAAACCGAAGCCAAAGTAGAGGTAAGAGTAAAAGGGCTTGTGAGAGAGAGCATCGCATACGCAGACACCCCGCCCGCAAATGACGCGACGACGCCTTCCGCAAGCGAGCGTTTGATTTGGGCAAAAAATCCAGCAAATCTGTGCTCAAAACATATAACAAGAATTATTGTGCCGAGCAATGCCGCTCCCGCGTAAGCTATCGCGAGCGCAAGCATTTCGCTCCCGGAAACGTTCTCCAGGCGCATCAGCGCTTGCAGAAACGAAAGGGTGGTGGCATTCTCAAAAATTCGTATGAGCAATTCGGCTAGTCCTACTGTCCCGAGGGCAATGCCGAAAGACACAAAAAGAGGAACGGATGTGCGACCGGCCGCGTAGTATCCTCGCACAAGAAGAAGCATGAGCCCCTGACAAACCAACGCGAGCGACAAAAGCGCGAACGAGGCGGCCGTGAGCCGCGTGTCCGTCCAATCAAAGGCGCCGCTTCCCAAAACTACGCGCACGATATGCGCACGCAAAACAATAACAAGAGCGGTTGCCGGCAATGACCAGAACAAGACGTGCCGCGCGGCCGTCGCGATATTTTCTATGAACTCGGCTTGCCTGCCGTTTGCGAGCGAGCGCGCGAGTGCGGGAAACGCCGCGACCGAATATGACGCGCCGATTATCGCGAGCGGCACGCTGTATAAATTGAACGAAAACATAAACACGGAAATCGAGCCGACCGCCAGCGTTCCCGCTATCGCTGTGAGTCCGATGAACGTGAGCTGGTTCATGGAAAGGGCGAGTGCGCGCGGGACGGAGACGGCGGCAGTCCGCACAAGCGCGCGCGCCTCCGCGAAGCGTGGCAACCTCCTGAAAAACCCGTCGCGAAGAATTGAGGGAATTTGTATGCCGGCGTGAAGCGAGGCGCCGAGGACTACTCCCCACGCGAGCCCCGGAAGCCCCCATATGGGATACAAGACAACTATCCCGAGAATAATCCCAAGGTTGTAGAATAACGGGGACGACGCGTAGAGAATGTATCTGCTTTTAGTTTGTGTAATGGCGGCAAAAATATTTGACAGACCGAGTAAAATTGGCTGAAGCAACATGATGCGCGCCAGCAAGGTGAGTGTTGATAAATGTCCCGCATCAACAAATTGCGGGAAAAGATATGCCAGCAATTTCGGAGCAATGACCGCTGCAATTGTGCCGGCGCAAACCGCAAGAATTGAAAAACCAAGAGACACCGTGTCTATGTAGTCTTTTTGCCCGCTAGAATCGCGCCTCGCAAGCTCGGGAATTATGACGTATACGGAAACGAGAGCACCCAAAGCGACGAACAAAAAATCAGGAATTCGAAATGCGGCATAATAGAGGTCTAATTCCGCCCCTGCACCGAACGTATACGCCAATAACCTGTCGCGAAAAAGCGCGAGGAGCGAGGAGAGGAGAGCAAAGGCCGCAAGCACATATACAGCCGAATGAATTCCCAGTACCTCTTTCGAGAGAAATTGAAGCGCTCGCTTCATCATACTCTAGCGCGCGTTTTGCCCATTTAGAGGGTCCTGACCATCCTTAACGTTTGCAACAGCCTTTTTCGGCATCGGGTCGCTTGGATTAAGCCTCGCTACCTCATCAAAGGCTGAAATGGCATCATCCTCGCGCTCGAGCTGATAATACGATAACCCTAGTACAAAAATGGCATTGGCATAATTTGGCTGTAATTGAACTGCTCGCTCGAGCGCGCTTGCAGAATCCTTATAGGATTTGCGGGTGTAAAGAACGAGCCCGAGATTATACCAAGCGAACGGGTCTTGCGGAGAGAGTTGCGCCACAATAATCGCTTCATCCTGCGCTTTTGCCAAATCATTACTTTTTGCATTTAATTGTGAAAGCAATAAATGCGCCACGGTGAAATCAGACTTCATTGCAATCGCAGCGTTTAAGTGTTCGCGCGCGGACTTGGCATCCCCCACGGTCAAATCAAGCTGGGCTAAACCCAAAAGAGGCAACGGGCTAGTTGGGCTTTCGAGTCGAGCGCGTTCGTAAGACTCGCGGGAATTTTTGTCCGCGCCTTCTATTCCACCCGCAGAAAGCTCCCCGTACAATTGGGCGAGAGAAAGCCAGTTCCGATAATTGTTGCTGTTTGAAGATACTGCCGAGATGCCATGCTGTAATGTTGTTGTCAGAGTTTCTTGCAAACGCGCGCGCAACGAATCGGATATCTTTCCTTCTGCCAGCAACTGTTTCAATTGCAAGAGGCCAATCTCAACCGCAGTGCGATGGGCTCGATCGTTAGTTCCTAAAACGGAAAGCGCATATCCGTTGTACCGCAAGGAAGCGTTGAGGTCGCTCGTTGTGCCGTAAGTAACAATCGCGCGATTCACCTGCGTATCCGACACAAGAGCCCGCAAAGATTCTATCGCACCAAATATAATAACCGCTCCGAACGCAACAACACCGGCCATAACAACCTTGGATTTCAACTCCATCCAGTTAAGAGAGAATGTCCGCGCGCCAACTTTTCCTTCGATCACATTAAGAGCAACAAAAATCCCGAGGAGCGCGAACAGTAGAGCCGAAAGCGCAACCCCCGGGATATAAACCACATTGAAAACGAAAAGATATAGAATGCCCGCAAGTATTACTCCTGTCGCCATCTTTAGAGGTGTGCGAAAGCGCCGGTCGCGCACGAATCGAACAACACTGGAGAGGATAGCGACAAGCAATGCTCCCCAGGACAAAAGCCCCAGGATGCCAACTGATAAAAGAGAGGTCGGAATAAGACCGATGCCTGAAAAGAAATCCGTGTTCCAAAACTGCGTAGCATTCACGGAAAGCGGTTTGTAAAGGCCCCATGTGCGCGTGAATGTGTTCGGGCCAGAGCCGACTATAAACTCGCGAGCGCTTTTAAACGACTGCTTGCCGACCGTAAAAGTCCCCTGCCACGAAGGGCGAACTTCAACCTGGGAAAGCTGTAATCGCGGCGGGAGTTTAGCAT
>MFLD01000040.1:10141-12671 GCA_001781465.1 Candidatus Kaiserbacteria bacterium RIFCSPHIGHO2_02_FULL_49_16
TCCAAGAGCCAAAATAGAGAGAATTATGTACGGCAGAGTGGCGCGAATAGAATTACTGCCAGTTACATTATTTGATTTCCAAACATCAAACCACAAATATACGCCGTAAAAAGCCGAGACAACGGCGAGCCCAAGCCACACATCCGAGGAATTTATAATCAAAAGGAAAGCCAACGAAACAACACCGGCAAATATACGCGCTAGTCGCAGACGAGCTGAAGTCCCATCCAATAAGTCACTGGATGAAATTGAAAGAAATACTATTAGACCGAGAAAAATTGCTAAATCATGCAATCCGCCTATAGCGCTTGATACTGTGTTCGGAAGAGCTCCGCCAAATCCGGAATATTCGGGGAAAGCAATTTGCCACAACTGGATAATGACTAGAACTGCGCCGCCAATAAATAACGCGCGAAACGCGAGAGTGATTTCGCGCATTCCGCGCGAAAGAACGAGAGCGAAAAATAGAAACAGCGAATATGACAAAAGAATCGCAACAACCGTGTCCTGCTCCACGCCGGTGCCAACAAACGAAAGCCAAGTACGGCTCGTGACTAGGGCCGACACTAAATATGAGATTGGGAGAAATGCTGCGACACCCAACAAAAAAGATTTCGGGATCTGCACTTTGCCCTCTGCAATGCGCGCGACTATCCAGGCGATTGATACGACAATAATTGCTATTGCGAGAAGAATCATTTTTGCCTGCGGTATTGTCACCCAAGAATTCGGAGTCAAGAAGAACGGCAGTGCGCCAAGAAATATTATAATTCCCCATCGCGCGACTGAATCTGCAGTTGTTTGGATTTTTAACATTTTTGTGGCATCTAACATATGAAAGGATTTTAACATATATATCGAATGGCAAGATATTAGCTCGTCGCGTGGATATCGAAACTTGCGAAATTCTTTTAACGGAGGATAATGTCGAGCTGCGTCAGGCAGTCGCTGGCCCGCAAGGGCTAGAGGAAAGTCCGGACACGCGCCAATTTTGTCTTTGACAGAATAGGCAGAACGGTAGCGGGTAACGCCCGTCGGGGTAATCCCAGGGATGCGAACAGAGACGGTTTTTTGCGAGAGCAAAAAACCGCCCCGTGAAATCGCGAAAGCAATTTCCTCGGGGCGAGCTTTTGTGGCAACACAAGAGGTGCAACGGCAAAATTCCTACTTGCGTGCAAGGCCGTGTCGCCGTAATTGGCGAAGAGCCGCTTGAGGTGATTGGCAACAATCATCCCAGATAAATGGCTGTCCCTGTCTGCCTCTGGCAGACTCGACAGAATCCGGCTTAACGACGCAGAACATGAAAAAAGAGTCCCAAAAGGGCTCTTTTTCATATTCTGGCAGTCAGACTGCTAAATTTAGCAGTCTGACTGCCAGAATTCCAACCAGTTGACTCTCTCTCTCTCTGATTTGCGATAGTGCGGGCTGGCAATAACAGTGGCTCTCCTGTCGAAAGAGAGCGCCCAAACGATAAGGGATATTGTATGAAAATAGATTTCAAGCCTGTTGGAGAACCGAACACCGCCGTTGAGGTTCCTCCCAACCGAACACTTTTCGCGACGGTCGAATACGCCCGAACTGCATTAAAGGGACAGGTAAGGTACAGTCCTACGAAGGCATGGATAAACGGTACCATCATCGGCAGAGGACAGTACAATACGATAATCACCGAAAATGACTGCGTGAAGATTGTGGAGGTCTCGGCTTGGTGAGCCGAATTACTGACCAGTATGAGGCCCGGCGCGAACTGAGAGAAAAAAGACTCGGTTCACCGGGCTTTCTCTTTTTTTGTATTTAACTACGCACTACTGACTACTTTCTACTGACTATTTTAAATTATTTCGCAGGTCCCCCCCGCGCACGCCAACTCCTGCGTCTGCTCCGTTTCGTCCGTTCGCTCGTAAATTATCAGCTTGGAGTAATCTATGACCGGGAATTTTGATGCGAGCGCTTCGTATGTTTTCTTGTCGATCGTTTCGTACGGCGCGAGTCGGTACACATGATTCTCGCGTGGCAAGAATGAAAGCCCTCCTATAATATCCCAATTGTCTGAAATCCACGCAACGACTGCAACCCATTCCTCGTCCCCTACCGAAATAGTCGCCGAAGGATTGTGTTCGGTGAAATTTAATTTCACCATTTTCCAATATTCAAGCTGTTCAATCGCCGTGAGGTCGTTCTTGTACAGGGAACCGTTTGGGGCTTTGACCGGAAATTCCAAAACGAATGTCGTCGCCTCGTTGGCATTCTGTCCTACCTCGGGATGCGCCTTCACCCCTTGGTCGCGCATCATTTTGTAGAGCGAGTCTGTCGCGGAGATGCGGACTCTGCGAATGTAATACTGCGAGTGGCGCGGATGAATTCCGGATGAACAATCAAAAGTCTGTGAGACGGTTCCCGAGGGCTTCACGCATGTGATCGAACTTGAGGCATTGATGCCGAAGCGCTTGGCGTAAGCGGCATTGGCTTTGATGGTAACCGCGCGCATCTTGCGCATAACTTTTGCATCTCGTACCGCGGGAGAATCCCA
>MFLD01000041.1 GCA_001781465.1 Candidatus Kaiserbacteria bacterium RIFCSPHIGHO2_02_FULL_49_16
AGATTGCACAGTCTCCGGCACTTTGTCGCGCTCTGTCGTCGCCAATATAAAAATCACATGCGCTGGCGGTTCTTCCAGCGTTTTTAGAAACGCATTCCATGCGCTTCTTGAAAGCATGTGCGCCTCATCCACAATGTAGACCTTGTAGGGCGACTCGAGGGGCAGAACATGAGCGCCTTCGCGCAGTTCGCGGATATGTTCGACTCCAGTGTTGGATGCAGCGTCTATTTCATAAGTGTCGTTTGCGGTAACTCCGATTTCCCGCGCGAGAATTCGCGCCACACTGGTCTTTCCCGTTCCCCTTCCGCCTGAAAAAAGATACGCATGCGCTATTTTCTTATTTTTTATTGAAGCTTCAAGCACGCGGACGACATTGTCTTGTCCCAGCACCTCGCTCCATCCTTGCGGCCTGTACGCTCGATATAAGGTCGCACGCCGGCCATCTTTCACTTTTGTCATAAGTCCATTATATATCACCGTTGATTATTGCCAGCGCTTCTAAAACTCTATTAGTTTCCATCAGCTTCATGCGAAGTTCTTTTGCCCCAGACCATCCTTTTATGTAAGACGCGAAATGCTTTTTCATCGTCGCGTAATTCGCCGTCTCTGCAAGCAATTCTTCAAACAGGACAAGATGCTCTGATAGCGCTTTTAACTTCGCTTCTTTTCTATTCTTAAATTCTTGAGAATTTGAGAATAGAAAAGGATTGCCTAAAATTGCTCGGCCCAGCATGACTCCGTCGCAACCGGACACCCGAGCTTTTTCACGCGCTTCAAAAATATCTTTTACATCTCCATTTCCAATAATGAAAACCTTTGACTTCATCTTGTCGCGGATTTCGATTGCGCGCGCGACAGTATCCCAGCGCGCTGGTACGTCCGACATTTCTTTGCGCGTGCGCGCGTGAATAGTTACCGCGGAAAGATTCTCCGCTAGCAATTCAGGAAGCCACGTGTCTAGTTCGTCTAACAAGTATCCGATTCTTGTTTTTACGGATATCGGTAATCCGGCCTCTTGCGCCGCGCGAATAAGTTCTCGCGCGAGTTTCGGATTTTTTATTAGAGCCGCCCCGCATCCAGATTTTTCTACTGCCCTATCCGGGCATCCCATATTGATGTCGATTCCATCAAAGTCGAGCTCCGCGACATGCTCCGCGGCTTTTTTCATTCTCTCCGGCGACGAAGTAAAAAGCTGCGCGACAATCGGCCGTTCGGAATCGGAAAATAGCAATTTCGCGCGCAATTTCGCTTGGCCGGAATCGCCTGCAAAAATCAACCCATCTGCCGATGTGAATTCCGTACACATCACATCTGGCTTGCCATACCGCGCGATGAGCCGGCGAAATGCGGCATCGGTAACGTCATCCAAAGGAGCGAGAGCAAAAAACGGTTTTGGCAATTTCGTCCAAAAATTCTTCATTGCCAGCACAATATCACATACATAGCTTGTAGCCCGTGGCCGGTAGCTTGCAGCAAATGCAGGAACTTTCCGAGACAATTGACTCTCTCTGGTTTGAGATAGTGCGGGAGACCACTGGGTCTAGATGTTCATTTTTTTGAGGAGGAAACAATGATACTGGCGCAATGCAGGGCCATGCATGTAAGAGCTCAAGGGCTCTTGCAGAAAATGGAGAACGGCCAAGAAGTTAGGGTGATGAAGGGACGAGATGGTGTAATCTCCATTACCGTCTCCGAGAGGATAAAATTGTCTGATCGGACGCGTAATGGGCTCAAGAAGCAGAGGCACTTGATCAGCGCGGCCGGAGGGCGGTACTCAAGAAGTTTTCTGTTTAGCCCCAGCGTGGCTACTCAGATTGCGATTTTGATTGCTCGGGTTCTTACTGAAAAACCTCCTGAAAAGCAGTAGTGTCCCGTCGCCCAAAATTAGCGGGGTGAAGAAAGGCACTCCAAAAGTCTGCACCGAAAGTGCAGATAGGTGGCCAAAAAGTAGAAGCAATACTTTGGCCACCTTTCTGTTTCTGTTTTTTTCACTATTGCCTAATGCCTATTTTCTATTCCCTGTTTTTATAGTACACGCGGTTGCCGAAGCGAAGGTCGATGTATTCTATCTTGTCCTCCTTCCCCTGAAGAGATTCCGACAAAAGTACTGTTTGCAGATTGCGCGCGATAGTGTTCGCGTCTTGGCTGAAAGTGGCGCGCACATCAAACCCCTTGGAAAGTGAAACCGAGAAATCTTGTTCGTCTTCGACTGAAACGCTTGTTGCCGAGAATCCTTCCTCCTTGAGCCGAGACAAAAGAGCGAGAACGTCCGCGAATTGTTCCGGCAAGAATGTTTGTCCGATGGGAGTCGTGCTCGCGGCGAGACCGCCTGAAAATACGATCTGGCCCGCGGAAGAGATCGTAGCTACGGCAAAAACAAATCCGGTATCATCCATCTTAAAACATTCCGCTTTATCAGAGCACCACAGGGCAAACATTTTCCTCTCAGTGATAGAAACAGTAATAGCCCGCGCCAATAGAGATTCGCGAGAAATTTGAGCATTTAGTATCTTCGGAAAATATTCGGATATTCCTTTTGCTATTTCCGTTTTAGGGTACAGAAAGATATTTCCTCTCGAAATTATCGAGTATGTTCCGTTATTGAGTTTTGTTTCCACAAACGCCTTCACAAGACGAGGCGAGATGCTGGACATTCCCTCAACTGTAATTTTGTTTATAGAATAGCGAGGAAGATATGAGAATTCGCTTATGCCATATATGGCGCCCGCGGCGAATATAAGAATGAGTAGCGCCAGCATAGCGCGCAATTTGCGCCGTCGTAAGCGCAACGAAGTTCTATTGTAGAGTGGCAGAGATGCCTGAGCGGCGCGCGCGCGCGCGCGCGCCTGTTCGCCTGCTCGGCGTTTTCGCAGGTCAATTATTCCATGTCCATGCCTTCGCTCTCCATTTGACATCCACTCTATTGTACCCTCCCCATCACATCCTTGCCCATGTACCCCTGAAGCGCCCCGGGGACGCCGATGCGGCCGTCTGCTCGCTGATAGTTCTCCGCAATCTGCGTCAATATTCTCGGCATAGCGAGCGCGGTGTTATTGAGCGAGTGGACGTAGCGCACCACGCCGTTCCCCTCGCGATAGCGGATATTGAGACGGCGGGTCTGGAAATCATGAAAGTAAGAAGATGAGTGCGTTTCGCGGTATTGCTTCTCGCTAGGCAGCCACGCTTCAATATCATATTTCTTGACTTGTCCCAGCCCGAGGTCTGCCCCGCAATTTATGACGACGCGATATGGCAATTTCAGTTCCTGCAAAAGCTTCTCGGAGTTTAATGTCAGCTCCTCATGATGCTTGACCGATTCCTCGTGGCTCGCCTCGCACAAAACCACCTGCTCGTATTTCACAAATTCGTGTATTCGAAATATTCCTTTCGTGTCTTTGCCGTAGCTTCCCGCTTCGCGCCGATAACATGGGGAAAACGCGAAAAATTTGATTGGCAAATCTTTCTTCTCCAAAATCTCGTCCATGTAGTATCCCATCGCGCCGACTTCCGCCGTGCCAGCAAGATAATCGCCGTCCTGCGTTTTGTATAAATCCTCCTCGCTTTGCGGGAGGTACCCCGTGCCCATGAAGGGCTCGCGGCGAACCATAGACGGGACAATGAGCGGAGTAAAATCCGAACGGTTCATAAATCTTTCTTCCACAAATCTCTCTAGGGCCCACACGAGGCGCGCCCCGTCGTTCTTCAAAAAATATCCGCGGAAGCCCGCGACCTTTGAACCGCGTTCATAATCCGCCATTCCATTCGCAAGGAGAAGTGCGACATGATCTTTGGGTTCGAAATTAAATTCCGGAATCTCTCCCCACTGCTTTACTTCTTTATTATCTTTTTCCGATTCCCCATCCGGCACCGACATGTCGGGAACATTCGGCACCGAGACCATAAGCGCTCGCCACTCCTTCATAACCTCCTGTAAAGATTCCTCCTCTTTCCGCAGCAGCTCTTTCAGAGTCTGCATTTTGCTGATTACCGATTGCCGCTCCTCTTCATTGGAAGCTGAGGCAATCGCTTTCGAAGCGACATTCTGCTCCGCCCGCTTCTCATCTATTGATGCCTGCAAAGCGCGGCGTTTGTCGTCCAAAGCGAGCAGAGCGTCAATATCAACAGCGATGTGCTTTTTCTTCGCACCCGCGATGACGATGTCCTTGTTCTCTCTTATGAATTTGATGTCCAACATAAAATAGCTTGCAGCCCGTTGCCTGTAGCTTGTAGCCACTCAAAACGCAAACCGCTTTCGGAATTATTCTGGCTACCGGCTACTAGCTACCGGCTACTAGCTACCGGCTTATGCAAATACTATCACACGAAATCCGAGGTTCGGAATCGCCGAGTATATAAAAGATGAAAGCCGCCGAGATGAACGAGGTGGCCAGTTGTGGCGACCTCCATCTCGAGCGGCTTTTTTTGACTTCAGCCGTTTATTTTTCGATCCGTCAGCGACGTGAGCGGTATTGCCGATGTACCCAGAAAACTGCAAATGGGTTGAGGGCAATCAGGATTAGGGCCTGAATCGTTGCAGCAATCGGGTGAGCGTAACCCGATTCCGCAAGCAGATACCAAAACCCAGTTGCACAGACAGAGACAACCACGCCTGCGAGCAGAACGCCGAATGGAACATCGTTTGAACGCAAAGATCTCCACCCGCAAATTGCGCTGGTCAACAGAAAGAAGCCGACGAATACTGACGCACGGCCCCTTACCCAGCTTTCCAGCTCGAGTGCAGACAGTACCAGGACAAGCAGGATCAATCCTGCTATCACCGCAGCGCCAGGATCCTCCGCACGGGAAAACTCTTTTGCTATGTATTCCCTTCCACGTTTTGTGGCGGCATCTCCCAGAAAATCTGAGATTAGATAGGCGGAGAGCCACGCTATAAAGGCCGAGAATACGAGCGTCAACGCAAGGCCAGTGTCGCTCAGGGCCAACAACATTGTGTCCATACGATTTTACCTCCAATTTATCAACGAGCAGGGCAGGATTACCCAAACCAAAAACAAGAACAAAATGAACCCTTCATGGTAGCATGGACAAGCCCAATTGTCAAGCTCGATCTGGCGCCCGACTTTAAGGGTTTTTCCGGTGCGTCCAAGTTCCGCCGAGATCTCACCTCAAATACAAAAGAAATTCCGAGGAGACACCTTGCCTGCCCGCCGAAGCTTCAGCGCAGGCAGGCAAATGC
>MFLD01000042.1 GCA_001781465.1 Candidatus Kaiserbacteria bacterium RIFCSPHIGHO2_02_FULL_49_16
CTTTAGTTCTATTTCTATATCTGCCAGCGCCAATTCCTGCACATCCTTAGGAGTAACATAATGCTTTGCTGGAAATACGAACACAGATTCAAGCGCGCCGAGTTTTTCTCGCGTCGTCGCGTCTATTTCTTCGATTTTTGAGACCCTGCCCTCCGACAAATCAATCCTTCGAATAATTCGTTCGCTCGCGGGCATTATCTCCACTCGCGAGCCGAGCGCTCGAAATGTCCCTGGCGAAAGGTCTCCTGCCACTCTTTCAAAATACAAACCGATAAGACGGCGCATAAGCGCCGCTCGCGTGAGCGGTTCCCCTTTTGTAATTTTCAAATTTATTTTCTCGTATTCCAAAGGGCTTCCGAGCCCGTATATGCAAGAAACTGACGCGACTACTATTACATCTTTTCTTGTCAATAGCGCCTGCGTCGCCGCGTGCCGTAATCGTTCTATGTCTTCATTTATCTGCGCCTCTTTTTCTATATAAGTATCACTAATGGGCATATATGCCTCCGGCTGGTAGTAATCGTAGTAAGAAACGAAATAATGCACCGCGTTTTCAGGAAAGAATTCGCGATATTCCGCCGCAAGCTGTGCGGCGAGCGTTTTGTTGTGCGCGATGACAAGCGTCGGCTTCTGCACCTTTTCAATCACATTCGCGACTGTAAAAGTCTTCCCAGAACCAGTTACGCCCAGAAGCGTCTGGTGCCGTTTCCCCTCTTTTAGCCCTTCCACAAGCGCGCGAATAGCTCCGGGTTGGTCTCCGGCCGGTTGATAGTCGCTTTTTATTTTGAACTTTGCCACCCGCCCACTCTAACAGGATTGGGGCAGAAAGTGTATTTATCCTCTGGCGTGATGACTTTTTCTCATTACTATTTTGCCTTATGTGCTTATTCGCGCGAATAAGCACATAAGAAAATCCTCGTTACTCACTCCCCGCTTCTTTTTCTGTCAAATCCTCTCTGTGTCTAGACTATCAAGACTTTTTTCTATTGCAGTCTTTTGCAAAACACTAGAATAGATTCTGTGCGAAAAACACAAAGTTCAAAATCCTGCTATCAGACATACTTTTCGAAAAATGATTGCGGACGATTAAACTTCCAGGGCTTTTTAATCGCACACTTGATAACTTCAACAGATTTCCAGACTCCACCGGTTATATATGGTTCTCGGTCTAACCATTTCTGCAACTCATTTTCTGATGGAAAATCCATGACTGCCATTGACCCGACCATGTCATTATTTTCATTTAACAACACCGCCCCATACCACCTGTTTCCCGATTGCTCCATCTCGTCACCCAACGCAAGATGAGCCTGCCTGACTGCGGTTCGACGGGCAAGCGCTTCTTTATCATTGCCATCTCTACCAATTACAAGGAATTGCATATGTCACACAAAACAAGCGTCTGACTAAACTTTGACTGTTTATAGACCGCTTTCATAAATTAAACATTACGCCCAAAAGAATGGTTTGCAAGGACTTGGTATCACGGCGAATCTCGATATCTTTTTTATCCCACTTTTGAGCCATATTTCGCTATCCACAAGCATTGACTTGCGCGCTATACGCATGGTATTATGTTCGTGTGTGCCTGTGGGCGAAAGCCCCTTCCCAGCTAAGGAATTCCTACGCTGGCGGCATATTCGCGCGAATGAGCATATAAGAATCTATCTATATACATCACGCCGATGTCCCACTGCTTCAATGATAATTAAGCTTCCATGAACGGAGTACACGGCTCGATAATCGCCGACGCGGAGTTTGTATGAGTTTTTAAGTTCGCGATGCAATCTTTCCGGTACAATTTTGTCAAAGTTTTGCTCTAGCCAGAGTATCTTTTCAATAATTCGCTTAGCCAGAACTTGGTCTATTTCTTTAAGATCTCTCAACGCATGCTCGCTCAACTCAATTGAGACCATACTTCTTCGCTACTGCCGAAAGCGGTGTAAGTTTCTGTCTTTCCTTCAATCGCTTCCGAAGCTTCATTGCAAATGATTTCTTAAGTTCGAGTCCGGAATCTGGGTCGCCAAGAAATTCAAATATTTTCTGCTCGATTAGATTTTCCAATTTCTTATCTCGTTCTGCGGTAGTCATATAAATAATATAACATATACTCAACCGAGTGTCAGTACCACCACATTGCGCTTGCCGCGCGAGAGGGTCGCTATCGGCGCGTCTTGAAAATCTTCGTGCATCATCACTCTGTCTATGAGGGCGACCCTTCCGCCATTAATAGCGACGGCATTATCTTCGATAAATTGGCGCGCTTCGCGGCGCGAAGCCGCAAGCTCGGACTTAACCAAAATGTCCGTAAGCGATTCTCCGAGCCGTACCTCGCATGTCGGCGCCTCTTTTTGAAGCATCTCGCGTTCGGCCGCGCTCAATTCTTTTGGTTCTTTCTTTCCGAACAGGACCGATGAAACATCCTCAACTATTTTAGCAGTTTCGGCTCCATGAACAAGTTTTGTCGCCTCATGCGCCAACCTCTTCTGGGCATGCCGCTTTTCTGGATTCTTTTTGTGTTCTGTAATCGTCATTCTTATTTCCGATTCCGAAACGGTGGTCATTTTCAACAAATATTCCCCGACAACATCATCTGGAGAGTTAAGCCAAAATTGGTAGAACTGAAATGGCGAGGTCTTCGCGGGGTCAAGCCATATTGTTCCTTCTTCGCTTTTGCCGAATTTCTTGCCGGATTTATCTACGAGAAGGTGCCATGTAAGGCCATAAACTATTTTGCCCTCCTTTCTGCGCACGAAGTCAACGCCAGAGACTATGTTTCCCCACTGGTCGGAGCCGCCAACCTGCAAGTCACATTTGTGGTTTTTGTGTAAATGCCAGAAATCGTAGGCCTGTAAAAGCGCGTAAGAAAATTCTGTGTATGAAATGCCCTGCTCCACATTCGCTACGCGGTCTTTCACGAAATCGCGCAGGAGCATTGCGTTTACGGAGAAATGTTTTCCCGCGTCTCGCAGAAACTCAATGAGTTTCAATTTGGAAAGCCAATCTGAATTATTTAGGATAGTAAAGTTGTCGGACTCGAAAAGTCTTTTAATCTGCGCGGAAATCATTTCAACATTTCGCGAGATTGTTTCCTCGTCTTGCAATGCGCGCTCCGACGTTTTTCCACTCGGATCGCCGATCATTCCTGTGGCACCGCCTATCAAGACGAATACTCTATGCCCGGCCTCCAAGAAACTCCGCAGGACTAAAAATGCTTGCAACTGCCCTACGTGAAGAGAATCGGCTGTGGGGTCAATGCCTAAATATAAAGTCCGCTTCGCGCCGTCTGTAATCTCCTCTAGTTTCTCGCTTGAGTGCTGATACACGTATCCGCGCGCTCGCAAAACATCCGATAACGTCGCGTTCGACATGCAGAAAATATAGCACCGCGTTAGAAGTTACGAAAGTGCGAAAATGTATAGATATCAAGTGTCTATACAGCGCAAATTGCTGGGAAATCCGGCTTTCCAAACGGTAGGCTTTTCTTCTTAACTTCTAACTGGGTAACATAAAAAAATGGGCGGGGGTGAGATCAATACCAAGCTCCTCATGGCAGATCTCAAAGAACCCCCGTCCGAAGAACAACAGCCCTAACTAAGGCTTATATCTTTTCTCGACTTCCCTCGGAAAATCAAGGGAATATCTGGCCCTGTTGAGGCCAGAATCTGGAGAACGGTCATGAGACCGTCAACTCCAGCGTGCACTAGAAACGTGGCCAGAATCACCACGTCCCCGCTCGGCGAACAACGAATTGCCGAGGTGGCGTATAATATCGCCACTATGTCCTCGTAACTCGTAAGGAGACTCACGTGGACACCGATGTATACCACTTTTTCCTCTGCGAGTAAAGTCACCCACCAAAATCATTAAATGGCCTCAAAAGCCGGAAAAGCTGGACTTCGTACACTAATGCAGTAAAAATACACGCTATGTCTTTTTGCCGCGCTCGCGCTCGCGCTCGTGCACCACATGCTCATCCATGCCAAAATGGTGCGCGAATTCGTGCCAAATCGTATCAGCGACGACCCGTGCCACGGGGACACCGTCTTCTTCCGCCGCTTCCTCAATCGGTTTTTGATAGAGAGTAATAGTGTCCGGCATAGTCGCGCCGACGCCGTAATTTTCCCCGCGAGCCGAAAGCGGAATCCCTTGATAATATCCGAGAAGCGTTTCGTCATCAGCCAGATGCTCCCGTTTTCTGACTTCGCGAGACGGTTCATCTTCAACAAGAATTTCCACATTCTTTATTTTTTTCCGCGCCCATTCGGGCAAAAGCGCGAATCCATCTTCAATAAGACTCTCGAACTCCTGCTTTTCCATGGACGGCATCACAAAAACTATTTCTTGCCGCTATCACCATTCGCTCCGCCCATGATGTCTTTCGTCTGCAGAGGGCTCTGAATATTCGGAGTCCATTCCGCTTCAATTTTGCCAAATTGTTTTTCATATTCGGCAATCTGATAGGAAATATATTGAGACAAACGCTTCATGTGCTGTGGAGTAAGGGCGTAGGTAACGCCCGCTTCGCCGGTCAGCATGTTCATGACGAAATATTCTTTTGATAAAGCCACGGCAATATTCTCGCAAAACTGCTTCGGTATTTTTGTTAGGTCCATATCTGAATTATTGCACGTTTTTGCGTGAAAGATGGTTGCGAATCCAATACCGCTTGAGAAATGGCAAGGACTGCATTGAAAGCAAGTACCCTATCGTGGGAATAAAGGCATTCCGAAGCGGATTTTGATTTCCTATTTCATACAGGACAAAGGCGGAGATTCCGTATGTGATTAAAAGCAAAGAAATAATTCTGAACAAGCTGGTCTCCCACGCCTTATCCGCCGCAACTCTGGTATTTCTATCCTGTATCGAGCGTAGCTCTTCCTCTATGCGCTCCAATCTTTCATGCGTGTCGGGCTGGTTCATAGCTTTTGCGGTGGTGTTGGCCGTAGGAGCGGGAAGAGTTGCGTTTCGTGTATTGGCTTGTTCTCAAGAAACGCGAACAGCCGTTCTGATACGCCGAAGCCGAACGCTGGAGGCATTCCGTATTCCATCGTGCGCACATAATCCAAATCCATCCGTTGCGCCTCGTCATCTCCTGCGTCGCGCAATTTCTGCTGGTCCTCAAAGCGCTTACGCTGGTCGAGCGGGTCATTTAATTCGCTGAATCCTTTTCCAACTTCGGAGCCGGCGAGAATGACCTGGAAACGCTCGACAACTTCAGGATTTTTTAACGAGCGTTTCGCAAGCGGTTCCATGAAAATTGGAACGCCAACGAGAAACGACGGACCCGATATTGTTTTCCGGATATGTTTCCACAGTTGGTCTATCGCACGCTCTTTATTCGGTTCAATACCGGCGGGAAGAACCTTTACCTCTCGCGCCGCGGAAATCGCCTCTTTTTCACCGCACTTTATCGGGTCAATTCCAAAATGTTCTTTAATGGACGCGGAAAAGTCAATCGTCTTCCATTCTTCCGCGAAATCAACTTCATGTTCTCCTATTTTAAATGTGTATTGCCCGAATACCTCCTTTGCGATATGCCTGTAAAGCTCCTGAACGATTTTCATTCCCGCGTGATAATCCGAATATGCCTCATAAAACTCCAACTGCGTATAATCCTGCAAATGCTCGCGGGACTGCCCTTCGTTTCGGAAAATGCGCCCAATCTCAAAGACTTTTGGAAAACCAGCGACAAGTAATCTTTTCTGCCACAGCTCTCCTGCAGAAATGCGCAAGTACACGTCTATATCGAGTGCGTTGTGGTGCGTGATAAACGGCCTTGCCTCCGCTCCTCCTGGGGAAGTTTCTAGAACCGGAGTTTCAACTTCCAGGAAATTTCTTTTATCAAAAAACGTTCTGCAGGCAGACCAGAACCGAGATTTGCGGATTATCATTTTCCTCAACTCGTCATTGTGCAAAATATCAACCGCTCGCTCGCGCAGTCGTTTCTCCTCATCTTTGAGCCCGAACCATTCATCGGGAATCGGAAGGAGCGATTTGGAAAGCATTCTCCATTTTTGACACTTGATAGAGGGTTCGCCCCTCTTCGTTTTAAATGCCGTGCCTAACACTTCGATAAAATCTCCGGTGTCAACGCATTCCGTGAAAAGGTTGTACAACGCTTCATCTATATCCGACTTCTGAAGAACTATCTGCAAACGGCCGGTTCCATCAAAAAGGTCGGCAAACACAATCCCTCCCTGTCCACGTCTGGACATTACGCGACCGCCAATGTGCATTTTCTTACCGCTGGCCTCTAGCTCGTCAAAAGTAACTATAGCGTCTTCGATACTAGTATCTCGGTGGGATTCGGCGGGATACGCCTCCATACCAGAACCCTTAAGCTTCTCAAGTTTTCTTAGCCGTTCTCCGCGAATGTCGCTCTCTGCCATCCCATTAGAAACCCGCCTGCCATCGCCTAAAGCCGCGATAGTGCCGGATTTGATTAGTTAGTAAATAAGTCATATTCCGATTTTATGCCACGCACCTGCTCTGGCTTTGGCGGGCAGGCAGGACGCGGAAAAGTAGCCGATTCCGTCGCCTATTTGATTAGTATTAGTAATATTTGCCTCCATACAATGCCCGCGAGTCCGTTCGCGATTTCTAACGGGACACGTAGTTCAAATATCATACCATGTACGCGTGAGCCATAGACATTTACTGTATGTTCTGCTGAATATCGGAAGAAGGAATCTGAAATGCCGATTGGCTTGTCGCTAAAAACCATAGCCCAAGAAGGAGGAGCGCGACAAGGATAGAAAATACTTTTATCAATATGTCGCCATGATTATGGAACGTTCTATCAATATGTTCCTGCATCTTTTCTGTGTCCATAAGTTAGAGATTTTATCACATATATTCAAATAAAATATAATGTTAATAACACTTCACATGGGGCGATATATCGCCCTTATTGTGTTACTCGTGTCGCAATGCGTCAATCGGACTCATTTCTGAGGCCTTTCTTGCGGGGCCTGCCCGGTATGAAGGCCAGCCAGTCTGGATAAATTACTGTAAGATAAATCCTTATTCATGCCGAAGCGCATCTATGGGACTCATCTGTGAGGCCTTTCGTGCGGGGTAAAGCCCGAAAACGAGGCCGACAAATGTAGAAACAATTATACCAAGAAGCGCGGCGCCCAAAGGAAACGAAAACTGCCAGGAAAGCTCGAAAACCCTGGATATTACAAGCGAAATTGCGAACGATAGTCCTGTCCCCAACGCAATTCCCACTACCCCGCCGATTCCCGTCAAAATAATTGCCTCGAGTAAAAATTGAGTGAGAATGTTCCGGTTCGTCGCTCCGAGCGCTTTTCGCAAACCAATTTCGCGGGTTCTGTCGATAACTGAAACAAGCATAATATTCATAATGCCAACTCCCCCGACAACGAGAGATATAGCGGCAACGAGCGTCAAAAGAATCGTGAGCGTGCCCAGGACTGCCCCAACGGTTTGTAAGGCATCCTCTTGCGTTTCAACCCCAAAATCATCTTTATCCGGGTCCGTTATTCCATGTAATTCTCGCAATGTTGCCTTGATGTCTTCTGCAGTGGAAGACACATTCGCTTCGTTGTCGGCTCGAACTATTATTCTGTTGAAATGCTTTACTCCCAAGATGTAATTCTGCGCAGTGGTGTACGGCATTAACGCCGCTTCGTCCAAATTTATGAAAGAAACGCCGCCTTTTTTCGGGAGTATCCCTATGACCAAGAAGTTTCTTCCTTTTATCTTTACTCGCTCTCCCAGTAAATCACTGCCGGGAGAAAGTTTGTCGATAACCGTCTGGCCCAAAACTACGACATCAGCCGAGCCTCGCACATCATCAACGGCTAAACCGCGGCCGCGCACTGTATGCGCGTCCATTATATCGGCCATAAGCTCGCTTCCTCCAAGTATCGTAAGCCTATAAGTCTCTCCCTCAAACGAGACTGTTTCTGCTCCGAAAACAACAGGCATTATATCTTCTGCGTGCGGTACATTTTCCTTTCTCTCAAGCGCTGTGAGATCGCGTAGCTTCAGAGATGCAGATA
>MFLD01000043.1:0-524 GCA_001781465.1 Candidatus Kaiserbacteria bacterium RIFCSPHIGHO2_02_FULL_49_16
CGCTTCCTTATTTGTGTGTGCAGTCTCGGACATGTAATTGATCGTATTCAAAATGGACATACCTACCTCCTCGAGTGCAAGGAGGGCAAGATGAAAGCATATGGGATCCACTCCTTTACCGAGCTCGCGCTCTGCCGTAGATAAAAGTGCCTCTGCGCTTGCCAGGCAGGTCGCTCTTACTTTCTTAAGTTGTTCGTGTCGTTCCTCAGGTGTCATATTTTTATTGGGGATAACTTCGACTTGATTAGGTTTACATTAGGTATTATACTTTAGGTATGGAAAAGAAGTCAATGATAGGAATAGGCAAGCCATCAAAACGGCAGGCTGAAATCCTTCAATTCATCTCAAGGTTCCATAGTGGTAAAGGCTACGCCCCCTCTCTTGCCGAGATTGCGGATAATTTTGGCGTATCCATTCCAACAATTCATCAACATATATCATATTTACGACAAAAAAATCTTCTAACCACAGAAAAAGGTAAAAGACGCTCAATTCAAGCACTTAATAATCAAAAGAGTGGGACG
>MFLD01000043.1:549-751 GCA_001781465.1 Candidatus Kaiserbacteria bacterium RIFCSPHIGHO2_02_FULL_49_16
TTGCCGCCGGTGGACCTATTGAGGCAATCAGGGATCCCAGACCAATCGAAGTTCCTAGAAATATGCTTTCAACAGGAGCAAATTTCTATGCTTTGAAAATTTCCGGTACAAGTATGATTGAAGATGGAATTTTTGACGGAGATATTATTGTGGTACGGGAACAATCCACAGTAGACAATGGAGATAAGGCCGTTGCCTATTT
>MFLD01000043.1:766-54248 GCA_001781465.1 Candidatus Kaiserbacteria bacterium RIFCSPHIGHO2_02_FULL_49_16
AGTTACGCTTAAAAGGATTTATAAAGAAAAGGATCGAATAAAATTAGTTCCAGCAAATCACAAAATGAAGCCCTTTTACGAGACAAATGTCGAAATACAAGGAAAGGTTGTCGGGGTACTTAGGAAAGAGCTCTAATAAATGGTAAAATAAATTGAGAATTTATGAAAAAAAAGGAGATCAAATTTAAATTAGCAGAATTATTCTCCGGTCCGGGTGGGCTCGCTCTCGGAGCAGTCCGGTCTTTTGCTGAAAATAAAGATACTATCTATGGTATCGAGCCTGTTTGGGCAAACGATTACGATGCTGATACCTGCAAAACATATGCTCGTAATATTCATGATGGAAATGAAGAAAGTGTCGTTTGTGCTCCTGTTCAGGAAATAGATTTTAAAAAAGTACCAAAGTTTGATGTACTTGCTTTTGGCTTTCCTTGCAATGATTTTAGTGTTGTTGGGGAACAAAAAGGATTCGATGGAAAATTTGGCCCTCTCTACTCTCATGGAGTCAGAGCCATAAATACTCATAATCCAAAATGGTTTATTGCAGAGAATGTTAGTGGCTTGCAGAGCGCAAATGGAGGTAACGCTTTCAAACAAATTTTGAAAGACCTCGGTTCAGCAGGAAGGGGTTATGTTCTCACGCCACATTTATATAGATTCGAAGAGTATGGAGTACCGCAACAAAGGCATCGCATTGTCATTATCGGCATAAGAAAAGATTTGGGCTTGAGATTCAAGGTTCCTGCTCCGACTACAAAAAATAATTATGTGAGTGCGCGCGAAGCAATAGAAAATCCGCGAATATCAGATGACGCGCAAAATCATGAGCTTACTAAACAATCTGCGGGCGTTGTTGAGCGACTAAAACATATTCCTGCCGGAGAAAATGCTTGGTATGAGGGTATACCCCAACATTTGAGATTAAACGTAAAAGGTGCTCGCATGAGTCAGATTTATAAACGGCTAGACCCCAAAAAGCCTTCTTACACCATCACAGGGAGTGGAGGCGGTGGAACACATGTTTACCACTGGTCAGAGCATCGCGCACTAACAAACCGAGAAAGAGCACGACTCCAATCTTTCCCCGATAGTTTTGTATTTGAAGGTTCAAAGGAAAGTGCAAGGAAACAAATTGGTATGGCAGTGCCTCCTGTCGGAGCACAGGCCGTGATTTCTGCCGTCCTAAAAACTTTTGCAGGAATCCCTTATGAATTTGTTGAGTCAAAAATGACTAATGGAGAAACTAACTCACAAGAGATAGCGAGTTTATTTGATGGAGTAGAGGTGGGAGCTAGAGTTGCTTTATAAGCTCTTCCCAATCTTTCTTTGATTTTCTCAAGAGACCGGACTCTTTAACAAATCGCACGCCGTCAAATTCCTGTCCGGGAATTGATTTTGTTTCTCTCAAGTCAGTGTAGTGACACCAGCCCACAACCTCACAGGGTATATTTATAAAGTCGGGCATTAAATCTTTATATTTTGAATAATGGGGCTTATTCTTTACAGCCTCATTCACTTCCTCCTTGGTTAGTCTTAAAAGATGGTCATCGGGAATATTCGGGCGACAATAGATATAAATATCTGATCTACGCTCTTTTATCCTTATCTCATTTTCTCCGAGTACCAAGAAGGCACTTTTTGGTTTAGACGACTTTATGCCGATACCTATTTTAGGCGTTCTCATCCTCCCATTGTCCTTAACAGCAGTAATGTCCTGCAAAACAATTTTATCGCGAATATCAAAATCGAGTTCAATATCTAAATTAAACTCTCTTTTTAAGAATTTCTTTACAGCAACTTCTCCAAGTTGTCCTTTGACCCAATTTGTTATTTTTTGTCCAAACTCCCTTTGTCGTCCAGTACCAAAATCTGATTGCACATAATTGCGAAAGTGTTGTGCGAGTGCAAAATCTAAACACAGGGCATAGTCGTCTTTACTCAAGTCAACGGTTCTCCATGCCAGACTGTCCTTCCATTTTCGCAAAGTAGTCTCATCAAAGTAAAAGCGACCTCTACCACCATTCCTGTCGACGCATGGGAATTCAGCCGCATTTTTGAAGTAGTTATCAAAAGTCTTGTCATCAAGACCGAGAAATTCAATGGCTTCTTTTTTGGTTAATAATTTTGACATGATTTTTATTTTAACCTAAGAACCCTTATTTTATTTCGGTTCAAAGTTGGAAATCTGGCGGAGAGGGAGGGATTCGAACCCTCGGACCAGTTTCCCGGTCAACACATTAGCAGTGTGTTGCATTCGACCGCTCTGCCACCTCTCCGTATTTCTCTGCCTTGCGCTCTACAATATCACATGGCACGACCTAAATGTACGATTAGAGCGCCGGAACAAAAACAGCTCCTTCACGGGTACGTTTTTCTGGCGGAGAGGGGGAGATTCGAACTCCCGATGCCTTGCGGCATGGCGGTTTTCGAAACCGCTCGTTTCAACCACTCACGCACCTCTCCATGCCCGCCCGAAGGCGGGTCCGGGCGAGCAGTTGCGATGCAACCGCTTGAGCCCTTTGACGAGTGCGCTGCACCCGCCACATTTTGAATGAACTGACTTCGGGAACAATATCATTTATTTTGCTATTCAGCCAAAATAATCGTAGTATTACTTTGCTTTTCGGTTTTCCTAGAAGCTAGAAGCTCGAACCTAGAAGCTTCCGCCAGCTGGCGGATACGGCCCTATCGTCTAATGGTTAGGACGCCGGCTTTTCAAGCCGTTAATCCGAGTTCGATTCTCGGTAGGGTCAGCGCATGATTTAGACAGATATGTAGGATATGAAAGGTTTTAAACCCCAGGGCAAGCCTTGGACCAGATTTCGTCGAGACATGCTCGACGAAATCATTCCGCGGCAAGCCGCGGGGTTTTAAACCTTTGCTGTCTGCGCCGCAGGGATGTGAAAGAGGGTACTCTTTCACTTCACTCGCTATCCTTGACAGATAAATCCCACGGTTCCTTTACACTAGTTTAATTATCTATTCTCTTATTCTCACGAATTAGACAATAGTAAGAGTTAAAGCTCCATATACATAAGCTTGAAGCAAGGAAGGTGGGGTTGATTACAATTTCTTAGGGTTTTGAACACTGTATTTTCTCGCGCAATCTATTCCAGTCTTTTGCAAAAGATTGGAATAGATAAAATCACCCGTCAGAATAAGATATAATACAAAACATGCCCCGAGTTCCTCCGGTTTCAATCGTCATCCCCGCATTGAATGAGGAGAGATATCTTCCCGGCCTGCTTGAATCGCTGGCTAATGTGAGAGAGCCGATGGGTGTCATCGTCGTCGACGGAAATTCTTCTGACAAAACAATAGAGGTTGCTCGCTCGTTTGAATCGCGATTTTCTGCACCCTCGTCACTGCTAGTCATTTCATCTGAACGAGGGATTTCTCGGCAACGCAATGCAGGCGCTGCTGTGGCCAAAAATGAAATTCTAGCGTTCCTGGACGCCGACATCATAATTCCTTCGCGAGAACAGTACGTTGCGTTAATCTCGACGTTTGCGAAATACAATTACTCCGTTGCAATGCCTCACATTATAGCCCGCGAACCTATGTGGCAGGCGCGTTTGATTTATAGTGCGTACGACATATGGGTACGATTCTTTATGTTCTTCGGCAAGCCACATTTCGCTGGCGCATGCCTCTTGACAACAAAAACAGTTTTTAACGCAATTGGCGGATTTGATACCACGTTATCTGTTGCGGAGGATGTTAATTACTCGGTCAGAGCAGCGAAGATGAAGTTCGCAGGGATATTACCGGTACGAATTCCCGTTTCCGCACGCCGATTAATCCGCGATGGATATAGAAAAATGTTCTGGACGTATCTGCGTGAGGGATTTATTTTCGCAGTAACTGGCAAGGGCTTTAAGAAAATACCGTATCCATTTGGGGAATACTAAGAAGCTCTCATCCGCAGGCCATCCTCAAGTTTAATCTGCGGATGGCCTGCGGATGCAACGCTGATTGACCGGTTTCATATGGCTGATAGGATTAGGTGAAATCGCTATGAAACTCCCGAAGGATATACTTACAATCCCGCAATTAAGCCGCCAAAACATTGAGCGGATTTTGTCGGATGCCTTCAGATTCAAGGAATACAAAGGCGCGCCGAAGGCGCGCGACCAGGTCCTGGAGGGAAAATCTATCGCTCTCATATTTGAGAAGAACTCCCTACGCACCAGAGTTGCTTTTGAGACAGCCATCAGCGCTCTCGGAGGTCACCCGATCTTTTTGGCAGGAGACAATATATTGTATAGGGCAAAGAGCGACACAAGCCGTGAGAGCATCGGCGACATCACGCAAAATCTTGACCGCCTCGCGCATGGGATTGCCGCGCGCGTCAACAATCATAAATCGCTGACCGACATCGCCGGGTACTCCAAAAATCCAGTGATAAATCTGTTATGTAACGAGCATCATCCGACACAGGCTCTCGCGGACTTAATGACGATACAATGGCACAAGGGAAAAACTACCGGGCTGAAAGTGGCGTTTATCGGGGATGGGAATAATGTCGCCACATCGCTTATGGATATCTGCGCCGTCATGGGAATGGATTTCTCCATCGGGAGCCCGGCCGGTTACGAGATACCGAGAAAATTCCAGGACATCGCGAGAAGCATCGCCGCCCAGTCCAATTCTAAATTGGAATTTACTAATGACCCGAAAAAGGCAGCCGCAGGAGCCGATGTCATTTACACCGATACATTCGTATCAATGGGCAATGAGGCGGAAAGCAAAAAGCGCACCGGCGATTTCAAGGCATACCAAGTCAACGCGGAAACAATGAAATGCGCGAAAGACGACGCGATTTTCATGCACTGCCTGCCGGCGCACCGCGGAGATGAAGTTGCGGCGGAGGTCATAGACAGCAAGCAATCCGTCGTGTTTGACCAAGCCGAGTGCCGCCTTCACATCGCGAAATCGCTTCTCTACTTGCTCTATAAATAGGTATTTTACGGCTCAGACCCCCCGTCTGAGCCGTTAGAATTTAGAGTTTGATCTCTCTCCCTGCAATCTATTCTAGTATTTTGCAAAATACTAGAATAGATTTGGTATTCCCTACGGTCGTGGGGCCGCAAAAATCCTTCTCAAAAAATGCTCGTGAAAAAGCGTGGTGGTAAGTTCAGGGTGAAAAGCAAGCGCCAGATAATACTTCCCTTTTGATTCTTCTTCGCACGCGATTATTTCGCCGTTGTATTTTGCAAGCACTTTTACATTCTTGCCGACTCTAGTGATTTTCGGAGCGCGAATAAAAAAGGCGTGCATCTCGCCGAGGGACGTTTTGATTTCCGCTTCAAACGATTCGTTTTGCCTGCCGTAGGCATTCCTCGCGACTTCAATATCCATGAGTTCGAGCGTCTCTTGGTCCTTCGTTTTATTCCGCGCGTTTTTGGAAAGCATGATAGCTCCCGCGCATGTGCCCAATATATTTCTTATCTTTTTTATTTCTCCGAAAATTCCTTCTCTTTGGCACAATTTATAGAACGTCGTGCTTTCGCCCCCAGGCAAAATCAAGCCGTTCAAACCAGCGAGGTCTTTTTTCTCCCGCACGGCAACGACATCAACGTCCTTGCGCAATTTTTTGGCGGCATCTTTTACCGCTTCAATATGCTCCGAAACATCACCTTGAAACGCAAGCACGCCTACTGTAAATTTCTTGTTCACTGTTTTAGATTCCGCGTTCCGCGTATTTAGTGGAAAGTGTCGCAATTTCCAGCCCGGCCATTGCATCGCCCAACCCCTTGCCCGCCTCCGCGATTTTTTTCTTGTCGGCATAGTGCGCTGTCGCGTCAACTATTGCTTTCGCGCGCCTGATTGGATTACTGCTTTTGAATATACCGGAGCCGACGAAGATGCCGTCCACTCCCAACTGCATGCACAGCGCGGCGTCGGCCGGCGTCGCGATTCCTCCGGCCGCGAAATTGACGACTGGCAGTCTCCCCAATTTCGCGATGGTGACAAGCAAATTTGGCGGCACTCGGTATTCAATCGCTTTTTCTTTCAGTTTTTTCATCTGCTTCTTGTGCAAATATTCTGTAATTTCCGCAATGCCATTTGCGACCGCGCGGATGTGGCGCACGGCCTCAACAATATTCCCGCTTCCGGCTTCGCCTTTCGTGCGTATCATCGCGGCGCCTTCGCGCAAGCGCCGCACCGCCTCGCCCAGATTGCGCGCACCGCAAACGAATGGAATCGTGAATTTTGTTTTATCAATATGGAATTCCTCGTCTGCCGGAGTCAAAACCTCGCTCTCGTCTATGTAGTCGACTTCAAGCGCCTCAAGAACCTGCGCCTCTACGAAATGTCCTATCCTGCATTTTGCCATCACGGGAATTGTCACCGCCTTCTGGATGCCGATTATCATTTCCGGATCCGACATTCTCGCGACTCCGCCCTGCGAGCGGATGTCCGAAGGCACGCGCTCAAGCGCCATGACGGCCACCGCTCCCGCATCCTCGGCGATTTTTGCCTGCTCGGCGTTCGTCACATCCATGATTACGCCGCCTTTAAGCATGCGCGCCAAGCCCGTCTTCAATTCAAATGTCCCCTTTGCTTGTTTGGAGTTTTTCCCTTTCATAGCCAAAAACAAAATATACCCGCTCGCGGGCGATATAGCAAGATTCAAGGTGCGACCTTGGGTATTTTTAAGGTCGCACCTTGAATACATTCTCAACAAATGCAATTCCAGCTGGAAAAGTCCAGCAATTCCTGTATCTTTGGATGTCCATGCACGATATAGGAAAATCAATCTCAATACTTAAGCGCGACAAGCGCTTCGCGCTACTTATCAAAAAGCACGGGATTCCTAACAGAGCAAAGAGGAAAAATCCTTTTCAATCTCTTGTTCGTTCAATTATCTATCAGCAGGTTTCGGGCAGAGCCGCGGCGACCATACTTGCTCGTTTTATTAAATTATGTCCGAAGGGCAAGTTCCCAACACCTAAAGCAGTTCGCGATATCTTGATCGAAAAAATGCGCGGGGCGGGACTTTCGTCACAAAAAGCATCTTACATAAAAGACCTCGCTATAAAATTTTCTGACGGGACAATAAAGCACCGCTCGCTCCATAGAATGACCAACTCAGAAATAGTGAAGCATCTAACGCAAGTAAAAGGCATCGGCGTCTGGACCGTGCATATGTTTCTTATAGCCACAATGAATCGACCAGATGTACTTCCTACTGGCGACCTCGGCATCCGCAAAGGCTTCCAGGTGGTTTATCAACTCAAGGATTTGCCCAGTCACGAGAAAATGGAAAAGTTCGCGGCGCCGTGGCGTGCGCATGCATCGCTTGCATCTTGGTACTTGTGGCGTGTGGCTGACGAAACAAAATCTAATAAGTCGGGAGTTAAGAAATAAGAGTTATGAAATATGAAAGGTTTCAAACCCCAGGGCAAGCCCTGGACCCGAACCCGCGCAAGACATGTCTTGCGCGGGTTCATTCCGCGGCAAGCCGCGGGGTTTTTCACCTTTGCTGTCTGCGACGCTCGGAAGTGAAAGAGAGTACTCTTTCACTTCACTCGCTATCCTCGACAGATAAACATCGCGAATTTCCTTATGGGCTAATTCGCACGAATTAGCCCATAAGGAAATTGGAAAAGCGTTATGAAATCGTTTAAAGAAAAAGTACTTGTTGTCGTTGCGAAAATACCCAAAGGGAAAACTTTGACATACAAAGAGGTTTCACTGCGTGCGGGAAATGCTAGGGCATGCAGGGCCGTCGGAAATATCCTGAACAGAAATCGCGACCCGCGCATTCCATGCCACCGCGTCATTCGTTCAAACGGAAAAATCGGCGGATACAATCGTGGCGGTAAAATTAAAATCAAGCTTTTGAAAGCAGAAAGCGCGGAGTGCGATAGATGAAAATGGCGACACCGGACCTATAATGCTTTGAAGTTCGTGCCAGCGACTCCGCCGTTAGGTCCGGAGATAAGGATGTCCTTGTGGAGGTCGAACTCTTTGTCGCCATCATCTACATAGAGAAGCGCCTGATATGATTCGCCCGCTACTGTCGCTCGCAAAAGAAACACGTTTACATTTTTATAACTTCCAGCTTCAAATCTGCCAGCGCCGAGAACGCGTCCGTCATTATCTCGAACTCCGACCCATCCCATTTCGGTAAGCGCTAGCGACGCAACCTGAACTTCAGAACCAGCTAACTGATCTCTCACGCTCACGGATTCGCCATTCACAGAAGTGGTAACGATGGAAGACGCTTCCTCTTTAACGCTCTCGTCAGTTGCGTATACCTCATCGGAAGCGGTTGAGTTTGAATCTTCGATCAATATGCCATCTGATAGCTCGTTAACTAATGTTGTATTCAGCCCTTGTTTGTGGCCTAAATTCCACGCTACTGCGACCGACGCGATAACCACCACGATGGCCACCATTTGACTACTTTTGTTGTTCATGTCGATACTCATATATAAGCTTCACTTGCCTAGAGTGTATTCAATCTCGCGCGAGAGTCAAACAAGTGGAACCCCAAGACAAGGCAGCAGGAATTTTATCTGTCGAGGATAGCAAGTGAAGTGAAAGAGTACTCTCTTTCACTCCCGAGCGTCGCAAACAGCAAAGGTGAAAAACCACGTAGCTTGCCGCGGAATGAACCCGCGCAAGACATGTCTTGCGCGGGTTCGCGACCAGGGTTTGCCCTGGGGTTTGAAACTTTCCATGAGTCCACAGTGATTTGAACATCAATCCTGAAATTCCGTTCCAAGCAAATTCCAAATCTCGGAAGCGGAAATAACGCCCTCGCGCAAAATGACAGGCTCGTTTCCGGTCAAGTCCACAATTGTGGAAGGTAGCCGTTCTTCTCCGCCATCTGGCGGATTTCCCGCATCAATAACCAGATCTATATTTGATTTCTCTCTCATCGCAGTCTTTTGCCCGCCTGCGCCGAGGCTTCGGCGGGCAGGCAAAACACTAGCATAAGAATTATTGACGCCGAGCTGTTTCAAGATCGCTTTTATAGTGCGTTCGGTTTTGTTCCCGCTTTTATTTGCGCTGGTTGTCGTAATTGGTGTTCCGATTTTTTTTACAAGCGCAATGCAGAATTTATGATTCGGAATGCGAAAACCGATTTTTCTTATTCCCTTTCCGATGCCGGTCTTAACGGCGGCTTTCTTCTTGAGTATCAATGTCAGGGGTCCCGGCAAGAATTCTTTTGCGAGCATGCGTGCGAAGTCAGAAACTTCCGCATATTTTTCTATCATCTTGATATCCGCGACTATGGCGTGAATTGGCTTTTTCTCGTCGCGTCCCTTTAATTTATATATTTTACCGACCGCCTTATTCGAAAAAGCGTCCGCTCCCAGTCCGTAGACCGTGTCGGTAGGGTAAAGAATAATTCCGCCCGCGCGCAATATTTTGATGGAATTTTTTACACACGCAGTTATGCCCTGTTTGTTGAGACTCAAGACTTCCATACCTTTATTATCCCCTATTTCCGGAGTTATCTCATCTTGTCCGTACCATTGAGTGCTATCATGTACGTTAATGCTCTCCAGATGGCAAAACATGAAGCAACGTGCAATAAGCATGCGGCGGCATGGTGCATCCGTTCGTGATATTGAGAAACGACTTGGCATTCGCCGTTCTACATTGAGCTACTGGTTCACAAAGGTGCCACTATCCGAACATCATCTCAAACTCCTGAAAAAACGAGCCGACAATGCGCTTGTGAAAGCTCGTGTCGAAGCAGTAAAGTGGCACAATGCGCAAAAAACCGCACGAATGGAACTAGCATCCGCACAAGCGGTGCAGACGATAAGAAACATTGATTTAAATAATAATTATATAGCAGAACTAGCACTGGCCATCTTATATCTCGGCGAGGGTGCAAAAAAATCGGTAGCAACTGCACTCGGCAATTCTGACCCATTAGTGCTTCGCTTTTTTATCTCAATGTTAAAGCGACTTTATAATGTACCGGTTTCGGATATGAGATGTTATCTGCATCTGCGTGCCGATCAAGACCCTAAAAAAATAATCCGGTATTGGTCGTCAGCGCTCGAAATACCACCTCAAAATTTTCGGAAGCCGATTTTGGACAAGCGGACATCTGGCAGAGCAACATATCCGCATTACAAAGGTGTTTGTATTATCGAGTGTTCCCGCGTGGCAATACAAAGAAAACTGGTATATATTGCAAACATGTTCTGTAATCAAATAACAGAACAGTGGGCGGTTAGCTCAGCTGGTAGAGCGTCCGCTTGACGTGCGGAAGGTTCACAGGTTCGATCCCTGTACCGCCCACAAAAGGAAAACTGTCACTGCCCGCCTAAGTTATCGACTGCTTTCACCACGAGCCCCAAGCAATACTTAAGCCGTTCGGTAATATCCTGTTCCTTCAGCCGGATTACATGCCAACCGTTTCGCTTTAGGAATTCGTCTTTCTTTTTGTCTTTGGCTATCTGCACTCCGGAATGCGCCTTGAGATTGTCGCATTCAATGGCGATGCGCCCGTTCCGGCAAAAGATCGCCAAATCAAGACGGTATCTTTTTCCTCCTTTTGACACGGAAAATTCTTTTTCTGTTTTGATGCTAAGTTTCTGCAATCCCCTCTCTACAATTTGCTCCGTGGGAGAAACGCCGTATAGCTCCAAAATATCTCCCGCTTTCAGCAAAGATTTCAGCGTCGTAAAACCGAAAGACACTCTGCGCGGCACTATATTTTTTATCGGGTACGCAAGCTTTTTTATCCACGCCAATTCTATTTGCAGATAATCATCATGCGCGCGAGGATGAGCTTGTTCTTTCGGCAACAAGTCTATCCTCTTTGCCACAGTTCTATTTTTCACCCGCGCATAGTATTGAATGCGCTTGCCGAATCTTCCGAATTCTACCGGCTGATAAAAAGCCAAATGAGTGAACTTCCGCCGAGGCAGATATGCAATCGGAATTCTGTACCAGTTCTTTTTTAGCATGATGCGGAGGTCGCGTTTATTTTTCAACACGCAGACCAAAACAATCTTTTTCCGCCGTGAAGTTTTCTTGTCTTTCTTCATTTTATTGACAAACCTCCGAAGGTTAAACCTTCGGAGGTTGTGAAGATTTTTTGCCATTCTTCATATTTAAGCTCTCTCATTTCATCTTTATAACTTTCGGCGGTTCTTTTTCTTTGTATTCTTCTTCGGATTCTATTTCGTCTACATCAACTTCTTCCGGCGGCAACTCATCTCTGAATCCACCGGCCTGGATTTTCCACAACTTTTGATAAAGCCCTTTGTCTTCCAACAACTGTTGATGAGTTCCTTCGGCTACCACATTCCCCTTCTCTAAAACGATTATCCTGTCCATTTTCATAATCGTAGAGAGGCGGTGCGCTATAACGATGACAGTTTTGTCTTTCATTAGGGTTTCAAGCGCGTCCTGAATAAGAGCTTCGGACTCGGAGTCCAAACTAGATGTAGCTTCATCCAGCAAAAGAACAGGCGCATTTTTGAGAATCGCTCTAGCGATTGCAACGCGCTGGCGCTCCCCGCCCGAGAGCTTGATGCCCCGTTCGCCCACAAACGTGCCATAGCCCTGATTCAAACGCGAAATGAATTCGTGGCAGTGCGCTTTTTTCGACGCTTCAACCACCTCTTCGTCAGTCGCGCCGCGCCGCCCGTAACGAATGTTTTCCATGAGAGGGCGGTGGAACAAAACCGGTTCTTGCGGCACGAAAGCTATCGATTCGCGCAAACTATCCTGCGTCACTTTTGCAATGTCCTGCCCGTCAATAAAAATGTTCCCGCCTTTCAGATCAAACATTCTTAATAGAAGTTTTGTTATGGTTGATTTGCCCGCGCCAGAGGGTCCGACCAATCCGACTTTTTCTTTGGGCTCAATTTGCAGGTTCAGTCCGACAAGGAGCGGATTAGCCGGGCTGAAAGAAAAATTAACATCTTTGAGAACGATTCCGCCTTTTGTAACTTTCATGGGCTCTGCGCCCGGCGCGTCTCGCACGTCGTGCTTCTGCTCAAGAATGTAGACCATTTCGCTCGAGTCAGCGAGCGCGTCGTAGAAGCGGCGCAATTCACGGTTGATGCTAACGAGGCGGTCAAACGTCGTCATAAGGTATGCTTGAATCAGGACGAAATCCCCGATTGTTAGCAATCCCTTCCCCCAATACACCGTAGCAACCCACAGCAAGATAACTTCGATTACTATCATGAAGAACCCGATTCCAGACCATATCCAGTTGTCTGCAAGCCAAGAGCGTAGTGTCGCTTTGCGCCATATATTTACAACCCCCTTAAAGAGACCGAGCTCGTGACTCGAGCCGGAAAAAAGCATTATCGTAGGGTGGTTTGAAATAGCATCTGCAAGCGTACCGGTTATTCTCGTGTCCGCTTCCGCCCGCGCGGCTCGCACGGGCTGGCGGAGTTTCGCGACGTATATCTGAAATGCCATGAACAATACCGACCACACTCCGAGCGCAATGCCGAGCGTATGATTGCGTATGTAGAGAACCGTGACGGCTCCGCACACGAATAAAAACGTCGGGAAAAATTGCAGGGCAACGGCGTCAAACATCACTTCGAAAGCGCGGGAGAATTTGCTTACGCGATGCGTGAGAGAGCCGGCAAAATTGGATGTGAAAAAATTGTATGAGTGTCCGATGAGATACTCGAATGCTCTTGAGAACAAGTCTGTCATTACGCGCGACTCAAGCGCTATGTTGCTGAAATCCTGGAGCCGCCGCATCGCCCAGCTAGCAAGCCAAATGAGCGCCACGATAACGATGATGCCGAGCAACTGACTGACTGTTGCCGCATTCGGTGGCTGGGAAGCCAATACATTGAAAAACTCCTTCAGGTACCACGGGGCGGCAAGGTCTGCGACCTGCAAGCCGATGACTCCTATGAATACGAGAAAAATGAAAATCGGGTATCGAATTACGCTTCTGAAGTAAGTGTGTAAAACCTGTCTGGCGGTGGCGTATTTCCTCTTAATTCCATCATCCATTCAGTCATCCTATCGTACTAGAACTCTTTGGGCTATTCTCCTCTCAAAACAAGAGTTATGAGTTACGAGCAACAAGCACTGTCTTAGAATTCCTTATGCGCTAATTCGCGCGAATTAGCGCATAAGGAAACATAACTATGAAATCCTTGCGGGCACTATCTTTCATGGTGGTTTTGGGTGTAGGATGTGCGCGGAAGGGGGTGATTAAATGGAAACCCTTGGATGGATTTTCTCAATTGCGGGTTCTTTTGCATTGAGTGGTTTCTTGTGGACAAAAACTCACAAGAACGACTCGAGGGAGGAGCTCGCGATTATCGGTTGGATTCTCTTGGCGGTTGGGGCGGTAATACTGACTGCGGGCGGATTCGGCTGGTTGGAGTGGTGGAGGCTGGGTCTTCCGCAGCCAACCTAGCGCGTGGCAATCCCGCCACGCGCTCATCATTTAATTTACTAGGTAAGTGGTAATTTATTTTATGCTGTGTACTATCATCAGCGATGAAGATATTAGGTATAGAAACAAGTTGCGACGAGTCCGCCGTGTGTTTAATTGAAGCGCGAGGAAATTTTGATAAAGATTTTCATTTTCAGATACTCGGAAATTCTCTCATTTCTCAAATTGCGATACACGCGCAGTATGGCGGCGTATTTCCTAATCTGGCAAAAAGAGAACACGCCAAAAATCTCGTCCCTTTACTTGAACAAACGCTCCTACAATCCGTGACTTCTTGTCAAGGCGACGCCTTGCCAAAAAAAATTCCAGAGGAGTTGCAAATCCTACTTGCGAGAGAGCGGGCATTATATGAAAAGCTCACCGTTTTTCTTCACAAATACGGGAAGCCGGAAATCGATTCTATCGCCGTAACCATCGGCCCCGGCCTTGAACCGGCCTTGTGGGTCGGCGTTAATTTCGCGCGCGCGCTAGCACTGGTGTGGAATGTTCCGATAATCGCTGTCAATCATATGGAAGGCCATCTTATACTCTCTATGATGGAAATTCAGCCGCATCCAAACTATTCTCAAATTCTCAAGAATTTGAGAATAGAAGGAAGCATGCGTAGAATTCAGTTTCCGATGCTTGCGCTTTTGATATCCGGAGGACACACGGAATTGGTTCTTTCTGAACGATGGCAACAATACAAAATCCTAGGTGCCACGCGCGATGATGCTGTGGGTGAAGCTTTTGACAAGGTCGCGCGCTTGCTTGGGCTTCCATATCCGGGCGGTCCTCAAATTTCTGCGTTAGCGAAATTTGCGCGGAACGACGCAGACTTGACGCAGAAAAACGCAGAAAAAATCAAGCTCCCCCGTCCCATGTTGAATAGTGGCGACTTGGATTTCTCCTTTGCGGGCTTAAAAACTGCAGTTCGCAGACTCATTGAATCCGAAGGTCTGACCTTATTAAGGTCCGACCTTGAGACCCCTTTAAGGTCGGACATTGAATCGGACCTTGACGCATTCAGAATGCAGGTTGCCAGAGAATTTGAAGATGCCGTCACGGATGTGTTAGTCGGAAAAACAATGAAGGCCGTTGATGAATACGGAATTCAAACGGTAGTAGTCGGAGGCGGAGTTTCCGCAAACTCGTACATCCGCCTTCTCCTTGCCGAAGCTTTAGCGAAGGCGGGTTTGCCTCCTCCCCTAGTACCCGCTCCAGGACTTGCTACTGACAATGCGCTAATGATCGCGCTCGCGGGATATTTTCGCGCGCTCAATAAAGAGTTTGCCGACCCATCTGAATTGCGTGCAAACGGCAATCTGAAACTCGTCTGATTTACTTTCCATTCTATGCCTCTGTGTCGAGAAGATGCTGACGATATTGGACCGATTCTGTCGGAAGAATATCTTCGCACTCCTCTTTTCCTTCCTCAATTGATTTCCTCAACTCATCTAATCTGCTATATATACTTGGATCATCAATGAAACGAAGGTTATTCATGCCGAATCTCCGGTCTGGTTCATACCTACGAAAATCATGCGCAACAACTTCGACATCCGCACGCCTCCATTTGCCATGCATGTACTGGTATAGAAAACTCGCGGTTTCGAGGTACTCTCTAAGGTCCTCATCAAGAGCATAAATCATACCCTTCCAAAAAATGGTCTCCCCTTTATAATTTCTAACAGTTCGCATGGGCAAAAAGCTCCTTTCTCCTTTTAATTTTATGTAGCCGAGTGGTTTCTGGCGCTCAAAAAGGACTATGCCGCGCCGCGCATGTATTTCAGCGCCTGGTATTATGTCCAATGTTACGCGATTGATTTCTTCGCAACCGCCACAGTCTCCGATCTCATCAACCTTGGCATTACTGAGAACATTCCAGGAGTCTTCATAGTTTATTTGTATTGCACCAAGCATTAAGTCAATTGAGACATCGCGTATACGTATGGAAGATGCTTCAATTTTATGTAAGGGGCTCTTTGAGAAATTTGTCCAATCGAGACGCGCCTCCTCGAATGTCGAACCAGTGAAATCGGTATTTCGGCAATCTGCGTGAATTAGGCCCGCGCCATTTAAATTATATCCTAGCATCTCGGTATGAATAATGGACTTACGCGTCAAATTAATATTTGATAGGTTTTTAAGACCATAGTGTATTGCGTCGACTAACGTCTGGTGGCCGAGTTCGCGAAAAGTAGCTCTGCTTTCCTCTATGTTCACACACATGCGGTGGATGTCAGAGACTTTAACTGCTTGCCGATTCAAGTCGGCTATCAAGTGCTGTGACAGTGACTCTCTCTGCTTCAAATGCCCGAAGCGTACGAGTAAATCTTGTGCTTGCTGTTCGGGAGTAGAATCGTCTTTAAGATATTGGGGGCCGCTTTTATATTCCAATACCATAGGGCAATTGTACGACTTGCGGCTTTTTCTTCCAAGCAAATCCTGTTACGATGCCTTAATGAAGTTACCAAAAGCACCCGAACCATTCCTTAAGCCATACAGCTCCAAAGAGAGCGAGCAACAAATTCTTGAGCTTTGGGAGAAGAGCGGGTTTGCAAATCCCGATGTGTGCGTAGAAAAGGGCGTGACCGCGCCAGATGCCCCGTCCTATTCTATTGTGCTTCCCCCGCCGAACGTTACGGGGACTCTTCACATGGGACACGCGGCGATGCTTGCTGTTCAGGATATTCTCATCCGCTATCACCGAATGCGAGGCGATAAGACTTTGTGGCTGCCGGGAACCGACCACGCGGCAATCGCGACACAATCTGTCGTAGAAAAAGATTTACTGAAGGCCGAAAAGAAAACGCGGCATGATTTGGGGCGCGAGGAATTCCTAAAGCGCGTAGAGCAATTCGCAAAAGAGAGCCATGACACGATAGTGGGGCAAGTGCGCGCGATGGGCGCGTCGGTGGATTGGACGCGCGAGGCCTACACGCTGGACGAGGCACGCAATTTGGCAGTACGAACCGCTTTCAAAAAAATGTACGATGCGGGACTCATTTATAGAGGAAACCGCATCGTTAACTGGGACCCGAAAATGCAGACGACAGTTTCCGATGATGAAATTGAATATGTTGAGCAAAAGGACCCTTTTTATTATTTCAAGTATGGTCCTTTCATTATCGGCACTGTCCGCCCTGAAACGAAATTCGGCGACAAATACATCGTGATGCATCCCGACGATGCTAGGTACAAAGAATACAAAGACGGTCAACAGATGGAAGTGGAATGGATAAATGGAAAGATAATGGCGACAATTGTGAAAGACGAAGCGGCCGATATGTCGTTCGGCTCCGGCGTGATGACGATAACTCCGGCCCACTCCGGAATTGACTTCGAGATAGCGCAGAAACACAAGCTGGACGTTGAGCAAATAATAAATGAGCGAGGAATACTTCTTCCCATCGCGGGCGACTTTGCTGGGCAACATATTAAGAAAGCGCGCCCATTGGTTTTGGAGAAACTGAAAAATAAAGGACTCCTTGTGAAAGTCGAAGAGGGCTACGTACACAATGTGGCGCTCAACAGCCGCGGGGGCGAAACCATAGAACCGCAAATAAAACTCCAGTGGTTCGTGGACGTGAATAAGAAATTCACGATTCCTCGTTCAGAAATCCCCGGCATCGCCTCGGGTTCGCAAACTACTCTCAAGGAACTCATGCGCCGAGCCGTGGATTCGGGCGCGATTAAAATCGCGCCCGACAGGTTTGAGAGGGTGTATTACAACTGGATAGACAACTTGCGCGACTGGTGCATATCTCGGCAGATTTGGTACGGCCATCGAATTCCCGTCTGGTACTGCCTGAATTGCAAGCAACCCGCAATCGACGCAGAAATAAAGAGCCGGTGGTTTCTGGTGCGTCATGGAGAAACGGAAGCAAATCTAAATAGAATAACGCAGGGGCATCAAGACACTCCTCTGACCGAACAAGGAATGGCGCAAGCAAAGTCCGCTGGAGAACAATTGAAGAATCAGGATATTGAGCTCATCATCAGCTCCGACTTAGGCAGGTGCAAGCAAACAGCGGAAATTATCGCGAGGGCGACCGGAGCCGAAGTCGTACTTGATGCCGGATTCAGAGAACGATTCATGGGAGATGGCGAAGGATTAACGTATGAGGAGCATGAGAAGCGTTTTAGCCCGTTCAAGGACTATGACGACAAAACGGCGGGCAACATGGAAACCACCCGCGAATTGGAAGAGCGGGTATCTCAAGCATTCGCCAAACACAAGAAGATTCATGGACATAAAAACGTGGTCATCGTCAGCCATGGGGGCTCCATTCGCTGGCTCCTTAAGCGCGTAAAAAACCTCACGTTCGAGCAAGCAAAAATACCGCCAGTCAAGGGAAACGCCGAAGTGCAGTCTCTCGATATGCTTCAAACTCCGTGCCCGAAGTGCAGCAACGACTTATTTGAGCAGGATTCCGATACGTTGGACACGTGGTTCTCTTCAGGGATTTGGACGTTTTCAACACTTGGTTGGCCCTCCTTCGCGCAAAGCGCTATGAAGGGCAGGCCCGGACCGGAAAATGATTTCGCAAATTATCATCCAACCGATGTCCTAGAAACCGGATACGACATTCTATTTTTCTGGGTTGCGCGGATGATTCTTATGACCGGATTTCTGCTCGGGACGGTTCCCTTCCGCAATGTATATCTGCACGGCCTCGTGCGCGACGCGCGGGGGCGCAAGATGTCAAAATCTCTCGGCAACATTATTGACCCGCTAACGATGATAGAAAAATATGGCGCGGACGCGGCACGATTGAGCCTCGTTGTCGGAGCGTCTCCCGGCAACGATGTAAAACTCTCCGAAAACCGCGTGCGCGGATACAAGCATTTCGCGAATAAAGTTTGGAACATATCCAGATTCGTACTCGAATCTGGCGCAGAAGGACGCGGAACGAACGCAGAATATACGCAGAAAGATTCCGAATTAATAGCAGAAACTCAAAACATTGCAAAAACAATTTCCGAACATATTGACAACTTTCGGTTGGACCTTGCCGCTGATGCCATCTACCACTTCGTCTGGCATCGGTTCGCTGATGAAATAATAGAGGGGTCAAAATTAATTCTTAAGAGCAGGGATGCCGTTGCGGTTGCCTCTCGCCGCCATACTTTATACATGATACTCGATACCTCTTTACGGCTTCTTCACCCATTTATGCCTTTTGTTACGGAAGCAATTTGGCAACAGATTCCTGATCGCAAGAGCGATTTGCTCATGGTCGCCAAGTGGCCTGTAATATGAGCCCTGATCAACTAGCAACAGGCGAAACAGAACAACTGCGTTGGGAACCGGCTACTGATCACCCTAATGATTTGAGAGAAATTCATGGTTCGAATAGAGACGGATCGTTTGGTGGATCGCATTATCCGAGTGAGAACTTCTTAAGGAATTTCTATGCAGAGGGATATGATCACAGCAGATTAATATTGCGTAAAGGGAAACAGGCAATTGGCACCATTGCCTTGAAAAATATGAATGTGAAAGATGGAAGATATGCGCTTCAAATAGACTCTCTCTTTGTAAGAAGCAAAGACCGGAGCCCTGGTATTTTCAAGGAAATCGTAAGGACGATCCGCAGTATTGCAGAAGAAAGAAAAGCGAGTTGCATTTCATGGGACCCAGACGGTGCTATCATTAATAGAATGAGCGATAAAATGAATGCGGAGAAGAGTGCTTCCCGCCCATTTAGAACTCTTCCAATAGGGAAATTTGATGTTGGAAATCTCATAAATTCACAAAGGCAATGGAAAGTGTTGCGAGAAAAGAACAGCGCTCCAGGCGTGACTTTGTAGGAAAATGTCTGAAATAACCCCAGCTATCGCAGCGCTTGCAGGCGGAATATTTCCAGCCCTCGCTTGGCTTTGGTTTTGGTTGCGCGAGGATTCCGCGCATCCGGAGCCGCGGCGGCTTATCGCTCTCGCGTTTCTCGCGGGAATGGTCGCTGTTGCCGTCGTCATTCCGCTTGAAAAATACGCCGCCACGTTCCTATTGAGTTCAATCGCGACATTCACCGCGTGGCCTGCTATAGAAGAACTCGTCAAATATCTCTCGGCTCGATTCACCGTTCTTAGTCGCCGAGAAGACGATGAGCCGATTGACCCCGTGATATACATGGTCGCGGTCGCTCTGGGATTTGCCGCCGCGGAGAACGCGCTTTTTCTTTTGAGCCCGCTTTCTGGAAGCACTATCATAGAGACCATTCTAACGGGCAATCTGCGCTTCGTTGGAGCGACGCTTCTTCATGTCCTTTCCTCTGCCGTAATAGGCGTCGCGCTTGGACTATCATTCTACAAATCAAAAACTGAGAAGTTCACGTATGTCGTTATCGGAGTTATCCTAGCGATTGTTTTGCATGGCGCGTTCAATTACCTCATACTGAATACGCCGGAAGAACATCTCTTGCGCGCCTTCGGGTATGTGTGGATAGGTCTTATTGCGCTTCTGGCTGTGATAGAATACATCAAGCGAATACATCCGAAGATTTTTAAGTCAAGCTAGACTATCTTTATTTATAAATTAATTAACAACCAACATGGCAAAGCCTTCATTTTTCGCTCGACTCACCGGTTCAGCAGGAGAGTATGATGATTATTTGGAGGACGGAGATACGAAGCATGCCGTGTTTGAAGGCACTGGCTCGGAGCGCCACGCGCATATTGAAAGCGACGATGCTACAAACAGCGGCCCCGGAGGCGAGCTTGCGGTTGATGTCTATCAGACTGCGGATGCAATCGTGGTGAAAGCCCTTATCGCCGGAGTTCAGCCGACTTCAATTGACATTTCTCTGACGCGGGAAATGCTGACTATAACCGGCTCGCGCGAAGATGAGCGCGAGGTTGACGAAGAAAATTATTTCCAACGCGAATTATATTGGGGCTCTTTTTCCCGCACGATACTTCTGCCGGAAGAAATCGATGTTGACCTGGCCGAGGCGACCGAAAAACACGGTATCCTCATGCTCCGCCTGCCGAAGATAAATAAGAAACGACAAACAAAACTAAAAGTCAGAAGCCGGTAAAACAGCCGGTAGCCTGTAGCCGATTTTTTCCTTGGTACTCCAAGGAGCAAAAATCGCGTCGAAACCGACCACGGTTTCGACGCAGACAAGCTGGTACCGGCTACAAGATACCAGCTCGCATATGCTATACTCTCCAAGTTATAAATTAAATTTTAACCATGGACAATATTCAGAAATTTGCAGTTCCAATAGCAATCGTAATCGCGGGAGCTCTCATCGCGGGAGCAGTTTATTTCGCCTCTATTGGCCGCGCGCCTGCGAATGCCGGCGCCGGCGATCCGCCTCTGCAACCCTCCGTCAACATCAAAGATGTAAAAATAGTCGGTAATCCATTCATCGGAAACCATAACGCGCCCGTCGTGCTTGCATATTGGTCTGACCATCAGTGTCCGTACTGCAAGGCGGTGGAAGTCGGGGGAATTCCCCAAATCCCAATCACTCCGGCAATTCCAGAATTGATAAGAGATTACGTTGATGCGGGCAAGCTCAAAATTGTATTTAAAGATTATCCATTCCTCGGTCCGGATTCCACAACAGCCGCTTTGTATGAACACGCGATATGGGAGTTGTATCCGGACAAGTTCTACACTTGGAGAAAAGCGCTGATGAACGCGCAGGACGCAGAAAACGCGGGCTTCGGCAACGAGGCATCAATTTTGGAACTCATCAAAACTATTCCCGGCATGGACGGCGGTAAGGCAAAAACACTCGTTGCGAAGAAAACGGATGCCTATACAAAAAGCATAGAAGCCGACAGGGCGGAGGGCGCCTCATTCGGAATTCAAGGCACACCTGGATTCATCACTGGAACCAAGCTTATAGCAGGAGCCGCAGACCCTTCCGCTTTCAAGACAGCAATAGACGAACAGCTCAAATAACTCGGCAATATCCACCCGCTATCCGACTGGGGCAAATAACCCAGTGAGGTGTCACCTCACTGGGTTCTATTCTAGGAGTCCGAGGCGGTAAATTTCAAACGAGTTTTCGCCTTCAAACATGTCGGACGGGTTGGGAAGGTAGATTCGCCGGCGCGATATTTCCTTCGTTGCATCGTTCACAAGCCGTTGAAAAGTCGCAAAGTCTTCTTTGCATTCTGAAAAATCTATAACATATCGCCGCATTTGTGAAGAGCCGTCGGCATTTTTCCTCTTTTTGCACTCTTGAACGATAAAGCGTTTTACCGGGCGGCCGTATTTCTCCCGCACCGTGTAGTAATTGAAAATTGCCTGCATCACGAAAAGTGTTTTCCGCGAACGGTCTTTGCTGAAGGAATCGACGAACTTATGGTCAACAATGTCGAGCGCTTTGCTGTCTATCCGCGACTCCACCACCAAATCAGAAACCGCTTTTATTGGGAGCGCTAATCTGGGAACCTCCGCGACAGCCACCACTTCCACGCCGAGGACTTTGTATTTCGGCGGTCGTTCAAGATAAAAATTAATGGCTTGCAGATACTCGCGCTCCATAGCCGCCCGCTTTTTCTTTTTGGCAAGACGAGTCGTTGCTTTTCCGAAATTAATTTCAAAATCTGGGACGGAACGAAGGTACTCGAGTCCGAGGTCAATCGCGCCTTGTTTCTTAATGCCGCCGTAAAAGTGCTGAAGCGCCACATGTCCCGCGCGCCCAATAATTGAAGCGGGATTGTAAGGCGTGTCGTATACCTTCTCAACATATCGCTTGTACCAAGCAAGCGGATTCCTCAAAAAAGACATGAGCGAGGAATGGCTCCAGTATTTAATCGGCACTGTTTCCCTTTTGCCTGGAATCTGCCCCGCGAGACCGCGCGCCCGTCTCTTCTGGGTTGCCTTCTTCATAGAGCGAGTATAACCCGCTAAATAGTCAGTTGCCATATGAATCTTATCGGGTCAAACGGCGCCGTTTGACCCGCTAGACTCGATGGAGTTGGCATCGATGCCTGTATGGGCCTCTGCGCAAGGCAAATTTTGGAGTTCAGTTCCAAAACTCTATATGGAGCCATTCGCGCGAACGGTTCCATAGCGGCCAGAGGGCTATCTTCACACACTTCATTTATTTATTTGCAAAGTTTGTGCGAAAGGATATTATCGCAACCAGAACCCCGGTGAATGACCGGCACACAAGGAGAATGGAATGTACATCGGAAGTACACCAGAGCAGAAGGAGCGACATCGTCAACGGGTGTTCGTCGCAGATTGGCTTGCGGATTTCGTTAAATCATCTAGTCGCATTACGGGCGAAGACAGGGACACTTTGCTTGCAATGCTGGTTGACGCAAGGAATCTGCTTGGCGCACCTGGCGGCAAAAAGCTGAACGCCACTCAGGAGCTCCTTGTCAAGAACAAGATATTGACCAGGCGTAGCCTCAACTCCATGCTCAAAAAGGCTAGAGAGGCCTACAGGACATCAGGGGTTGATAAGAACGCATAACCAACAGACAGACCTGGGAGGGCCGGCTGGTTTCATGCAACACTTCTCCCAATCTAATCCGGAACTCGGCGGAGAATGTGAGCTCCACTGGCTCAATCGGCGCCGATTGAGCCAGTGACCTGGGCTGAAGGCAAATTTGACGCCCCCCGCAATAGAGCGTCGCAGTACCAGAGCAAAGCTCGGTACACAGCAAGAAGCTCACTAGGGGGCTATGCAAATCCGATGCGGAGGTTTAGGATTGTTTAAATGGATGAGGAAACGTTAAAAAAAATTGCGGATACGCTTCAGATATTTGTTCATGTCGGGCTATATTTCCTAGCTATTCTCGGCGCATGGAAGGTCTTGGAGTGGCTCTTTGGTCTTTTCTTTCTCTAAATCAACAAATAATAATGCGTTGGACATCCCTTTAGCAGGGGTATAGCATTGGCGGGATGAATATGGAAAGAATACTTGATATTAGATTTCTGGTTCCCCCGATTCTGACTTTATTCTTTATTTTTTTCTATTCACCATCCTACTTTCTGGCTTTCTTGATTAATAAATCGGCTTTGTTAAGTATAGTTGTTGGCCCCGTACTTATATTGGCTCTGGGCTTTATTATTTCAAGCTTCGTAAACGCTGTTGTGGATTTACTTGATGCACGTACTCCCACGAACATTCGCGAGTTGGATATATGGCGAGCACTTGAAAAGGAGGGGCAACACGTCTGTAATCAGGTTCATAAGAGATGGCATATTGCGATAGCAAACTTTAATTCCTGCTTCGCGACTGTTTTGGCTCCGATTTTGATTTATATTTTTACGATGTCAAAACAAATTATTCCTCCTATTCCTACATATGGCTGGGGAATTATTTATGCTACTGCCATAATAGGCTGCGCTATTCTTTTCGTGCGAAACGGCTGCGTTGCGTGGAAGAACGTAATGCAAATTGATGAAGATGTGGTGTCGATGCATCTAATCTCCGAGGCTAAACCTTCGGATATTAGATAAGGACCGAGATATTTGGATACAGTTCTAGGCGCGGGGAATGCGGGTTCGGAGGAGTATAACTTTGGGAATGACCCACACAACGCGAAACATGGAGTTTGCCTGTACCATTCACCGACACCTGTCGATGAATGGTACAGGCGTAGAGAAGCCGATTTCGCACTGGCCTTTTCTATTCTACGTACTACGTTCTACTTACTACGAACTATTATTCAGTAACTCCTCAACTGCTTCGCGCGGTCGTGCAATCTAATGCGTTCAAGCGCCTTAGCTTCAATCTGGCGGATGCGCTCGCGGGTGACGCCGAATTCGCGCCCGACCTCTTCAAGCGTGTAGCAAATGCCCTCGTCAGTAAGACCGTTGCGCATTTCTAAAATCTTTCTTTCCTTCGGCGACAGCTCGTCCAAAATTCCTTCCATTTGTTCCGAAAGAATTCGGCGCGAGGCGTCTTGGTCGGGCGAGGCAATCGTATCGTCCGCGATAAAACTCCCCAAGGTTGAGCGCTCGTCGTCGTCTTCTCCCACCGGACTCTCGAGAGAAACGGTGTCTTGATTTATTTTTTGGATGACGTAAATTTTATCAACCTCAATCCCCATTTCTTCGGCAATTTCTTCCGGAAGAGGGTCGCGCCCCAAGTGCTGTGAAAGTTCGCGCACTTTTTGTTTGTATTTCGCGATAGTTTCTACCATGTGAACGGGAATGCGGATGGTGCGCGATTGGTCGGCAAGAGCGCGAGTAATTGCCTGTCGAATCCACCACGTGGCGTAGGTTGAGAATTTGTAGCCCTTCGTGTAGTCAAATTTATCCACCGCCTTAAAAAGGCCAAGGTTTCCCTCTTGAATTAGGTCAAGGAGAGTGAGGTCGGGCGAGCGATTTACATATTTTTTAGCGATAGAAACCACGAGGCGCAGGTTGGAACGCGCGAGAATGTTGCGGGCTTCGTCGTCATTCTGCAAAATCCGTTTCGCCAGCTCCTTTTCCTGGTCTCCGTTGATGAGCGGATACTGGCCGATTTCTCGCAAGTACATTTGAACCGAATCAAATCCGCTGTCCGCTCGGCGATTCTGGAGTTTTTTCCGCTCCAACACGAGCGTAGCAGAATTATCTTCCAGCATTCCTCCGCCTTCTAGCACGTCTATTCCCGCGGTACTGAAGCGTTCGTATATGTCTTCCAAAAGAATTACATTGTCTTCTATCGTTGGGAATTCGCGCAAAATCTCGTCGTAAGTAATGTACCCGCGCTCGCGCCCGAGCGTTATCAGCGCTTCAACTTTTGACTGGTCCTTTCCTTTTGCTTTTCTTGATTGCGCTCTTCCCTTCACGCGTCCTGCGGTGGCCTTGGTTATCTTAACCTTTTTGGCTGCTGGTTTACGCTTAGCCGCACGCCTCTTTTTAGAAATTATTTTCTTTTTACGCGTACGCTTTTTTTGCACGCGCTTTTTCTTTGCGTGCGTGGAGCGCTTTTTTGATTTCTTAATTTTGCTTTTTTTCTTTTTTGTCATACAATGGTTCTGTCTGGAACATTAACAACGTAAGCGAAGAATTTTCGCTTTCTGTTGATGCGCCTCCCGCTCCTAGACTAAAAGCAGACAAACGCCGCTCGCGCGGCGCTCACGGCAAAATAATACAATTATTCATGCGGTTTCGCAACGTGAGTTGTCAACAGGGTTGTCAACAGCTTACACACACCCATCGCTTTTTCTATCTCTTTTTCATTCCCTGCAAACTCCGCCCTTTTTAGCTGTTCTGTCGCTTCGGTAAGACGGGCCGTGAGTTGATCGCGATGAAGAGACGAGAGTAGTGTTTCCGCCTCGCGTTTTAGCATCGAACTTTTTCCGTGAACAGATTCGGCTGAGAATCTCAAACTTTCAAGTTCATTTTTTGGCAGACTTCGTAAAATTTTGACCGCTTCGGCACCGATAACGCTCTCAAGCTCTTTCGCAAACGCTTCCGTGTCAAGAACTGGCTTCGGCAGAGACTCCTGCCACAGCAAGAGCGAGAATGCTTGCTTGGCGCGCCCGTAGCCTAAGGCGGAGGCGGGCTTCGCCACGCTCTCACTTTTTGCAACATATGCGCTGGGGGAAATTTCATTTACTTCTCGTGAGCGCGGCAATTTAGCTACGGCCTCAGTAACCGCCCCCTCTCCTGCTCCAAGTTGTCCGGCGACAGTACGTATATATTGATCCTTTGCAATAGGACTCTGAACATCAGCAATGAACGGCAAAACAATTGCTTCCACATTTCTGCGGAATTTGTCTTGTTGTGGCGCGTGTTCGCGAAGAACATCAAGTAGAAACGCGATGATATCTTTCGCATTGCGAATTGCCTCTCGCCACGCTTCCGTTCCGTTTTTGAGAATCAGGTCGGCTGGATCCAATCCAGTAGGAAGTTGTGCGACTTTCACATTTATGCCGGAAGCAATTGCCGTGCGCGCTGTGCGTCCCGCGGCTTTTATACCCGCCTCATCGGCATCAAGCGCGATGACGAGATTATCCGTCATCCGGCGAATGAGAGCCGCATGCTCAGTCGTAAATGCCGTGCCAGATACCGCAACCGTATTCGCCCATCCAGACTGATGTGAAGCCACTAAATCGATTTGCCCCTCCACCAAAACAGCGCAATTGTGCTTCCTGATGGCGTGCTTTGCTCGGTCAAAGCCATACAATATCTTCGATTTGTGGAAAAGTTCCGTTTCGGGAGAATTCATATATTTTGGCGGTTCAAAACCGTCTTCGCGCTTCTCTGTCTTTCCGGAACTCGCGCCCGAATCAGGGACTATACGGCCAGAGAATCCGACAATGCGCCCGGCACTATCCGCTATGGGAAACATTATTCTATTGCGGAATTTGTCGTTGACGCTTTTGCGCTCATTGCGCTTTGCGAGCCCTGCATCAATGATTTCTTTTTCCGAAAATCCTTTGGCACGCAGATATTTAAAAAGTTCATCCCACGCCTCGCCTGCAAGACCGACACGGAACGATTGCACCGTTGCTTCATGTATCCCCCGCTTTTCCAGGTATTCCCGTGCAGAGTCAGTGAGATGCGATGTGTAATAGATAGTCGCCGTCTCAAGCAGTTCAAACAACCTGTCGCGAGAATCTGTCTTTTCCTTTCTCTCGTACACGAGGGGCACGCCCGCTTTCTCTGCAAGAATTTTAAGCGCTCCTTTGAAATCCAGCCCTTCTATCTCTTCAACAAAAGAAAAGATATCGCCGCCTACATTGCACCCGAAGCAGTGATAAGTTCCTCGTTCGGGAGAAACGAAAAACGATGGGGTTCTCTCCGAGTGGAAAGGACACCGCGCGCGCAAGGATAACCCCGCGCGCTCAAGCTTCACGTATTGCGAAACCACGTCAATGATCGAGAGTTTATCCTTAATTTGCTGAACTGTATCGCTCATACAAGTAAACATTACCACTTTATGGCCCAATTGTCGGGTTTCGCGTGATACTCCCAATTAGGCATATAACGCTAGCTTGTGCGGCCGCACAAGCTAGCGTTATATGTTCCAAATCAATGACTTCCCTTGATTTTGATAACAACGCCAGTGCCGTGATATAATCTTGCCATGGTAAAAAAGACAACTCTCAATGAGGTCGGAGAAATGATTCGGCATGTCGTGAAGCACATGGCGACCAAGGAGGATATTGCCGAGGTGCGAAAAGAAATGGCGACCAAGGCCGATATCACTGATGTTCGCGGAGAGGTGACGACTGGTTTTGCCAGTATCCGCAAAGAAATGGCAACCAAGGCCGACATCGCGGGAATCATGACGGAGCTTGCCGACATCAAACAGCGGCTCAAAGCGGTTGAGAGAGCAGTTGAAAATCATTCTGGATTTAGCAAGGAAATCGACCATGCCTTTGAGCGCATCGTGGCAATCGAAAAACACCTCGGCATCAAGCAGAAAGTACGGGCATAGCAAATAAGAAAACCTTATAAAGTTTGGGAAATGACGCTGACTGGGTAATAATGGTGACTGTCCCCGTTAACTTGTCCCCGTTAACTTTTTGTCCCCGTTAACTTTGCAAAACGCGCATAAACTAGCGTTATATGTGGCACAGACATATATCCGAACGAGACCAAACCACCCATAGAAAAGTTGATGAATAAAACCTCAAAGTTTAGAAAACAATGGTGACTGTCCCATTAACCCCATTAACCCGTTAACCTTAGCTGCCATTAACTGCATTAAACCTCGGGTTTAATAGCTTTGATCGACAACCTAATTGCAGGATATTTTTTGAATATCATGTAATTATGCATCTGTGTTGCATAAATTTTTGGATCCAAATCTCTAGTTGGTTCGGGGAATTTGATTTCTTCAGTAAGTTCAACTTCAAAACCCACAGTTTTTATAGTATTGATTGTCTGGGAAATACTTCTGCGCCAATTACGCAGTTCGACTCCCCATGGCGCCATTGTTGTAAATGGACCATATTCTTTGATTAAATTCCCATCAATGTCAACCATTCTGTCTGGGTGAGTCATCACAAAAGCAAAAGTCCCGCCAGGTTTTAGCGCAACATAGGTATTTTTGCAAACAGCTAGAAACTGCTCATCGTCCAGATGTTCAAAGACCATGTGAGAGAACGCCACGTCAAATGTATCTGACGGTAGTGCCACATTGGTAATATCGCCAAGTATAAAGTTAGCACCCGGTATTCTGGCTTTTGCCATTTCAACCTGTCTTGGGCTTATTTCCACACCCGTTATGTCTCGTGCCGCAACACCATGCGGCAATAAAAGATCTGTCTCAATTCTTCCACTAGCAGATCCCAAGTCTAAAAATTTCGTTCCGGCGCCTCTGGCAAAAAAAGGTGCCAGTAATCTTTCCATTGCAGGTCTACCAACGTATACCCAAGTAGGCAACTTGTTAGATTCGCGAAACGCTTCGGCGAACTCGTCGTGGACATTTGCCATAGTTGGAACTTGTCGAACCACCTGATTCTGATCAGCGTCTGAGTTAGTCTTGTTTTTGGGCATCTCATTCATGACAGTCTTTTTATTGAATCCAATTCGATTATTTTATAGGCGGCTTCTTTAATTCCAAAAGCTCCTCCGCCTTTTTAAATGCTTCCGATTTTCTCGAACAATGTCGCCGTTTTCATAGCTTGGACAATATACTAAATCTAGCCGCTAGCGAAACCACTTATGCATTGCTTGCGCCTGAATCGGTACCCACGGCGGCTTCCTCCGCGGCAAATTGCGCTTCCATTTCCTCAATCATCGCGTACTTCTTGCTTCCCTTGAAACCGGTACCGGCGGGAATGAGGCGGCCGATGATGACGTTTTCCTTAAGCCCAATGAGGCGGTCAACAGAGCCGGAAACGGCGGCTTCTGCCAACTTGCGCGGCGTATTCTGGAATGAGATCGCGGAAAGGAACGAAGCGCGCGTGAGGGAGACTTCGGTGATGCCGAGGAGCAACTGCTTGCCTTTCGCCGGTTCGCCTTCCGCTTCTTTCTGCCGTTTGTTGATGCGCTCATACTCAAAGTCAGCAATGATACTGCCCGCCGAGATTCCGGTACCACCGCTTGAAATTATTGATACGCGGCCGAACATTTGCTTAACGATAATTTCCAGGTGCTTGCGTGACGTGGAAACTCCCTGCAATTCATAGATTCGCGTAATTTCGTTGATGATGTATTGCTGAGCTGCTTCTTTTCCGGCAAGTGCAAAGACATCCTCCAAATCCGCGGAGCCGTCTGTCAGGAATTCGCCCTTGGTTACATGCGAGCCCTTCTTGACCAGAATTATTCTCATTGGACTGATCCTGTATTCAGTCTCCTTCTTCGCGGCCTTGCCTGTTTTGAGCGACGCTGTCTCCGGTATCATCGTGATAACTGTTTCATCGCCGTCTTTTGATATATCGGATACGACTCCGGAAACTCGCGCGAGTGTCGCGGGCAATTTCGGCATGCGAGATTCAAAGATTTCTTCAACGCGAGGCAAGCCCATCGTGATGTCGCCTCCCGCAGTCGCTACGCCTCCGGTGTGGAACGTACGCATTGTGAGCTGAGTTCCCGGCTCGCCGATAGCTTGCGCGGCGACAACGCCGACCGCTTCACCGACATCTATCATTTCTCCCGTAGTAAGGTCAACGCCGTAGCATTTCTGGCATACGCCGCGCGCCACCGTACACGTCATAGGAGAACGAACTATTGCTTCCTTAGCCGGACTTTCTTCTATCTCCTTTGCGTCATCGCGAGTCAAAAGATGGTTGCGCTTTCCGCCGAAGGCGGATCCGCCTCTGGCGGAGAAACCTTCAATATCCCTTGCGAGCACTCGGCCATGGAGCCTGTCGGAGAAAGATCCGCCAATGTTTTCCTTGCCCGGGCGCAAAATCGTCACGCCCTCTTTCGTACCGCAATCATTCAGAAGTATTACGACATCGTGCGCCACGTCAAAGAGGCGTCGCGTGAGATAGCCCGCGCGCGCGGTGTTAAGCGCCGTGTCGGCTAATCCCTTTCGGGCGCCGTGCGTTGAAATGAAATACTCGATGGGGGTCAATCCTTCTTTGAGCGACGACGTAATTGGAAATTCAATGATTTCTCCTCGCGGGTTCGTTATGAGGCCCTTCATGCCGGCCATCTGGTGAAGTTGAACGACGGAGCCGCGCGCGCCGGAAGTAATCATGTCGGAAACCGGCCCGTTCGGGTCAAGCGCCGCCGTTACATGCTTGCGCAAGTCGTTTCCGACCTTGCCCCAGATTCCGACAGTCATTTGATAACGTTCGTCTTCCGTCAAAAGTCCGTTGTTGAAGTTTTCCTGTTCTTTGGCAGCCCGCGCGCGGCCCTCCTCTACAAGTTTTTCTTTGATTTCCGGAACAACAACGTCTGAAATAGACCATGTGATTCCGGCGTATGTCGCGTACCTGAAACCAAAAGCTTTTATTTTGTCCAGAATCGCGGGGATGCCGTCTAATTTGTAGTGCGTGACGAGGTTTTGAACTAAAGCTCCCATTCGCTTGTTTGTGATTTCCTCGTTTATATACGGAAAGTCGCTCGGAAGAACTGAGTTGAACAGCAGGCGTCCGATGGATGTTTCAAAGACTTTTCCGCCGAACTGCTCGTATTTTTTGTTTTCCGAAGGAAGAACGCGAATTCTCGCGCGCAAGTCCACTGCCTTGAAATCAAACGCGGTTATAGCCGAATTTGTTGAAGGAAATGCCTTTCCCTCGCCCATGGCTCCAGCAATCATCTTTGTCATCCAGTAGCATCCAAGAATGATGTCCAGAAGTTTGGACGCGACTACAACGTCGCCGCTTCCTGGTTTCAGAACATTCTTGTTGGCTGACATTATTTTCGCGGCTTCCATCTGCGCGGCTTCCGAAAGCGGAACGTGTACGGCCATCGCGTCGCCATCAAAGTCCGCGTTGTAAGCGGGACAAACTAGCGGATGCACTTGAATAGCGTTGCCTTCAATCAAAACAGGGCGGAAAGCCTGGACGCTTTGTCGGTGCAAGGTCGGCGCGCGGTTCAGGAGAACGTATTTGTTCTGTATTGCCTCTTCAAGAATCGGCCAAATTTCCGGCGCCTCATCTTCTATCAAACGTCCCGCGCCGCGGATGTTGTACGCGAGTTCGCGCGCCAAGAGTCCCTGAATGACGAACGGACGGAACAATTCCAGCACCATGTGCTTCGGCAATCCGCATTCATCAAGAGCCAAATCTGGCCCCACGACGATGACGGAACGGCCGGAGTAGTCCACCCGCTTTCCGAGAAGATTCTGGCGAAGGTATCCGTGTTTGCCCTTTAGATAGTCGGCAAGAGATTTGAGAGCTCGGCGGCGGCCTCCCAATATGCCCAAAATGCCCGAACCTCGGCGCATTGAATTGTCCAGAAGTGCGTCTACTGCTTCCTGCAGAATGCGTTTCTCATTTCGTAAAATTACTTCAGGAGCATGGATTGAGAGAAGACGTTTCAAGCGGTTGTTCCTGTTGATGACGCGGCGGTAGAGATCGTTCAAATCAGACGATGCATGGCGGCCTCCTTCGAGCGCGACCATGGGGCGCAATGCTGGCGGAACTACTGGAAGACGAGTCATAAACATCCATTCGGGACGGACTCCGGCTCTTCGCAGGGCCTCGCCGAGAGCCAACTGTTTGCGCAGCTTATCCTTATCGGCCGCTCCAGATTTCTCGTACCTCTCGCGCGCTTTTTTCACGAATTTGTCTAAATCAATGCGCTTCAATATATTATAGAGCGCCTCGGCTCCGATAGCGGCTCTAAAGAGCGCGCCGTATTTCACCGCAAACAAGTGATATGCCGCCTCGTCCAACACCGCGCCCTCTTTGATTGATTCAATGTCTTTTTTCGCTTTCGTTGCCAAATCCTTGAGTCGAGCTTTTTCCTCAGGATTCGCGGCAGATTTGGTCTTCTGTTGGAATTCCTGCTCCAAATCTTTTAACAATCGCATTCGTTCCGTTTCCATAACTTGCGTCACAATGTAACCGGCAAAATATACGATTTTCTCGACTTCAGCGGTAGAGAGGCCTAGAAGAAGCGCGATGCGAGAAGGGATTCCCCGAAGAAACCAGATGTGCGAAACTGGAGTGGCAAGATCAATGTGTCCCATGCGCTCTCGACGAACGACCGCGCGCGTCAATTCCACCCCGCATTTCTCACAAACGATTCCGCGAAAACGGATCCCGCGATATTTGCCACAGTAACATTCGTAGTCCTTCTCTGGTCCGAATACTCGCTCATCAAAGAGGCCGTTCTTTTCCGGGCGCTGGGTGCGATAGTTGATGGTTTCCGGTTTCGTGATTTCGCCGAACGACCATTCAAGAATACGCTCAGGACTCGCAAGCCGCATCGCGACCGCGTCGAAGTTCTGAGGGATTATGTCTTTTCTTTTTTGCATATTAGATTTTGTTATGAGCGAAGCGGGTTAGAAAATCTTATACCCGCCTAAATTTCTTATAATGTTTGCGCCGTATCTGCAATCGTTCGATGGAACTTTTTTCTGATATTTGATGATGTTCATATAATTTGTTGAGAAATTTGGGCGGGTAAAGAAATAGTAATCCATTTCATTCATAACGATTTCTTTACGCTCCTTGATTTTCTATAAACTCCATGTCTATCCCCAATCCGCGCAAGTGACGAACAAGAACGTTGAATGTCGCAGGCGTGTTCGTCTCCTCTATGCGTTTTCCGGAAACGATTGCGTCGAATGCGGCAGAGCGGCCCAGAATGTCGTCCGACTTGATTGTGAGAATTTCTCGCAAGCTATGCGCGGCGCCGTAGCCCAAAAATGCCCATACTTCCATTTCCCCGACGCGCTGGCCTCCATTTTGCGCCTTGCCACCGAGCGGCTGTTGGGTCGTGAGCGAGTACGGACCGATGGAACGCATGTGAATTTTGTCTTCCACCATGTGATGCAGTTTCAGAATGTACATGATTCCGACGGATACTGGCTGAGCGAACGGCTCGCCGGTCAAACCATCAAAGAGTATTCTCTTTCCTGTATCGGAGAGCTTGGCCTTCTTCAATTCCACGCGAATCTCTTCCTCTGTTGCTCCCGCAAAAGATGGCACAATTGCTTGATAATTCAGAGTCTCTGCCGCAAGCCCCAGGTGAAGTTCAAGAATTTGACCGAGGTTCATACGCGATGGAACTCCGAGAGGAGTCAGTATTATGTCGACAGGATTGCCATCATCGTCGAACGGCATATCTTCCTCGGGAAGAACGCGCGAGATGACGCCTTTGTTGCCGTGTCGGCCCGCGAGCTTATCGCCCACGGATATCGTGCGAAGTTGCGCCACCTCAACGTGGACGCGTTTGATAACGCCGCTTTCGAGCGAATCTCCGGTCTCTCGGGAAAATACTTTGACTCCGATTACGCGCCCTCGCTTGCCTCCTTCCATGCGGAGCGACGTGTCCTTGACATCCTTCGCTTTTTCTCCAAACACCGCGTGGAGCAGGCGCTCTTCCGGCGTCAACTGTGTCTCTCCTTTCGGCGTAACCTTGCCGACCAAGATATCTCCGGAACGAACTTCCGCTCCGATGCGCACAACGCCATCCTCATCCAAATTCCTTAATTTAAATTCGCTGACGTTCGGGATGTCGTGAGTTGTGACCTCAGGCCCAAGCTTCGTGTCGCGCACAACACATACGAATTCCTCCATATGTATTGATGTAAATCGCGCGCCCTTCGCGAGCCGTTCTGAAACAACTATCGCGTCTTCGTAATTCGCGCCGTACCACGGCAAAAATGCCACGCTAACATTCTGCCCGATGGAAAGCTGTCCGCCGTCGGACGTGGAAGTATCAGCGAGTACCGTGCCTTTCTTTACATGATCTCCCGCGGAAACTGCCGGTCTCTGGTGAAATGTAGTGAATCCATTGGTTCGAGAAAAATTCACCAACTTATACTCGTGCGTTTTGCCCGCGGAATTTTTGACATCAATGCGACGAGCATCCGCGTATGTAACTTCGCCGGGCTCGCTGGCGATAATCAGCCGCCCCGAATCTCGCGCGGCCATTTCTTCCACGCCGGTCGCTACAAGCGGCGCTTGAGGGAGTACGAGCGGTACCGCTTGTTTTTGCATGTTGGAACCCATGAGCGCGCGGTTCGCGTCGTCGTTTTCAACGAACGGGATGAGCGCGGTCGCGACTGAAAACGGCTGATTCGTGGCAACTTCCATAAAATCAACGTGTTCGCGGCTAACGAGAGTAGGGTTCCCGGCTTTGCGGACCTCTACGAATTTCTCAGTGATTAGACCGTTGTCATTGCGCGCAGTCGCGGCGTGAGCTATCGCATATTGCTCTTCTTCAAGCGCGTTTAAATATTTAATTTCTTTCGTGATGTGGCCTTTTTCCACTTTCGCGTATGGGGTCTCCACGATGCCAAAATCATTTGGACGCGCGTACAGAGACATGTGCAATACCAGACCGATGTTCTTTCCTTCCGGCGTGTGAATTGGACAAACCCTTCCATAGTGGGAAGAGTGCACGTCGCGCACCTCAAGGCCCGCGCGCTCTGAAGTAAGGCCGCCGCGCCCGAGAGTTGAAAGAGTTCTCAAGTGCTCTATCTCATCGAGCATGTTGTACTGCTGTGCTAATTGCGAAAGTTGGTCTGTCGCGAAAAATTCTCGGATAGCGGCTTGGAACGGACGAGGATTAACAAACTGGACTGGCAAAGAAGTTTCCGGGTCAACCATCGCCATTCTGTCCTGAATATTGCGCTTCATTCGCGAAAGTCCAACACGCATGCGCTGTTCCAAAAGTTCGCCCACGAAACGTACGCGCCTAAATCCTAGATGGTCTATGTCGTCCGGCTCGGCCGCCGGATGAGCGTTCAATTCAGCGATGTGAGCGACAATGCGCGCTACGTCGTCGAGCGTGAGAGTGGAGTTCGTGATGTCCTTGTCGGATGTAGGAAGGCCGAAACGGCGGTTGAAATGAAAACGGCCTACGCGCGAGAAATCGTAACGATCAGGGCTTAAAATGGCCTTTACGTGGTCGCGAGCGGATTCTGGCGTTGCAATGTCGCCATCTCGGAGGCGCCGGTAAATCTCGACATATGCCTCCTCCGGCGTCTTCGCGTGATCATGTCCGAGCGTCGTTTCTATTGCCGCGCGCGCCGCATGAGATTTTGCAAACTTGCCGATAACCTCATTGTCCGTGGCTAATCCCAAAATACGCAGAAGAGATGTAACGGGGAAACGGCGCTTTCTATCAATCTTCACGTAAATACCGCCATCAACATCTGATTCAATTTCTATCCATACCCCGCGCGCGGGAATTATTTTCGCGGCGAAATAACCCTTCCCCTTGTAAGGAATTGATTCAAAGAAAACTCCGTATGAGCGGGCAAGCTGTGGCACCACGATGCGCTCGACGCCGTTGATAATGAACGAGCCGTGCGGCGTCATCCACGGAAAATCCGCGAGAAAGATTTCTTGTTCTTTCTCATCTCCCGTTGTCTTATTTTTTAGGCGAGCAACCATCGAGAGCGGCGCCTCGTACGTGCGCATCGTCTGCTTCGCGTAATGCTCGTCCCAGCGCAAGGGTCCGAACGCGAATTTAACAAACTTCAATTCAAATTTCTTTCCCGCGTGGTCCGCTATCGGAGAAAACTCTCTGAAGACGCGCTCGGCTCCGCCCTCGATGAACTGCTTGAAAGAATCGCTTTGCGACTCTACGAGACTCGGCAGCTTGACGAGCGGCTCTCGAAAACGGCCAAAAAATTTCTGCGGACGGGCGTGCGGTTTTGCCATAGCAACAGCGAACAACAGACTGCGCATGCGACCAGGCGTCGTATGCCGTGTGTTATTTATTTAGTTAAACCTCTTTTATTAAAAGAAAACCGCTTCCACCTATGTTCCCTTTACTAAAAGCGCAACCGCAACTCAATCTGGCTCTTGAGCAAATGTCGGGGGAGTATACACAGGGGCTATTGGGGTGTCAATGGCTCCCTTGGCCTGTTGCCATCGGTCGATAGCAAGAGGAATGTAACCGACTTATAACTGATTTGGCTTTGTTAAAACCATGCGCTTAATTCCCCCCATCAAGCTGCATTTGCTAAAAAGGCAGTGACATCATTTCATTTTGCGACACAAAAGAAACTGGCACCTCCACATCAGCAGGAAAACTAAACAGTGAATCAAGCATGCCAATTTCAACGTTATTGTAATCGTATCGGTTACCTTTCATCGCGTGACGTATTAAGTCTTTTATTATGGAAATGATTCGCTTTTTGTCTGCAGACGAAACCCAAAACGGATACGGAAGTCTCTCAAAATCTTTCCCCTGAATATTCTTAGTATGGTTTATTACTTCTTTAAGTATTCTATTACACTGACGGGTTAGAGACCATCCAAGCGCAAAGTATATTTCATCTTTCGCTACATGCTCGCGAGGAAATGCACAGGGAGCCCCGCTATCAAGAATATAACCTGCTGGCAAGTACTTCATGTGCATCCGGCTCGCAATCAATTGCCACGTGATGCCTTCCCGCATGAAATATGGCTGCCCCCCAACGCCGCGCAAGTACCAATTACCCCCTTTCTTATAGGTTAAAACTGCATCCCCATCGTCTTTCCAATAAATCATGTGTGTCGGTGGGTTATATATGATCGAGTTGTTTGCTTTATTGTAAGGAAGGTAATGCTTATGCGGGATAGCAATCTCACGCGGAGTGCTCAATCGCTCGATTGACACTGCGCGCCGAGTCGCTCCTGTCTTTTCTTTATCTTCGATTTCCCAAATCAATTTATCAGAAAGTTTGCCCAGCCGTGCTTTTTCTAATTCAGTTTTTAAGGTGATTGGCATCTCAGAGAATGAAAAGCGGTATGGCTCATATATTTTCCCGTTTATAATCTCTCGAACGAAATATTCGTTCTTTCCCGTGGTCATGCCACTTGTAGCGACAAAGAAATCGCCCATTCGAGATCCTGAAAAATATTTCTCAAGCTCCTGTTTCAATCCGAATGACAGATTGCCAGTTTTATTGATACTTTCGTGTGAGAGAGGGCTTGAATGAACAGACACTTTTCCCGGTACGCCTCTATGGGTATACCGCAATATGACCATAGGATGAGTTGTTTCGTCTGAAAATGTCGGCAAGCGTTTAATTTCAATATCGCCGTTATGCATAAGATATGACCGAAGTCCGCGCATGGTATTGATTGTCAGAAATGTGTCGGAACAAATGAACGCAAGACTACCGCCTCGCTTCAAGAGGTCGGTACTTTTCACAATGAAAAATGCGTATGTCTCTTTCTTTATTTTCTCACCATTACGCACACCGAACATTGCGTCTAGAGCATCTTCGATAGAAGGGTCGAATGAGCCGCCAAAAGGCGGGTTACCGACAACGAAATCAAAATGAGTAGGAAATATTGTGCGGAAGAAATCGCCGTGAACAAGGTTGTGTTTTGATGGCATATAACCCCACCGATTACGTATATTCTGTAAACAATTCTCGTATAGATTCTTGTCCAGCTCGATACCCCAAATATTTTCAGAAAGTATGCGTGAGAGACGTTCTTCGATGGAACCACTGTAAAGCGTGATGAATCTTTCAATGAGGGGGATTATGAAAGAGCCATCGCCCATGCTCGGCTCCAAAAACTTATGATTCTTCGCAAGCGCGATTGTATCTACTATGCTTGAGGCCAAGGGTAGCGGAGTAAGGAACTGTCCCATTTGCCTCTTCTGGTTCCGCTTTAATTTTGTAGTGCTCATAGAAAATTATATGCTGCCTGTGTCTGTGGCGTTACGATATGTCGTGATTCGTCGTAGAGCATTGCCTTTGCTTTGAGGCGCTTTAGAACTCTCTTTCTATTTGTCGCGAGCCTCCTATCGCCACCCTCGAGCATTTCTACGAGCCGTCGAACTTTCTCTCCGAGCGTTCTCTTTTTTGGTACCACGCCAGATTCTACGGATTTGAAAAACAGCCCTGCCTTGAGCATAATTTGCCCCGGACCAGAGTCGTGTGCCATGTAGTCTAGATAATCCAAAAGGTCAACAAGATGCACCTCGCATGACATCTTTGCCCCAATAGATACCTTAACAATTAAGAGATAGTAAGAATCGATCTTGTGATCCAAAAGAGCGTCTAGCAATTTCTTTAACGACACCATGTTCGGCTGACCCTTCGCACCAGTAATGCTCGTCTTTACGTTGATGGGATGATAAATACCTTTGCTCGGAAACCACACATCACCCATTGAGCGAGTCACGGTACCGCCTTTTGCCGTCCGATGATAGACAGCTTTGAAGGTCTGCTCAAGAAGCGCAGTGGTCTCTTCATCGATAAAGTCTGCCATCCTGTGTCCTACTTCTTTTCCCCTTGCTCTATCTATGAATGATTCACTTTTAACAGCCGCGTCCCAAAACTTCTGCGTAGTTTTCAGTATAGTTTTCTGTGCCTTCTCCTCTATCATGCACCAATCATACTACATCCTTGGTCAATGACCTCATCACCACAATTATCGCTTTTGGCGAACTGGCCAAGTTTGTGCAGGGGCGGGTGTATGGGATAATGCGGGAATGGAAGAAAAAAACGAACTGCGGGAATTGCGGGCAGAGATAGACTCAGTAGACGAGGACGTTCTCAATTCCCTTGCCAAGCGCACTGCGCTCGTCAAAAAAATCGGGCGATACAAGGCCACTCATAACATCGAGGCTGTTGATGAAGGAAGGCGCGACGCTATTCTAAAAATGTGGGTGGAGAAAGGCGAGGCGCTTGGGCTATCAAAGGAATTCGTGACTGACATCAATAAGCTCGTGCATGATTACTCTGTTTCTGTCGAGAAAAATCGCAAAGATATTTAGCGCGCCGAGGCCGCAATGAACGTTGTGTAATTAGTTTTGAGGTCTTGGATTGATTTTTCGAGGATTTTTAATTTATAGAGTTTGGCGGCAGCGGCAGATGCGATAACGGCAGTTGAACGTGGTAATTTGTCCGCCGCCAAATCTTCCGCTGCTTTTGCAGTGTCCTCATATTCTTCTATTTTCGTACTCGGCCACTCGCTCTTCAAATACGCGCGGCACTGTTTGAGCGCCTGTTCGTGCGATGTAATGGTCGTTATTTCGCTCTTCCCCATGCCCTCGCGGACCAAAAGATTTTGATGTATATCTATATCGAAGAGCTTTTTTATATCAAAGTTGTGTTTCGCCATAGCGTGAACGGTTTCGGTGACGACGCCGCCGGTCGAATTTTCAATAGGAAAAATACCGAGGCCAATAGCCCTCCCTTCAAGCGAAGAAAGCACGTTTTCAACAGAGATTAGGTATGCGAGCGAAAATTCCTTCAGATTGCTGGTTTTTGCGTATTCTCTTGCCGCCTCTTCGGAAAAGCTACCCTCCGCGCCGGATATCCCAATCCTCAAGTTATCTTTCTCTTGAACATCTACCGGTTCCTGTAGCAAACCGCGAACTTTTTCCTCGGCGCTTTTAAATCGAGCAAGTACATCTTTGCAGTATGGGTTATACCGGAACACGTCGCGGAATAATTTCTCGTCGCGACGCACACTCTCCACCGCGTCCATAAGGTAGCCGAACGAGACGGTGTCGATATCGGTGCGCCTGAAACCGCCCTCCAAAACCCCCTGCCCGATGAGGTGCGTTAGGAAAAGCGTTTCCGCGATTTGCTTGTCGTGGCTATCAGCCGTCATTTCAACCACGTTAAATCCGCATTGTTTTAAGAATGCCGCGAGCGCTTTGTATTCTTCCACTTCTAGCGAGCCATCTGTTATCACAATTCTAAAACCTTTCACATCGCCCGCGCGCTTTTCGTAACTTTCCGGACCCCACATCGGGTGTGCTGCAATGTAGCGGCGACCTTTTGCCAGTTTTTTCAAGAGCCCGGAGGTGTGTACTTTTACAGTAGCGATGTCCACGATTACCGTGTCTTTTCCGGCAAGCGGGACGACTTTCGCAAGCACCTCCTCAAACGCGTGAATCGGCACTGTAAGAATGACGGCATCGCACTGCGCCGTGTCTGCAAGCGAGAAATATTTCTTATTGTCCGGCTCTTGCTCGCGCGAAAAAACTCGCACTTGAATTGAAGGCGCGAAGCGCTGGAAAAGCGTAAAAGCAAGTGCGCCGAACGAGCCGTATCCCACGATGCCGATGGTCTTGATTCTCATGCGTGGATTATACTACGGGACGCGCGCAACTATCTCCGCGTTGCAAACCAACACAGGAATGACAATACGATAGATGTACATATGTACATCTATCGTATTGTCATTGAAACGAATAAAAAATAAATAGCAAGAAATGTGGCGAGAAATATTGACCCCGGCACCATCCGCCTTCGGCGGAGCTACGGGGCGGGACGTGATATAGCTACCTCCGATTCGCAAAATAACGTTCCGTTGAAACAAGGAGGGGCGTTGCTAAAAAGATTGACGAGTACGTGCCAGCGATAATTCCGACGAGAAGCGTCAATGCAAAATCTTTCGTGGAAGCGGGACCGAGGAAAAAGAGCGCGAGGAGCGTTATCAAAACGGTGAGCGAGGTGTTTATGGAGCGCACGAATGTCTGCCCCAAGCTTCGACCTGCCGTTTCCGCGAAATCTTCTCGCCGGCCTCGTTCTTGATTCACTCGCAGATTTTCCCGCACGCGATCAAAGACGACGATGGTGTCGTGGATAGAAAAACCGAGAACCGTTAGAATCGCCGTCACAAACAAAGTATCCACCTGCGCTCCGAGGAAATATCCTAGCGCTGCGTAAAAGCCGACAGGCACGATTACATCGTGAACGAGAGTAACAAGCGCAATTAGTCCGTATATCCAGGACGAAACGGGCTGTGAGACTTTTCGGAAAGCGAAAGCGATAAAAAGAAGAATCGCGAGCATAACAAGTCCGAGAGCGATGATTGCCTTGTTTCGCAACTCCAGCCCGACAGTCGGCCCGACTTCAGTCAATTCGGAAATCGAGGCAGGAAATCCGCCATGAACGGAAAAAGTCGCTGGTAGAGATGAGCGCATTTCGTTCGTGAGAGACCCTGTGCGCAGGATGTAATCATTTTCCCCTGCTCCGCGAAGCGAGTAGCCCTTAAATCCTGCCTCATCAAGCGTCAGAGAAAGCACTTTTGCATCGGGCCGTCCTTTCTCGTATTTAACTTGTACGAGAGTTCCACCAGTGAAATCAGTTCCCTGATGCAATCCGAAGAAAATAAGCGCGCCGAGCGCGAGCGCCACAATCGTCCCGGTAATTGCGAAGAAAACTTTTCTGTGTTTGACTATAAACATAATGGATAGTTAGTGGTCGATAGTTAGTAGTTATACAAGATACGATATACACGATACAAGATACTTCATGCTCTTGTCCCGCTTCCGAAAAGAAAGTGGGCAAATTTGCCTCGGGCATCAACCCCGAGGGCCATTAGGAAAGTTCGGGAGACGGAAATCGCTGTGAGCATTGAAACCAAAACGCCAAGACCGAAGACAAGCGCGAACCCTTTGATTAGCGAAGTTCCGAACCAGAAAAGAATGACGGCGGTAATCATACTGGAGATATTACTGTCGCGGATGGACGGCCACGCGCGAGAAAAACCATCATGAATAGCTTCCGCCGAATTTTTACCATTCTCTAATTCTTCTCTAGTCCGTTCAAAAATCAGAATGTTCGCGTCCACCGCCATGCCAATAGAAAGAATAAAGGCAGCGATGCCGGCAGCCGTGAGCGTTACCGGAATGAGCTTAAACAGCGCCAAAATCGCAACGACATAAAGAGAAAGAGCTACAACAGAAACAACTCCCGGAAGACGGTACCAAAAAATCATAAAAAGTCCCACGAGCCCTATCCCCCAGAGTCCGGCCGAAATTCCTCGCGCTACTGCTTCCGCGCCCAAAGTTCCCGAGACAGTCTGCGCGCCTATGAGTTCAATCGGGACTGGAAGCGCGCCGAAACTCAAATTTCTGGCAAGCTCTTTCGCTCCGACCGCGGTGAAATTGCCGGAAATTATCGCAGTTCCATCTGGAATAGACTCCTGAATTACAGGAGTTGAAATCGGAACGCCGTCGAGAAAAATGCCGAAATAACGGCCAACATTTTGCTTTGTCAGCTCGGCGAATATCTTTCCTCCTTCGGAATTGAAGTTAAGAGCTACCACCGGCTCGTTCGGAATCCCTCCCGGGCTCTGATTGAATTGAATCTGCGCGCTTGTTAAGTGCCTTCCCGTGATTGAGGCAGGCTCAAATATTTCGTTCGCGTTTGAAAGCGGCTGACCGGACGGAGGCGGCGTCGCATCTTTCTTTAGCAAACGAAATTCAAGAACTGGCGTCTGCCCTATGAGAGTTATGGCTTTCTGCGTGTCTGTAACTCCCGGGAGTTCCACGATAAGCCGCTCTTCTGATTGGCCTGCAAATGTCCCGCCGTGTTTCGTTTGCACAATCGGCTCCGACACGCCGAAAAGGTTCACCCGCCGCTCAATAGTGTCGCGCAGAGACGTCATTGAGTCCGCTACTGTACTTCCCTGAATCGCATCTATTTTCGCTCGATATGTGAGTTGAGTCCCGCCGGAAAGGTCGAGGCCTAGTCTAAATGGTCGAGAACCATCAATTTGCGAGCTGTACACCAACCAACTCATTCCTGCCCCCAAAATAAAGACGAGTAGCGCCGCGACTCTGGGACGCTTATTAACAAAAGCAACCCAAGCAGCTACTAGCGCAATGACAAGTAAAACAGCAATTTTCCACATATTAGCGAGCAGTATACCTGTGAGAGATAAAAAAACAAAACCCTCAATTTATACACTCTTTTCCGGTGGTTTCCCGACCAGATACTTCTGAATGACTGCTTTTATTTTACGGGGCAAAGTTCCCGATACGGCAGCGACCGGAGTATATTCCGGATTATAGAATTCATAAATCGTCGCATATGGAACGCCACGGATTTGATACTCGATGCACTCTGTGGTGCAGCTACGCGCGCTGGTAGAAAAAAGGGATGATAGGCCCGCGTCCATATCAATGTGAGTTTTTTCGGAAACCGTCCTCGTGTGTGGAACACCAGATTTTTGTATTACTTCGCCGAGCATCCCGCCAGACACCACGCTCTCGTGTACCTTGCCCAAAATCTTGATACCGGCTTCCGTAAATAAAACTATATGAAAGGACAGGACTTCGTTGTCGGCAACCCGTCGAATGCAACTAAGGCGCGTTGTTCTGTCCTGAAAAATAATCTGAAGGCGGATTTCGCCGAATGTGTCGCGTAAATTTTCTGAAATGAGTGGCATGTTAGTTTTTCTTAACGAGTAATCGAGTTTACCTGCCCGCCAATGCCAGCGCGATAAAGTTAGGTATGTATCCCCTCAATGCAAGTACTAAGAATTCCAATGTTTCCAAGCCAATTTCGCAACAGGTACAAGAATTGCGCCAAGAATTAGAAAACCTGCTGTCCACCTGTACTGCTCTGGAAATAGCGGCCAAAGGTAGGCAATTACGAGAACTCCAATCACTAGGAGGGCTACAATTCCTAGTTTCACGCCTACGGTCGCTTTCTCATGAACACGACCCCCGTCAGTAAGCAGTTTCTGGCTTGATTGAGCTACAGAATCAACATTCTGCGTCAAAAGTGTCGTGGTCTTTGTAAGATTCTGGACACTTTGATTCAATTCGTTAAGACTATTGCGGTGCAACACGGTGGCATATGCAAGATTTGAGACATGCGTAAGTAATCTTGTAGAGGCGGAGACGGCAACCCGAACATAATGAATAATATCTTCTTGACTTGATATATTGATATTCTTCGCTTCCTCCAGAATTATTTGTATCTCTTGATTGATTTCATCTTTCCCCATGTCGCCATATTACTACATTAAGAAAAAAGTAGTAGAATGCGTCGTAATGCCGAAAGATTTTGACACATGGAATACCGAGAAAAAACATCTTGATTCTATTGGCGAGTTAGATTTTCCACATCCCAAGCGTCGCCAAGTATGGTGGTGTTCTGTCGGGGAAAATATTGGTAGTGAACAAGGTGTATCGGAAGGTTTTGAGCGCCCCGTACTAGTATTGAAGGTCTTTGGAAGCATGTTTTGGGGTATTCCTATCACTAGCTCAGACCCAGAGGGCAAAAAAGCGACAAATCCGCTGTATTTCAATTTGGGAGGAATATCTTATACTAACCAAAACGGTGAAGAGAAAACACTCGTAGGCTTTATCGCTACGCATCAAATGCGTTCTTATGATGGACGACGTCTCAAGCGTAAACTTTTTAAGATGGACTTAGAGTTGTTTAATACAATATTGCAAATAGTGAGAGGGCATATATAAAAACGAAAGCCCGCTTTTGGCGGACTTTCTCGGAACCCCCACTAAGAGGTATACATACATGGTATCATATTTGTATGTTACAAGTCAATCGTTGTGGATAGCGGAATATGGCTCAAAATAACGACAGAAATAAGTTCCTAGATTTGCTTCACAGAGCAATCATGTTTTGGAAGCCCGTGCAACCAACATTCGAAACAACGAGACAGGAGAAAAACGCTGATTGTAACGATACGCAAACTCGTTCACACAAGACTGCAGGTGCTGACGAGAAACCGAATGATAAGTCCCCCGAATAGAGCGCTTTAACTTACTCCAAAATCCCTCTATCGTGTTCGTACGGATGTTCCCGCGAACATACACCTTTGCGCTGTGGTTGATTACTTTGCGGTCATAGTGGCGGTCTAGCCAGTTGTACGCGCGGTAATCGTCCGTCGTGAGATTTGTACCGTTTTCTACGTTAGCAAGAGAGTATACCCAAGAAAGATTTCGCCTTATCGAGTGTTTCTTTGTATTCATCCCCCTCCACTGAATCGTACACAATTCCCCCTCCAACTTGAAGATACACGCGCTCCCCTTTCTTTATTATCGTTCGTATGGCGATATTAAAATCTGCAGAATCGTCGGGATCGATGTAGCCGATGGAACCCGCGTAAATCCCCCTTGTTATCGGTTCTAATTCGTCAATGATTTCCATCGCGCGTTTTTTTGGGCAACCGGTGACGGAACCTCCTGGAAACATTGAGATAAGCGCGTCAATGGCGCGAATGCCCTTCGCGCAGACTCCCGTGATGTGCGAATATGCATGCCAGACGCTTGCGAATGCACGAACGATGCGATTCGACACAACTCGAACTGTTCCGAACTCGCATACCTTTCCGATATCGTTCCGCAAGAGGTCGGTAATCATCGTGAGCTCGGCGGTTTCTTTTTCCGAACCGTACAACTCATTCTTGAGCTTCTCGTCTTCCGCCGGATTGGCCCCTCGGGGCCGCGTTCCCTTAATTGGAAAAGTGTTTATCTCTCGATTGACCGATACAGAGATGAACCGCTCGGGAGACGCGCTCAATATTTCATATCCATCGGCTTCCAGATATGCCGAGAAGTCCGCATGATTATTTTTCCACATTGCGCTCCACAATTCCCGCGGGGGTTTGGCAGTCGAGCCCTCCATCCGGTGCGCGAGATTCATCTGATAGATGTCGCCCGCCAGAATATGCTGTTTTACGATTTCAAAACTGTTTGAATATGCTTTCTTTGTGATTGATGCTTGGAGCTCCTCGTGAGCGCGCGCACTAGCCGCCGAGGCAGGCGCGCGCGAAAGGATTTCCTTTACTGATTTAGAAAATGAAGAAAGCGACGAGATGTCAGCGGCGCGGATCTCAATCTCGGTTGGCCGGCAAACTGCATACGCGTCGAATGAATAGAAAAGAATATCGGGAAGTTGGAGGTCGTTTTTCGCACGCGGCTTAATTTTATGGAGCGCGTAACCCAAATCGTATGCAAGATAGCCGAACAGTCTTCTTCCTTTTTCCTGTTCTTCGCGAACAAAACGCTTTAGGGTCTCCAGATTGCTGTCATAGCTAGCGATATAACGCTCGCGCGGATTCCATGCTATTGAACTCTCCCAACCAGTCTCGGAACCCCTCGCGCAACACACATATTTTTCCGCGTCAGAAAGGCGATTCCATATGTCGTCGAACGAAACATTGCGCAGGATTTCGGAGTGTTGCATTTAGAAACTCTTTCTATTTCTTTTCAACCAAGTCAAAGAGGTTTTTAAATATCATCGCAACTGCAATAGGGCCTACCCCTCCCGGAACAGGAGTAAATACGTGTGCCTTTTCGGCACATGACGGGTCCGCGTCTCCTTGTAATATTCCTGATATTTCGGTGGTCCCGGCATCCACTAGAGCCACGCCCGTTTTTATGTGTTGAGGTTTGATATATCCCGGCTTCCCCACGCCCAGTACAACGATGTCCGCGTCTTTAAGGTCTTCAATAGCACCTTCTTCGAGAGTAAATAATGAGACATTCGCGCCGAGGCGCTTTAAAAGCACCGCGGATGGAGAGCCGACTAAGCGTCCCGCGCCCACAACTACTGTGCGCTTCGCCCTTGGGTTCACTCCTGTTCGCCTCAATATTTCAACCACGGCAAGCGCAACGGGCGCGAATACGGGATGTTCGTTGTCAGGAATTGTCGGGTTGATGGCGTCTACGTCTTTTTCTTTAGGAATTGCCGCGAGCGATATGTGCGTATCAATTTCCTTTGGCAGAGGCAGTTGAACAATGATGGCATCTGTCCTCTTCGCGAGTTCTTCGATGGCCTCAATCGCCGTCGCGGTATCGGCGCCTGCTGGAAGATCTATACGAACCATCTCCACGTTTAGGCGCTCGGCCGCGCGCGTCTTGATGCGAACAAATGATTCAATAACTGGGTTTACCCCGCCAATAATAATGCCGAGCTTCAGTTTCTTGTTAAGCATCTCGCGACGCTTTGATAATCCTTTGTACAAATCCTCCGCGATCGCTTTTCCATCTATTATCATAGATTATATTTTCATTGATTGTTTGAGCTCTAATATACCATCTTCCAGCGCGATAGCGGGCTCCCATCCGAGCAGAGACTTGGCCTTAGATACATCAGCACACGCTCTCTTCGGTTCGATCCTTCGCGCCACATGAGTAACAGGGCCGCCTATCATTTCCGCAATTTGATTTGCGGATACCTCCCGGCCTGTTCCAATGTTTATAACCTCTCCATGCCCAACTTTCTTCGACTCCATAGCTAGCATATTCGCCCGCACAACATCGCGTACATTTACATAATCACGGGTATTTTTTCCATCTCCAACAATTGTCAGAGGCATATTGTCCTTTCGCAATGTTAAAAACCTAGCGACAACAAGTCCGTATGGACCCGTTGGATCAAATCGGGAACCGTACACATTGAAATATCGGAGAGATATGCACTCCATTTTGTAAAGTTCGCTCCAGAGTTTACACGCGAGCTCGCCAGTATATTTTTGCAATCCATAAGGGCTTTTTGGGCTAACCGGCACACCCTCCTTGAGAGGCATGCTTTCTTGATCTCCATATACGGCTGCTGAAGACGCAAACACCAGGCGTTTCACTCCTGCCGTATATGCCGCGCGCAAAACCGCCACCGTACCTTGAACATTTACCTCGAAGGATTCGACAGGATGTTCAATGGTGTACTCAACTCGAGGGAGCGCTGCCTTATGAAAAACATATTTCGCGCCTCGCATTATTTTGCTCAAGGATTTCTGGTCTCTGATGTCACACTCGTGATATTTTGCTTGCTTGTTTATTCGATCTTTGCGTTTCCCGCCTGCGAAATTATCAACCACATGAACATCGGCGCCCCTTTCTATTAGCTCATCAACAATATGCGAGCCTATAAACCCAGCGCCGCCAGTCACAACAATCTTCTTGTTTCGCATAAATGACTTTATCATGAGCCTTTCGCGCTTATGATGATGCGTATTGTTTGCAGAATAATGTATATATCAAGCAGAAGCGATCTCTGTTCCAGATAATAAAGATCGTATGAAAGTTTCGTCTTTGTTTCCGCAATATCGGCCCCATGGTGCGGATCCCTGTCGTGAAATATCTGCGCCCACCCGGTAAGCCCCGGCGTAATGATGTGCCGGGCGTCGTAATACGGAATTCGCGCGCTGTAACGGCTTGATAATGCTGGCAATTCTGGGCGCGGCCCCACGAGTGAAAGATCTCCCATAAGCACATTCCACAGTTGCGGCAATTCGTCTACGCGCAAAAGACGCAGCCATTTCCCAATCCTAGTCACATGAAGCTCAGTCTTTCCGCTCTTGCCATAAACACCTTCATCATTTCCACTCATACTTCGGAATTTTATAATGCGTATCGGTTTCTGATATCTGCCAACACGAGCCTGCGTGATGAAAACCGGGCCGCCATCGTCGAGTTTGATTGCTATGGCTACAAACGGGTACGCAAGCAATGCTAAGACTCCTGCAACAACTGCTCCCAAAATATCGACAACGCGCTTTATTACATCATAAAAACGAGAGGAAGAGGCGCTTGCAAGCACGCGCTCATACTGCAGTAGAGAGAGCGGCATCCGATCAAAAACTTCCTGGTACAAATCTACCACATCAACAAGGACAAATTGCCGTTTCTGGAAAGCGGCATTGTAAACTATGGGAAGCGCGGTTGAAATCGCCTTGTCGGCAAAATCCACGACAAAGAAGTTGATGCTCTTTTCCGCGGCCACGCGACAAGCTTGTTCCACCACGTCATGCGATTTCGTTTTTTCCGTATCAATAACGGATTTGAATTCAAATTGATATCTCGAGTCAGTCGTAAGTTCTTGCGCCAATTCGCGGGCATCAGAGCCAGACGCGATAAGAACTCCCTTAAGTTTTCTGTACGAGCGAAGGCGGGAGAAAACCTTAACGCGCCAGTAAAAGATAAGCGGGCAAGAAACGGTGAGATAAAGAAGAAGAATCGTTTTTGGCGCTAGACCAAAAGCTGGTATGAGAAAAAAGAATAGAGCGGCAATAGAAACGTTGATGGCCTGCGCGTACAAAATCACGGATGGCAACCGGTTGCGGAATAGACGGGTGTGTTTTCCATAGAGTCCGGCAAGAAAAAAGACCGCAACCCACGCAATAAATAATATGATAAATGGGGTGAGATGCCTTTCGAAAAGAGCCGTGTTCGGGACCTCAAGATAACGGAGGGCAAGCGCTAGCCACAAAGAAATAACAAAAACCAGCACATCGCCAGCCAACAAAACAACATATTCCCGTTTGGGTACAAGGGTCATTTGACGTATCATGGCATTGTGAAGGAAATCAATCAATACCGCGCGGTCGCGCCGAAAAAGGTGCTTTTTCTCATTACCAAAGCCACGTGGGGCGGGGCGCAGCGCTATGTATTCGATTTGGCGACGCACCTGCCAAAGGATGAGTTCGAACCCGTTGTCGCATACGGAGTTCCTGGCAAACTTTCTGATGATTTGAAGCGCGCTGGCGTTTATACGCATGAAATTCCTGCGCTCGGACGCGATGTCGCAATTATTTCCGACATTAAAAGTCTTCTCCAGATTATTCGATGCATAAAAAAAGTGCGGCCAGATGTCCTTCACGTGAATAGTTCCAAAGCGGCGGCGCTCGGAGCGCTCGCGGGCCGCCTCTGCGGAGTCCAAAGAATCATCTTCACTGTCCACGGCTGGCCGTTTAAAGAGGATAGAAACTTCTTCGCACGCAAGCTTATTCATTTTATAAGTTGGTTCACTGCGTTTCTTTCGCACGCGACGATTGTCGTTTCAAAGGCTGATGAAAAGATCGGGCGACACATGCCGTTTCCGAAGAAAAAAATCCATTACATCTCGCTCGGTATTGAGATGCTCACATTTCTCTCCCGCGAAGCAGCGGCCGATTCCCTTGCGATAACAACCGATGTCCCACGCATCGTGACCATCGGTGAACTGACGAAAAATAAAGGCCACCGCAACGCGATAGATGCCATCGCCGAATTGAAGGACCGGCATATACCCTGTACGTACTACATTATCGGTGACGGCGAATTGCGCGAAGAACTTGAAGAATATGCCCTAGAAAAAGGAGTTGAGGCCCGCATCGTTTTCTGTGGTTTCATAGAGAATGCTTCGCGGCTTTTGAAAGCATTCGATGTCTTTGTCCTTCCCTCGATTAAGGAAGGTACCCCGTACGTTCTCATTGAAGCCGAAATTGCCGGCCTTCCCATTGTCGCGACCAATGTAATAGACACTTTCTGGACAGAAAGTGGAATTGTTACGCTTGTGCCAGTTGTAAGCACCTCCCTGCTCGCCCAAGCAATTGAGCGCGCGATAGAACAACCTATCGACACGACGGTCCAACCATTTTCAACGTTAGATAAAATGCTCAAAAAAACAATCGATTTCTACTAGACCACTCCAACCATTTCCGTCTCATCTCGCGCCTGCAAAGTAGGCCTCGCACTGCGACTTATGCCCATTAAAATTCCCAGCGCAAGATACTCGGTAAAAAGATGAGAACCTCCATAGCTCATAAATGGAGTGGTTGTTCCGGTAATCGGAAGGAGCCCGATATTCATGCCGATGTGCACCAGAAACTGGCTTAGAAACATGATGGCAACACCAGCGCCTAAAAGTGCGCTAAAGTTGTCTGCTCCATGCGCCGCAATAAAAAGCGTACGCATGATGATTATTCCGTAGAGTCCGAATAATATTAGGACGCCTATGAACCCCCACTCTTCCGCATATGCCGCGAATATAAAGTCGGTTTGATATTCGGGCAGGTAGAGCAATTTGCTTTGTGTCCCGTAACCAATTCCCTTGCCCAAGAGTTCCCCGCTTCCAACAGCGACTGTTGATTGATACGCGTTGTACCCGCTTCCCCTAATATCGGCGAGCGGATGGATGAATGTGAGAATTCTCTGTTTTTGATATGTATGCAGACCATAGTTCCACAGAGCACCGAAGACAACTACGGCCGCAATGAGAAGCGCAAGTAGATGTTTCCACGAAATTCCGGCAACAAGAACCATTCCGAGCCAGATACAGGCGATGATGATGGCGGAACCAAGGTCCGGCTGGAAAAATACCAAGGCAAAAATCACAAAGGTGTACGTACCTGAAACTAAAATATGCCGAATGTGCGCAATTTCAATATGCCGGCGGGCAAAATATTTTGCGAGTACTATTATTAGTACTAATTTTGCCAGATCGGCTGGCTGTACGGCAAAAAGCCCAAGGTAGAACCTGTTCTGGGCACCCATTACCACTGTCCCTATAAAATAAATGAGCGCGAGTAAAACAATTATTCCCGTAAAAAGCGCGACGACTATGGTAGTGCGTCGTAAAAACCTGTACTCTGGAATACTGGCAAGAAGGAATACAACACTGGAGATCGTTATCCATACAACCTGTTTATCAAAATAGGCATTTTCTCCAGAAAAACTATGCATGGTCACAAGACCTAAGAGAGACACGGTAAGTGCCGACACGAAAAGAAACCAGTCAACTCCGCGGAAAACTCCTCGCGAACCAAAAAAGAATGATGAATCAATTCCCGTTGCGCCTGCGCTGGCCCTCGTTTCCATAACGAATGAGCGTTATTTGAGAGATGATGGCCGCACTAAAGGAAAAATGTCTATTCTGCCGACCGACGACGTGAAAGGGTTTGGCCAAGTAAACACAATTTTCTGTTTTTCTCCCGCATCGAGACGAGCAAGCGAAGTCATTGAAGTGGCTCTGGCATTGCCGGTCGAGTCAAAGATAACTGTTACAAAGGATAAATCCAATACGGGAGCGATTGAGACATTCTCTGCAATTGCCTCCAGGCGCGGACTTGACCCAATATCTGTGATTTCTTTATTACTTATTGATATAACTGCCGCGCCGCTCTTCAGACGTTCCCATATCAATGGTTCTGTGAACTCAAAATACGTATGTGAAACCTTGCGATTCCCTGTATCGATTTTCATTTCATACGCTGGTGTGATAGAAAGTGGCATGACGAACATCTTGCCCACGCGCTCGGCAACGGGGACGTTGCTCTCGTCGTACAATCCAAATCGATAACTGACTTGTCTAACTCCAGCATTCGCGTTTTCATTGACAACATAAGCAACCGAACTGTATGAACCGTCACGGACGCTAAAACTGCGCGACCAAAGTATTGACGCTGGGGAGAGAGCTCGTTCATCGAGGATTGGACACGGACCGCCCTTGTCCGGCGCTGTTTCGCCTTGATTCTGTTTTCCGTCCGTACACGTCGGCGTCTGATATATATATTTTGCAATCGGTATTCCGATGACAATAATCAAAAAGGATATGATGCCCAAGAGATAAATTCCTCGTCTGCGCGATGCCCAGGACATAGGGACAGTATATAGCTTCTAGCTGGTACAGAACACCTAAGTGTAGTGCGCTGTGCGTATATATGGAAAGACTTTTTTATTACGCGTTTTCAGCGTTTTCAGCTTGAGCCAAATATGCCGCTTTTTCAGCTCGAGCCAAAAGGGCTTTTTTGATTACTTCTCTGGCTTCCTGAATGCCCCGTCTTGCTTTGTCGTACAAAGGGGAAACTTGTGGATGTAATTCAGGACTTGATTCAGCTTGGCCACGCTGATCCACTAAACCAGTATTTAAAAGAGAGTTGCTAAACGATTCTATCATCGTCGGATTAGAATAACGCACAAATTTTCCCGCACCTGCGTCGACTTTGATCCATATCTCATCATTGGGAACATCAATTTTTGCCGTTTTGGTCGTCAGATACTTTTTCCCCCCATTGATAAATGGTTCCATTCTGCAACTAAACATAATTGGTTTTGCAGGACATTTCTCATAAAGCCTTTCCTGAATCTCATCAGCTCGTTTTTCCAATGTCTTCAATCTACCTCCAAGTTCGTCAATTTCCGTCCCAACTCTAGACATTTCGCCTTTTAGGCGGGCTCGCTCCATGGCCCATTTGGCCCCGGCATCATCTCGCACTCCTTGATTTGGTTGCAATGCTTTGTCCAGACTACGTGCTCCATCTAATACCATAATTGCTTCTGGTTATGCTGATATAAATAAAGTGTCCCATGTGATGTAAAGTACGTCAACCGTAAGTTCCAGAATTAATTGCAACGCCCGGAATTGGTGTCAGGCACCCCACAAATGCAACATCTATGGTGTAATATTTATCGGTAAATCCACATGGCCAAATGAAGTTCCTTTGTTCACTGAGTTCCGGACCTCATCTAACGCTTCCGATAAATCAAATATTCTGTGTTGGCGGCGACCTACTCTTGCCTTGCGACTACCATCGGCGCAGACGGGCTTAACTGCCGTGTTCGGAATGAGAACGGGTGTAACACCGTCGCCA
>MFLD01000044.1 GCA_001781465.1 Candidatus Kaiserbacteria bacterium RIFCSPHIGHO2_02_FULL_49_16
CGCTCGCGGCGCCGATAACCATCACGGTTAATCTGACCGATGGAACCAATCCCATTGTGGGCGCGTACATCGACGTGCGCGGTTCAACCGGACGCGGAAACGGCACAAATGTTTCTTCCAATTCGGGCGCGAACGCGGTGTATACCATCGTTGTCCCGCCGGGAACATATACCGTGCGCGCGGGACATCCGGCATACGGCACAATAGGTAGCACGGGCAGTGTCTCTTCCACGCAGGCGATTACATACACGACAAGCGGCGGAGCACTGAATGCCGTATCCGGAACGGTTACTGCCGGAGGAGTCGCCGTGAACGGGGCGTGGGTTACGATTACCGGAACTCCTACAGGGCAAACGAACATCGTGAATAGAGGCGGGCAGACTGACTCTACGGGAGCGTTCTCAATACAAGTTCCTAACGGCTCATACCAAATTCGTGCCGACAAGCCGGGTTTCATCGGCTCGACCGCAACAGCCATTACGGTCACAGGCGCAACAGCGGCCGGAGCGCTCGCGCTTACAGCCGCATCGCAGACAATTTCCGGCACGGTAACGTTGAGCAATAACCCAGTCTCCGGAGCGTTCGTTGACGCGCAAGATACGACCGGCGGATTTGCCGTAGCGCAAACCGATTCCGCGGGCGCATACTCTCTCGCGGTAAAGAATGGAACGTGGACAGTGCGCGCACACTCAATGGGTTATGAAGGAGGGCCGACAACTGTCACTGTAGCCAGCAACAGCCCGAGCGGACAAACCATAACGCTTACCGCAATCTCCGGATTCACTATGAGGCCGGAACGGCAGGAGACAGTAACACCGACTTCGGGAGGATTATTCACAAACTCGGACATCGGTGATGCCTTCAAGTTGAACATCCCCGCGAACGCCTTGGGAACCGGCTCAAACGCGGGGACGGTGAAGAGCCAAATCAACACGGCGGTGCCGAGATACGTATCAGGAACGGCACTTTCCAAAAACGCAGTTTCGATCAGCGCTGTTGATTCTTCGGGGTCGCCAGTCAAGACTCTTAACGGTAGCGTTACCATCGTCGTACCCTACACCGTGGCAGATCTTCCCGCGGGAGCAAGCGAGACCGACCTTCAGCTCGGCGTTTGGAACGACGCAACCTTGAGTTACGACGTGCTCTCCACGACCGTGAATACGGCCAGTAGCACATTGACCGCCGTTGTATCCCACTTCTCGGATTTCGTCCCGTTAGTTTCTTCGGCGGTTCCCGCGGCAACTGTCGCGAGTACGTCCGCGACTCCAGCAGGCGGCGGAGGCGGCGTAGCGGGAGGAGGCGGAGCACTCAATATTCCGAAAGGGCGCGCGCAGATAGTCTATCCCGACGGCCGCATCGTATATGTGGACCAGTTTGAAGGAGCGTCGCCGTCCGCGGCGGCATCAGCGAGCACCGGCTCTTCGTCCGCGGCTTCCGTCTCCGCGAAATTCACATCGCTTCTCAAACAGGGCTCAAGAGGCGCGGATGTAAAGCGCCTGCAAAAACTTCTCGGCGTTGAGGAAACGGGGTTCTTCGGCGCGCTTACGCGCGCGGCGGTTGAACAGTTCCAAATTAAAAACGGAGTCGCGAACAAGGGCGAAGCCGGTTTCGGAACTCTCGGCCCGAAGACGCGCGCGAAAGTAGGAGAAGTATTCGGCGCCGGAGTCGCATCACCTAAGGCCTCCGAACAGGGACAGGCGCAAAGCGCGAATGCGGCGATCGCTCCCGGCACAATGGCGATTCTTTCCGGAGGCAAGTTCCTACGCGCTCTCAATGTGCGGGCGACTGGAAGCGATGTCAAAACTCTCCAGCAAATCTTAAACAGCGACTCTGATACGACTATCGCGACAGAGGGCGCCGGTTCGGCAGGGAATGAGACCACATACTTCGGCCCGGCGACCTTGAAAGCCGTGCAGAAGTTCCAAGAGAAGCATGGTCTCGCGAAACAGGGCGACGAGGGCTACGGCAATGTCGGACCAAAGACAAGAGCGAAGCTGAACGAGCTTCTGAAAGCTCCCGCGACTCCTGCTGTTCCTGCGACACCGGCTACTCCCGCTAACCCGACCGTTTCTCCGGCGATTCCCGCAGCTCCAGCAACGCCGGCAACCCCTGCCGCGACAACCACAACAACAACCACAACTACAACTGTGGCGCCGGCAACCCCTCCAGTTTCCTCGGGCGGCGGTTACTAAAACTCGTGAGCGCTTAAAAATCACACCCCCTGCTAGGGGCAGGGGGTGTGTTGCGTTTGCAAAAGTTGACTCTGTTAGAAGTCGCGCCCGAAGGGCCTTGGGGCAGGCGCATCAGAGTAAGAGATGTGCACCTGTAGACTGGCTACTTCTAACGGGGTTGACAGGGATGTATAAACAGTGTATGATAGCAACCATATATGGAACTTCCAGGCCACGAAATGTCTCAAAAATCAGTGTCCGAAAGCAGACCCCCAGTCGGCCGTCTACAGGCGAATCAGCAGAGTTCGTGGCTCGGCCTGCCGCCACGACCACCGGCGGCCGTGTTTTTGGCCACCGTTTTTGTTGTATTTGTTCTTACTGTTTTGGCGGCGGATTCTTTCGGATTTGTTCCAAGTTATATCGATGGTTCGACCCAGCTCACCACAAGTGGTTCGGTTGACGGCGAACATGATCGAACCATTGCTCTTTCAGACCTTCCGCAGTTGGGAAGTTTGGAGGCAATCAAGGCAGTCGCGCCAGAAATAATTCAAGAGGGGATTTTACCGGAGCATATTTCGGCGCCGTCTATCGGTCTTGACCTCATCGTGCAAAATCCTGCCACGCGAGACATTCCCACGCTTGATACGGCTCTCCAGAATGGGCCGGTGAGATACATTGATTCTGCGAAACTGGGAGAAAAAGGAAACATTCTGATTTTTGCGCACAGCTCGCACTTGCCAGTCGTCCGCAATCAAATGTACAAAGCGTTCAATCGCATCAATGAATTGAAAGTGGGGGATTCAATAACTATTTCCGGCGGTTCGACCTCGCTCACCACAGGCGGAACAGATTATATCTACAGCGTTACTAAAGTCCGCCTGACCGATGCTAATGAAGAGATAATCGACCTCTCGAAAACAAACGGTACGCGCCTCACACTTTCAACCTGCGACACCTTCGGCAAAAAATCCGCCCGCTTCGTAGTCGAAGCCGACTTTGTCGGCACCGTTCCTTCCGCCAATTAAAATCCATTGAGATGTCATATCAATGGATTTTATGCATCGGAAAATTCATCGGGATAAATGGTTTTCTCTATTGGGAAAGCCCTATCAAGGGGAGTCCTTGATAAGAAACCATAGCCCACGACATTCCAACATTCTGCAGAATGTTGGAATGTCACAAATTCACTACCGATAGATATCGTGCAGGCCGATATCCAAGAAAAGCACACGATTGTTTTCAAGAAACAGGAACTTGATTCGATACCTTCTGTCCACTGAAAAACCCCACGCGCCTTTATCTTTGCCGTGCAGTTTGTGCGTTTCTAAACTCGGGTGAAATGGTTCATTACGAAAGACGGCCTCTTTTCGGTCAGCAAATGCGATAATCCTCTTTGGAAGACGTGCCGCGGATTTGAGAAAACCACGCGAGTACTCAATGTCCATGTTACTTGCGATATTTTGTTAATGCTTCGGAGATTGAGCTAGCCAAAATAGTCCTTCCCTCCCGATGTTCTCGCAATCCTTTCTCCACAAGCTTGTCCAAACGCTTTGCCGCTTTGCCGGTCAAGTAATATTCGGGTACAGATGCTTTAATAAGGCGCTCATACTCTTTAATAGGGAGTACCACGACGCCTTTCTGTTTCTGCACGGATTTCTTAGAAAGAGTAATGATTGCCATGAGTTTTAAGGTATCATAGCCAAAACAACTTGACAAGTGGGGGAGGGGTGATATAATGCTAGCCGAACTTGCTGGTCAAGCGTCTTGACAGAAGTTTCCACTTTTGACTTCTGACTTTTGACGTTTAACTTATCCCTTGTGTTTGTTCGGAAGCATTGCAAAATCTCTAATGCTCCCGAATCGGCGCAATTTGACCGAGATAAAATCCGGTCGCTGATGTCGAGCGATCTTTGTAAAAAACCAAGAGGAGTCAACAATGAAAATGCAAGTTGTAGTACTAGCGGTCGCTTTGGCCGCGGGCGGGTGTGCGGAAAATCCGTACATCCGGCAAGCGGAAACCCGCGGCGTTGTCTGGGGCGTGGTCGGGACCACGCTGGTTGCAGGTATGCTGTATTCGATTTTCTCGTATCGGCAACAGCAGGCAGCAGGTGCCCGCTACGTGCCGAGCAACCCGCCGGTCGGGGCCAAAGTCGTGGCCTGCCCGAGCGGGGTACCCGCCTCTACCATCTGTTGGATCATGCCGGACGAGGGCGTGCCAGCACCGGCCGGGAAAAAAGCCTCCCCTAATAAGTGGCAAGAACATGGCGGGGAAACAGGTAACTGTAAGTCCGAAAAAAAAGGCGAGCCGACAGACGCAAGCTGCGCCTGGGCGAAAAACAAAGCTGGCGAAAACGTCTGGCGTTGTCGCAATGCATGCGGGAAATGACCTACTTGGTCAAACGGCGAAGAGTCTTTTCTTCGTGCGTGTGTGGGAAGAGTGGTGCAACGCCGCCCTTCCCACACGAAATATCTTTTGTGTTAACCCGATGTCATTTGATTAAATCGAATTCCATCGGGCTCATGCAATTAGAAAGAGCCCATTCGTCATTTTGACGACGAATGTGTTCTTTAACGTATCAAAAATCCCTGTCCAAAATATCGGACAACTTCATTCCTAACTTCACAACGGAGGCTTCACATGAACACGAATGAGAAACCACGCAGGCAAGCGGGTCCTAGGCCGGACCCAGTTGACGCCCAAAACGATGCGCAAATTGCTGGGGCAAGAATTGAGCCCCGCAACCGCGCCTCACCAAAGCGCCATAACGACGCCGCAGGCGAGGACCATCGCGTCGAACGTCTCGAAAACCAGAGCCGTTCGCGGGTCGGCAATCCTACGGCAAAAAGATCATGGCGCACAGTCATGGTATATGGCCTCGCTATCTTCTTCGCATTTCTTTTAGCCATGGTCATAGGCTATGAGATGTCCCCGACCACGGCCGAAAGCCAACACGCCAAGCAACAATGGGAGCTCTGGGCGAAGGACGCCAAGGCTGAAAAAGCCAGGGCGAACGGGCTCGCCCAGAAGCTGCGTGATTCGCAGGGGGAGCTCAAGCAAGCCCTGCAAAAAGCGCCCCCCGCGAAAGAGGCGGAAAAGGCGCCCGCGCCGAAAGCCGTCGCAAAAAAAACGGCTGACCCGAAAAAAGCCGCGCAATCCAGCAAGGCCAAAGGGAACCCCCCTGCGGCTTTGGTAAAAAGCAAACTAGCGGCGACACCGGGGAAGTTTGGTGACCAGGTTTGCCCGGAAAACCCGATCGTCAAAGCACGAATCGCACGCGGACTTCCGCCGACAGTGGAGGCGTGCGACGTCGAAGGAAAGCCGGGCGTCAAAGGTGTCCCAATCAAAAATGGGTGCGCCGAGATTATGTGGTCGAAGTACAAAGATCCCGACACTGGTTTAATTCGAGTAGTCCAAGGGCTACCGAAAAAAACGGTGAATGGGGTCGACTACGACTATACCATTGGGAAGGTCATCCCGATGGACTGGTTGTCGTGCGGCTCACTTCGCGTTTGGGTCGACGGCACTAAGCAGTGTGCCGACGGCCACACCAACTGCGTGGACTGAACAACGGCTGGGGTTTGGGGACAACTTGGGGATGACGAGCCGGCACTGCGCCGACACGCCATTCCCAAGCCCCTGTTTTTCACTTGCAATAACTCGATGCAATCTAATTACTTAGATTGCGCCGAGCTATCGCAAAAATTACTAAAAAATGCAGAGTTATTAGTCTTTTTGCCCTCCGGTCGCAGGGCTTGACATATTAGAAGAATAGAGTATAATTGTACGGAATTAAAAATATAATTTATAAGAAATATTATGACAAATAAAAATCACAGCAAAACAACGATTCTGTTTGTGTTTCTGGCCCTTTTTGTGTTGCCTGTAGTAACTTACGCGCAGAATGTGGGCGAATTGAACTTTATTCCACCCGAGGTCCCGGGCTTTACGGACTATATCCAAACTCCTGGTTACACAGATTATGTTCCTTCCCCTGGTTATACCGATTACGCTGTGAACCCTGTATACGCCAGCACTCCGTACTACGACTACGGCGGATACGGTTATGGCGGTTCGGGTTATTTTTCTGCTAATCTTGGTTTCGGTTACAACTCTTATCCCTATTACTATCCAACATCTATTTTTTCGCCTTTTCCAGTTTTCGTCTCTACGCCTGTCCCTACGACCACCTTCATCCCGACTCCGGTCTTTGCCGCGCCGACCCCTAGCATCACGTATGCGCCGACTACAATCGCTACGGACAGCCACGACTACATAGGTCCGACTACAGTCACTACGGACAGCCACAACTACACTAATATCTCGGTCGTCTCGCAAGCGGCTCCGCAGTACCCGACGCAGTATGTTTATGGCGGAGGCTCGTACTTCAACGCTCCGACGTACTACAGCACCCCGAATTATTTCCCGACTTACGCGCCGCCTTCTTGTTCAATCACAGCAGGCCCTGGCAGTTACGGGTTTAATTACGGAAACAATGGAACTGTACTCTCGTGGTACTCAAACAACGCCAACAGCGGATACATCTCTCCGCTTGTGGGAACTGTGGCTCCTGCCGGCTCAACGGTTGTCTACCCGAACCAAAACACGCTCTACACGCTCACGGTATCAGGGAACGGCGGGACTTCTTCCTGCCAGACTTACACCGGCGCTGTAAACTACGCCGCGCCCGCTCCTGTCTACACTCCTCCGGTTGTCACGCAAACAGCGGCTCCTTACGTCGCTCTTACGCAGATTCCGTACACGGGATTTGACTTCGGACCTTTCGGCAACGCTATGTACTGGACATTGCTCGCGTTGTTCGCGGTGTCGGTATCGTACCTCGCGCTCTACTTCCTGCCGTCGCTTAAGCTTTGGCAGGCAGGCCGAGGCGGTATTAAGTCCACGGTTCCGGCCAAGCCGGTTGCGAGTGTCACCTTTCAAGAAACGAAGCCGGTTATTAAAGAAACTGCTTATCGCGGAACCAAAGACTCAATGATTTCCGTTTCCAAAGAAGGTCTTGCTCCGCGCATCGTAGTCTTGAGGGCGTAATTAGTTTCCGAGGAGACACCTTCCACAAGCGAAGGAGTCAGCTCGAAAAGTGCCGTCGTCCTTCGAATCTCGCAAGTCTCCAAGGTGAAAGAAGCAAAACGCCCCACGAGGGGCGTTTTGCTTTGCGATGTCAGATTCTATACGGTAGCAGGTCTCTTAATGCCGACGTGCTTTTCAATATTACCTACGCGAACTTCCAGTTGAAGACGTTTGTCGAGTCCGGTTTCCACATCCTTTTTTATGACCTTGAGATCACGCGAGTGGTCATCAAGGGTTCCTTCCATTGTCTCAACTTTCTCTTTAATAAAGATAACAGTCTCAAGGATTGTTTCAACGTTTTTCTCCATTTTGGAAGTTTTTGTCACCATATCTTATTTAGCAAGTTTATAACGCTTTAGAATCCGCGCAACTGGCTCCGTGCATTTTGAGCAAAACTAATAGTTTTTATATCCTGCTCGCACATCAAGATTACCCTTAGCATCATTGTTGAGCGTTTTTCGGCACCTGTCGCATTTGTATATCCTCATGGACAGCCGATTGTATCACAGGGCTCGCGACCGAATTTCTTCTTGGAGTCTGTGGATAATCTCCTCCACGGCAAGCGCGCCGATTTTTCCTTTGGCACGGCTCTCAAGAGTCGCAGTTTTTGATTTTATCTCCTCATCTCCGACAACTAGCGTGTATGGAACTTTCTCCGTTTTTGCATTGCGGATGCGCTTTCCCAGCGTTTCATTTGAGTCGTCCAATTCCGCGCGGATTCCGGAATCGCGCAGTTTCTCAAAAACCTCTTTGGCATACTCCGCTTGCTTTTCCGACACGGGAATCACCTTTGCCTGTACCGGCGAGAGCCAGAGAGGGAAGGAGCCAGCGTAATGCTCGATAAGAAATGCCATGAGCCGCTCAATCGCGCCAATGGATGACCGGTGGACTACGAACGCTCTCTTCTGTTCTCCGTCTGTGCCTGTGTATGCGAGGTCAAAACGAACGGGCATGCAGAAATCGTACTGAACCGTGAAAGCCGTGTCCTCTTTTCCGTTCGCGTTTTTCATCTGTATGTCTATCTTCGGACCATAAAACGCGGCATCATCCTTTATCTCTGTGAATTTCCCGCCGCGATTTTCCAATACTCCGCGCAGAAGATTTTCCCCTTTCTCCCACGCGGCATCATTCTTGTAATATTTCTCTTGATTATTTCTATCTCCGAGAGAAAGTCGGAAAGTGTATTCTTTTCCTTCCACGAAGCCGAAAACTCCGGCACAATATTCAATCAAGTCGAGCGCCTTGCCTATCTCATCGGCCGCCTGTTCCTCTGTGGCGCAAATAATATGCGCATCTGATAAGCAGAATGCTCGAACGCGCTGGAGGCCCATTAGCTCTCCCGACTGCTCGAATCGATAGAGCTGAGCCAATTCGGCAATACGCATCGGAAGCTCACGGTAACTTCTTGGTTTTGATAGATAAAGCTGGAAGTGATGCGGGCACGTCATCGGTCGAAGCATGAACTTTTCGTCCTCGACCTCGATCGGTGAAAACATGGAATCCTTATAGTGCGGATAGTGTCCGGATTTTATATATAGGTCTAGCTTTGCTATATCGGGAGTATGCACATGCATGTATCCGCGCCGTATCTCCTCGTCAATTATGAATCGCTCAAGCTCGCGGCGTATTGCCATGCCTTTTGCCGTGAGCATCGGCAAGCCTTTGCCGACGTTTTCATCTATGTAGAATAGGTCTAATTCTCGTCCCAATTTTTTGTGGTCTCTTGATTGAGCTTCGTCGGACACCCCATTAGAAATTGGCCGTGAATCTTTAGAATTGTTTTTATTGCTCATATGATTTTGCAAGTTACGTATTTCTAACGGGGCAAGTATTTTTACAGGATAACGTACGCTTGTTATTTCTCAAAGTGCTTTCGCGCGCTCGACTACGAAACTAGATTCTCCATTGCGCAGTGAGAATTTTCCCTTGAGCATAACGCACGTGCCAACCGTCATTATCCCCTCGTTTTCTTTAAGCGTTCGTGGGAATAGGACCACCTCAACGTTGCCGGAATAGTCCGCGAGGCGGCCGAACGCCATTTTTTCTCCGTTTTTCGTGAGTATGTACTGCAGATTCTCAAGCAACCCAGCAATGACGGTTTCTGTGCCCTTTGGAAACTTTTCTTTCGCCTCGATGATAGTCATTTTCTGTTTAGAGAGTTTTTCTTTATGCGCATCAAGAGGATGTCCAGATACGTATAACCCGAGCAGTTCTTTTTCCCACGAGAGACATTCTTTCTTTGTTACGTGGGGTGCATCTCGCAGAGCAAGAGTTGCCTTTGAAAGTACGCCTCCGCCGGAGAAAAGGGAACCCTGGTCTACGGGAAGGTCAGTATGTTCTTTGTGGAAACTGAGAAGCATATCAATGTTTGCGAGCAGGGTGCCACGCGCATTGGCATCCGAGGAGACACCTCCCACGATGGGCGAGAAGTCACCTCGGACACGGCACAGTTCATCCAGCGCTCCGCATTTGATGAGCGATTCAAGTGATTTTTTATTTAAGTTTTTGTCGGGGACACGACTCAGAAAATCGCCCACATCAGTAAAACGGTCACCAGATGCAACCGCTTGCATAATTGAGTCGCCAACACCCGTGCCAAAGTTCTTGATTGAGTAAAGTCCAAATCGAATATTTTCGTTGTCTACCACGGTGAAATTCCCCTGGCTTTCGTTTACAGACGGCGGAAGAATTTTAAGCCCCATGCGTACGCATTCAGCAACGACGAGAGCCACTTTATCAACGTCTCCGGCGTCCGCCGTTAAGACAGACGCCATGTAGTCGACTGGGAAATTAGCCTTCATATAAGCCGTTTGATAGGCTAAGTTGCCGTATGATGCCGCGTGCGCTTTTCCGAAACCATATGCGGCAAATGTTTCGATTTGCTCCCATAATTTCTGTACCATCGCCTCTTGCATTCCATGCTTAATACATCCACGGGTAAATCTTTCTTTTTGCGCGCGCATTTCAACCGGGATTTTCTTTCCCATCGCTTTTCGGAACTTGTCGGCCTCAAGCCATGTGTATCCGGCAATTTGAATGGCAATCTGCAGGACGTCGTCTTGATACACGATAATGCCATGTGAATGCTTTAGTATTGATTCCATGCGCGGGTCTAAATATTTGACAAGCTCCGGTTTTTTCTTTCGTTCGATGTAGGCTGGGATGAATGCCATGGGGCCGGGACGATAGAGCGCCACCATCGCGTTAATGTCGTACACGCTAGATGGTTCAAGATCGATCAAGTAGCTCGTCATTCCCGCACTTGCGAGCTGGAACACTCCGAGAGTTTCTCCGCGCCCAAGCATCGCGAACGTTTTCTTATCATCAAGAGGAAGACGCTCGAGGTTGATTTTTATTCCGAGGCGTTTTTCTACGCGTAAAATGGAATCTGCAAGCACGGAAAGATTTGTGAGCCCCAAGAAGTCGAATTTCAAGAGCCCCGCGTCTTCTACCGCGTACATGTCATATTGAGTAATCTTTTTACCGCCTTTCGGATCAAATTGAATTGGAACGTAATCAGTGACAGGTTTGGGAGAAATGACGACGCCAGCGGCGTGTATGCCCATGTGCCTAGCGTTGCCCTCGATTTTGCGCGCGAGGTCTATGACCTCGCGCGCGTCCTGGTCGCGATTGTACATTTCTTTCAGCTCCGGAACTTCCTCGAGTGCGCCATCTATCGTAACTGGAAAACCCTGCTTGCCGAAAGGAATTAATTTTGCAATCGTGTCGCCGATTCCGTATGCGTGTCCGAGAGCGCGCGAAACATCGCGCACAGCCGCGCGCGCCATCATTGTGCCGAATGTTCCGATTTGAGCGACGTGATCTTCGCCATATTTTTCTCGCACGTAATCAATTAGCTCGTCGCGGCGGTTGTCCGCGAGGTCCATATCGATATCGGGCGGAGATGGACGTTCCGGATTCAAGAACCGCTCAAATGGAAGCTGATATTCTATCGGGTTTACCGTGGTAATTCCAGAGAGATAGGAGACGAGAGAGCCGGCCGCCGATCCTCTGGTGTTTGTCAAAATGCCTTTTTCTCTAGCGTGGCGAAGTAGGTCCGCGACAACAAGAAAGTAAGGAGAATAGCCCTTTTCCGCGATTACAGAAAGTTCGTATTCGACGCGCTTTTTGTTTGCTTCAGTTTCATGCATATCCCTTTTCTTGAAACCGGCGTACGCAAGATCCCTGAGAACGCTGTCGTGTGTCGCTCCCGCCGGGACCTGAAATTCGGGAAACACCCACGTACCGAGTTTTAATTCTAGGTTGCACTCCTCGGCAATTTTCATCGAATTTTCAAGCGCTTCCGGCATGTTCGAGAAATTCTCAATCATTTTTGCCCGCGGCATAAAGGAAAAATCCGGCACGTTTAGAACAGAGTCGCGATTCAAGACGTTTGCCGTGCGGATTTTGTCCACTAGTTCGCGCGCGATTGCGTCCTCTTTTTTCATGTAATAGACCTCGTGCGAGGCTACTGGAGCGATGCCAGATTCTTGCGAAAGCGACGCGATGCTTTTCATCAATTTGTCATGCCCTTCGATTTCTGGATGATGCGAGATTTCCATGTAGCATCCGCCAGCTGGCGGAGCGCCAAATGTTCTGGCATGCCAGTTAAGAGATTCTTTTACCCTGTCTTTTGCCTTGTCGCGGAGGGCGCGTGTCGGCTCGCTTTCTATTGAAGGTAGAATCGCGACGAGCCCTCCGCGATATAATTCCAGAAGTTCGCGATCAACGCGGGGTCGCACAAAAAATCCTTCCACATGCGATTTCGTCACGAGCTGAATAAGATTTCGGTAACCCTCGTTGTTCTTAGCAAGTAGCACGAGTCGAGTGGGGGAATCATCAACGCGATGCTCTTTGTCGTGCCTGGTGCGAGATGCAACAAAGAAATCGACTCCGATTATGGGCTTTACACTTTTCTCCTTGCACTCTTTGTAGAAAGAAATCGCTCCATAAAGATTGCTGTTGTCAGTTAACGCAAGTACTCGCGCTCCGTCGGCCGCGGCGGCATCAACGAGTGTGGGAATTTGAGGCAGAGCCTCAAGCAAGGAGTAATGAGAGTGCGTATGGAGATGTACGAAATTGAGGTCCATAGAAAAAGAAAGTATTTGGTATTCTGTATACAGTATTTAATATAAATGCATACAAGATACGGAATACTATATACTAAATACTTGTTTTGGTCGGATGCGGCGCAAAAGTGTATATTTGTAAATGGTAGCATATAGCATATGCGGAAGTTTCTAGTAGGAATTGACGAAGTTGGACGAGGCCCGCTTGCGGGGCCAGTCGCGGTCGGAGCTGTCGCAGTGCCACACGATTTTGATTGGGATCTAGTAAGTGGGGTCAGAGATTCTAAAAAATTAACGCCGCGCGCTCGAGAAGAATGGAGCAAGAAATTGCAAAATCTGCGAAGTGCGAAAAAATTAGACTTTTCTGTCTCGTTTTCTTCGGTGCGAATGATTGACCGTAGCGGAATTGTTTTTGCTATTCGCTCTGCGCTTGCAAAATGTTTGAAGCAACTTGGGGCGACTCCTCGCAACTGCGAGATTCTTTTGGATGGAAGTTTATACGCGCCGAAAAAATTCCTCGCTCAAAAAACCATTATTCATGGCGACGATTTAGAGCCCGTTATTTCCATGGCATCTATCGTTGCAAAGGTCTGGCGCGACAATCTTATGCGGCGAATGTCCGTTCAATACCCGAAATATGGACTAGATTTGCATAAAGGATACGGGACTCTTCTGCACCGACAGGCTATAGAAAAGCACGGCTTGTCTGTCCTCCATCGCAAGAGTTTTTGTAAAAGATTTAATTAGTTCCAATCTGCGAATGATGCGAATACTACGAATGGCTACAAACATGCGCGTCCTCCATTCGTAGTTATTTGTAGATTGGTACGTAGTTATTTAGATTTGATTTCTGGGGCTTTCGCCAGTATACTAGCGGCCATGGTTGTACGAATGCGGGCAAACCGCTCCAAGACAGGAATGCGCCGCAGTCATGCGGCAATTTCTGGTGCACGTCTTTCAAAATGCGAGTGCGGCGCTAATAAGATTCCTCATCGAGCCTGCCAAGCATGCGGGAAGTATAATGGCAAAGTTGTTATTGATATTGTCGCTAGAACTAAGCGCGAACAACGCCGGACAAAGAGGCACGAAAAGGAATTAAAAGAATCAGGTAAGGAAACCAAAGAAAAGGTTCCCGAGAAAACATAGCGTAGCCTTAAGTTCTTTGCTCTTTCTAGAAAAATAATGAGCTTATGCAAATATATTTTTCATATCCCTCCCCAATTTTGAGCTCCAGCAGTTACTGCCGATTAGTTCTGGCTGTAATTGGATGCGATAGTTCCGCATATTTCTTCAACGTTTCAAAATTGGGTAGGGATGTAAGAATTCATAAGCTCGCTCCGCTCACTAACGACTTCTAACACATGGCCAACAGACATCTTGCTCGCTCGGTTGTTCTTCAGGTTCTCTTTGAACGGGATTCTTCTGGCGGGAAAATGAAGAACGCGGATTTAGAATCTCGAATGCGAGATTACGCGCGAGAATTTGGCGCGCGCGATTCCGACATGCCGTTCATGAAGGAGCTTCTTAAAACCGCAATCGCGAAACAGAAAGAAATCGACGAAGTAATACGCGGAGCGGCGCCGGAATGGCCGATAGAAAAAATTGCCGCAGTAGACAGAAATATATTGCGGCTTGGACTTACGGAACTGCTATACGCGGATAAAACTCAAGTGCCGGAAAAAGTGGCCATAAACGAAGCAATAGAACTCGCGAAAACATTCGGAGGCGCCTCCTCCAGCAGATTTGTGAATGGCGTTTTGGGCGCTGTGTACGTCGAGCTTGGCGAGCCTGGGAAAACGGATGGCAATTCCCGCAAGAAAGACTCTAAGGCCAAGATGCCAACAGAACATTTGGCTGGAGCTGTTGTGTTTGCGCGTTCAAAGGGCGACATATATCTTGCCTTCGTCCACGATATCTTCGGACACTGGACTATTTCAAAGGGCAGAGTTGAAGAGAATGAGGACGTAGAAGCTGGTGCTATTCGCGAAATAAAGGAAGAGATGAATCTGGATATTAATATAGTGCAAGAACTCGGCGTGAACGAATATATAGCTAATGATTCGCAAATTCGCGGAGGAAAAAAGCGCAAATGCGTGACGTATTTTCTCGCCGAGTCGCCGTTTACAGACCTTCGCCTTGGAACTAGCGGAGGATTGGATGACGCGCAATGGTTCCCGCTCGCCGAGGTAGGCAACCTGAATTTTTATGATGATACGCTGAAGATTATCGTGCCCGCTATCAACATTCTCGCGCAGAAAGACAGAAAATAGTAACTAGCCATTAGAGTATAGCCACTAGTACAATGCATTTATTCTCTCTATACCCTATACCCTAGTGGCTAATGCCTACCAAAATATGGATTTCAATCAATTTGAGAACAAAATCGGCCATCATTTTAACAACCAGCCACTGCTGGAGCAGGCGTTTACGCATCGCTCATATATTAATGAGAACCGAGCTTCCGGGCGAGAGCATAACGAGCGCTTGGAATTTTTGGGAGATGCCGTTCTTGAGCTTGTCGTCACAGAATTTCTATTTGCAAAATATCCCGACAAAGCGGAGGGGGACTTGACCTCGTATCGTGCCGCTCTTGTGAACACCGTCAGTATTTCTGACGCGGCAACGAAACTCGGAATGAACGAGTTTTTGCTTCTATCCAGGGGAGAGGCAAAAGATACGGGGCGCGCGAGGGCAATAATACTCGCGAACGCGTTCGAAGCGGTTATCGGGGCGATATATCTTGATCAGGGTTACGAATCGGCAAAGAAATTCATTGCCGAACAACTTTTCCACAAAACAGACGAGGTGGTGGAAAAAGGCTTGTGGCAGGACGCGAAGAGCAGATTTCAGGAAATCGCGCAGGAAAAAAATGCCGTCACTCCTTCTTATGATGTGATAAGCCAGACTGGCCCCGACCACGACAAGCGCTTTGTCGTTGGCGTCTACCTAGGAACAGACAAAATCGCAACCGGAGAG
>MFLD01000045.1 GCA_001781465.1 Candidatus Kaiserbacteria bacterium RIFCSPHIGHO2_02_FULL_49_16
GACCTTTTCAATTTGCCCCAATATAAGATGCTTCGCACCTTGCCCAAGAGAAACAACCATAATGATGGCGGTAACGCCGATAACTATTCCCAAAATTGTGAGAGCCGAACGAGTCTTGTTCGTTTTGAGTCCTCCAAGAGCTGTCTTAATACTGTGATTTATAGTCATATTACTTTACAAACTTGCCTCCGATGCGCCGCTTTTCGACCTTCGTGTCGCTTTCTATTTCTCCATCTCGAAGTTTGATAATCCGTTCAGCATATTCCGCGGTGTATGTCTCGTGTGTAATCAGTATGACAGTATGACCCATTTCAAAATGCAGTTTCTGAATAATTTCCATAACAAGCTCGCCGGATTTAGAATCTAGATTTCCTGTAGGCTCGTCGGCAAATATTACATCCGGATTGTTAACGAGCGCGCGAGCAATCGCGACCCGCTGTTTCTCGCCACCGGAAAGTTGGGAAGGCTCGAAATCAAGCCGTTGCGTTAATCCGACCGATTCTATCGCCTTTCGTGCCATCTCGTCCCAAAGTTCTTCTCTCACATCGGAATACTGGAGAGGAAGTTTTACATTTTCAAGCACAGTCGTTCTCGGCAATAAATTAAATGATTGAAAAACAAATCCAAGTTTCTTGTTCCGCACTCTTGCAACTTCATCTTCCGAATAGTCGCTTGAGAGCTTATTATCAAAAAGATACTCGCCTCCTGTGGGAGGATCCAAAAAACCTAAAATATGGAGCAGGGTAGATTTGCCGGAGCCAGAAGGCCCCATCACGGCAACGAACTCTCCCCTGTTAATTTTCAGATTTAAACCATTTAAAACTCGCGTGACGAGAGCGACATCCTCGTCCTGATAGGTTTTCTCCAAGTTCTTCACTTCCATTATAGGCATAAGAATAGTTAGTAGATAGTAGTTAGTAGTCTGTAGTGTCAAGGCAAAAATTTCTTATGGACTACTAACTACAGACTATTTACTACTGACTAGTTTTCACTTTATCCCCCTCTTTGAGCCCGGATAGAATTTCCACATCGCCGTTTGAACCGCGCAAGCCGGTTTCAATTGCCACTTCGCGAGTCGTTTCTCCATCAATCAAATTCACGGTTTTGGATGCACCTTTTCCTGAAATTGTCCGGCCGGGGATAAACAATATATTTTCTCGCTTCTCTCCGGCAATATCTGTGTTCGCGGTCATCCCAGATTTGATTCGTTCATCGCTCTGTTTGAATTGAAGAGTGGTTTTGTAAGTAGGAACGCCGTCGATAATCGTCTCTGCGGGGTCTATTTTTGTTACAGTGGCTATGAATAAGACGTCGCTGCCATACGCATCAAGGGTAACACTTGCTTCGTCCCCGGGTTTTATTTTCGCGATATCGGCCTCCGCAACACTTGCCTCGATTTGATATTTAGCGTCTGAAATGATGGATGTAATAACTGCTCCAGCACTCGCTATTTCACCCTGCTTTGCATCTTGCCTAGTTATTATCCCTGCTATTGGAGAATAGAGCGTTGTTTTCCCGAATTGTACTTTCAAATTTAAAACGTTAGCTTCTGCCGAAGTTAGCTCGGCCTCTTGAGCATCAATTTCCTCTTTGCTTGCCCCGGCCTTCTTTAGCGCCAACTTTGACGCGGCCGTGCGCAATTTCTCTTCTGAAGAAACTAGACTATCAAGCGCGGTCGATATATTGGTTCGACCAGCAAGAACAGCCGCTTTATAGCTGTCAATCGTAGTTTGAGTGACTGGCGGACTGGCTTGAAGAGAATTGACCGCGAGCGCGACATCATCAAGAAAATATTGAACAGAAAGCAACTTATTCTTTGTCGCGACAATGTACGGCATGACATCATCCGTCACAAAAACATCAGCAATATCGGAATTCCATTGCGTAAGAGATGATTCCATCTTCACTCTGTCCGTTTCCAACTTATTTTTTAGCCTCGAATCGCTTAAAGCGAAATTGAATTGCGGAGAGTATGAACGCGGATTTGAGAACATTTGATCAACTTTATTTCGTATAGCATCGTCCGAATTAACGTAGCTGTTCTTCACGCTGTTTATTACATCGTTTTTCGCGTTCTCAACGTCAATTTCTGAAACAGCGATGTCTTCCGGCCGAGCGCCCCTATTAAGCTCGGCAAGTCGAGCCGCCTGTGCCCTTGCCGTTGCTTCCGCCTGCGCAATCTGTGCCGCCAATTCCCCGCTACTTAAAGATACGAGCGCCTCTCCCGCTCCTACTCTGTCGCCCACGCCGTGAAATACTCCAGAGATTCTACCGCTTTTTTCAAACGAAAGATCTGCTGCGCTTGCGGCTCTTACAGTTCCGGTAACAGAAACCAACTGGGACACCGTTCCGCGCTTTACCACGAAATAATCTACAGGCTCTGGAACGTTGACACGAGTAAAGTACCAAAAGCCGCCGATTGCGGCAACGGCTACGGCACTGATGATCCACGGCCACTTAGCAATGAAGTTCTTGACATTTTCCATATGCATTGAGCTTATAATTTTTCTCGGACATTATCAATGCCTCAGCTTTTTGCGGTCTGACATGTCTGATATAGTTCTTTCATGCTGGCCATCATCGCATTTGCGGCTTTTGTCACAACTCTTCTTGGGGGATTGTTCGCGCTCAAGTTCAGTGACAAATTGCATCTGATACTTGGGTTCAGCGCTGGGTCCGTAATAGGCGTCGCTTTTTTTGGCTTGCTTCCAGAGTCTATCGAACTTGCCGGAAGTAGTTGGGGCGTGGCGGCAATTACAAGCACCGTAGCCCTTGGCTTTGTCGCGTATCTCTTTCTTGACAGGGTCATCACATTGCATGCGCATACCGATGAGAGCGGCCATGGCCAGAAAGGCGTCCTTGGAGTAGGCAGTCTTTCTATCCACAGTTTCTTGGACGGCATCGCGGTAGGATTGGCTTTCCAGGTTTCCTCCGTAGTCGGCGCAATCGTAGCCATAGCCGTCTTGGCGCATAATTTCTCTGATGGCATAAATACAGTAGGCCTAATTTTGAGAAATGGCGGCACGAAGCACACTGCCTTTCGATGGCTCGCGGTAGATGCTACGGCGCCCGTGTTAGGCATGTTCTTATCTCTATTCTTCTCTCTCCCCGATAAGACTCTCGGAATTCTACTAGCGGTATTTTGCGGCTTCTTCTTGTATATCGGAGCAAGCGACCTCCTGCCGGAAAGTCATCACCGTCATCCGACAATATGGACTACCGCGATGACGGCGTTTGGTATAGCGGTTATATATATCGCTACTTCATTTGCCGGAATTTAGTGCCGCTTTAATTCAATTTCTTGCCCACTTCACGTCTCGACATATTAGATTCAACAGTGCATACAGCGTATACTACAGCGGCACTCGCAGAACATCGCAGACTAGTGGCAGACAGCGCAGAAAGCGGAAAACCGATGTAACAGAATACTAGTTTGATAAGCAACCGCTCATGTCTCTAAAAGAAAGGATTGAGAAATTCAAGTACCCCGCGAGAGGATTTCGCATCGCGTGGGAAGAAGAACACAGTTTCAGATTTCATGTCGCATGGGCGCTCTTGACGCTTCTAACCGCGTTTGTCGTGCGCGTGCCTTATATTGAAATGCTTATCATTATTGCCATGATCGGCTTCGTTCTTGTGGCCGAACTGCTCAACACCGCTCTGGAAGAACTGTGCGACAAATTTCAGCCGACGCACGACCCGCATATCGCCAAAATAAAAGACCTAGCATCCGCCGCTGTTTCTTCTTCTGCCATAACCGCGACACTAATCGGTCTCATAATTATTGTGCCTCGTTTTTTTACTTTTATTGCTTCTCTATGAACTTTATCTCCGCATTTGACCTGCAAATTGAGCAAGCGCTTTACGCAATTCGCGACCATTCCGATGCTCAATTCTTCATTTGGGTGTCCTGGCTTGGAAGTGCCTATGCAATTCTTGGTTTGACTTTGGTTGTTGCAATCATCCTCGCATACCGCAAACGGTGGTCGTTGGTGTTCGGCCTCTTCACAAGCATCTTCGGAAGCGCTGTCACTGCGTATATCTTGAAGGAGATGATTGCAAGACCGCGTCCGGAAGTTGCTATGCAGGCATACACTGCCTCAACATTGTATTCATTCCCCAGCATACACGCGACACTTGCCGTTGCTTTCTATGTATTCATAATGTGGCTGATTTACGGCACATTATCGGCAACACGAAAATATCTGACGATTGCCGCAATATCTATAATCATCCTCGCGATAGGATTTAGTCGCTTGTATCTCGGAGTTCATTACCCGAGCGATGTTTTCGCTGGATACGCGCTTGGAGGATTATTCGTTCTCCTCGGAATTAAGGTTGCGAAAATACTGGAGCAAAAGACTATTTTTGTTTCGTGAGAATTGTCCTCAATAGCGCCATTCGAACTAGAAGACCGTAACCAATTTGTCTGAAATACACGGCGTGCGGCGAATCGTCCACATCCGGTGAAATTTCCCCGATGCGCGGCAGAGGGTGAATAATAATCGCTCCTTTTTTCATTGAGTCTGCAACAGCGCGAGTAATAATGTATCGCCCGCGCTGGCGCTCGTACTCCTCGTCATTATTAATCCACTCTTTCGCAATGCGGGTCTGATACAGCACATCCGCTTTTCCGATAATACTTTTCATGTCCTCTGTTTCCTCAACTTGAACATCATGTCTTTTTAGATACGTTTTTACGTCGCTCTGCATCTTCAATTCCGGCGATGAGACGAAAGTGACTTTCATATCCTTGTATTTTCCGATAAGATATGCGAGAGAGCGCGGTGAACGATAATATTTAAGATTACCAACAAACGCGATGTGAATACCGTCTTCTCGTTTCAGCTCTCTCTGAATAGTGTATAAATCAAGAAGCGCTTGCGTGGGATGCTGGCCCATATTGCCGTCTCCCGCATTGATGATTGGAATTTTGGAAACTGCGGCGGCCCGGTCTGCCGCACCGACCTCTGCATGGCGCATTACGATTACATCGGCATAATGATTAACGACTTTGATGGAATCCTCAAGCGTCTCACCCTTAGATTGAGAAGAGGATTCCCTGCCATTTTCCATGGTAATGACTCCTCCGCCGAGTCGTAGCATTGCGGATTCAAATGACAGTCTTGTTCGCGTAGATGGTTCGTAAAATAAAGTGGCTAAGATTTTTCCCCTTAGTGAATCGTCTCGCATCCCCTCAAGTTCACTTGCCAAATCAAAAAGTTTCTTAAGCGATTCTCTTGTGAACTGCTGTGTTTTAACGAGGTGGCGCATCAGTGGACAGTATACAGCACGAAATACGAGATATGAAATAGGAGGTAAGAGTTATGAAATACGAGACGCAATAGACGGAATAACGGCCAGTTCCAGTTTTTCCGACTTTACTACCCATCGGTAAAGCGCGGGGCTCAAAAGCGTCGCGAATACCACCGTGCCCAAAAGATGCATGAGTGTAAAAGGAATTTGCCCGGTGAGCGCGACCATAAACGGCTGGCCTTGAAAAATCGGGCCGATGGTGAGGCCGGTAACCGCGTCGTAGAAAATAGTGCCAACGATGCCAAAGCTTAAGAAATTCTTAACCGACGCCTCGCGGTTTTTAAAGAATAAACGCGCGCCGATGCCAAGAACGCCATATGCAACGGCAGTTATCCAGGTCCATACACCCCAGCCGGAAGTTACTGCATCAAAGAGAATTATCCCTAAAAAACCAAAAATAAATGAACCAAAAATTCCAAACTTCTTGGAGAATGGCATTATTGTCGCGAGCATCGGCTCGAAATTCGGCGGCCTAAAAGGAATCAAGCGAAAAAGAAAAACGATGACCCAGCCAAGAAGGAATTTGAGTGCGCCAGTCGGTACCGCAAACCTCATAGAATACGAATACTAGCACATCATCCGAGATGCGCGTGGTCGTTCCAAATCCAAAATTGCCAGGGTCCATATTCGCCCCACCTTTCGGGGTCTTTCATTGACCCATGACGCAAAACAGTAATCCCTGTATTTTCCATGATAAGACTGCCGGCAAGCGAGCTGAAAATAGGACCAGTCAAATTTCCGCCGTATATCGCTTTTGCAACAAGATACTTCATATAGAATCCGTGGGTCACAACAAGAAGATTTTTTTCTGGTCGTTGGATTAAATATGCGAGAGCTTTTCCGGCCCTAGTTAAAATATCTTCAAAGTTCTCGCCGTCTTCAGCGCGCGGACCTTCTCCCATGAGACTTTTCCACCATTTACCATTTAGTGCCTGTGCTTCAGGGTCGCTGAACGGTTTGCCATTGAGGGCTTTAGGTTTCCTGCGCTCGCGGAACAAGTCCGAGAATTCTACCGTATGACCTGTGGTTTCCCCGATGATGTTCGCCGTATCTTTAGCGCGCAATTGCGTACTAGATATAATCGCCTGTATAGGCAAACGAGAACATCGTTCCGCGACGATTCGCGCCTGTTGTTTTCCCTTTTCAGTGAGAGAAGGATCCGTGGACTGGTATATCGGCGCTATGTTGCCTTCGCTCTCCCCATGCCGCACGAAGTAAACGGTTTTCATTTTCCCTAGAGTACGAATTTTCCGTCTTTATAAATGATTTTTTTAGAGCCGTCTTTGAGGTGCGCTGTTACTGTCCGGTCAGTGGTCGAGACAACATCAGTGTGCACCGAGGAGTCGTTGAAGCCAAGCCGTTTTGCTTCCGCGTCAGTGAGTTTCGATACATCGCCTGAATAAGTATCCCGATAACTCATGCCAAGCGCGATATGGGAGTTGCCGTAGGGTCCGCCCATGTTTTCATCAAAAAGAGTCTCCGCCATGAATTTCGTGATGCGGGAGTGGCGCTTGTCGGTAAGAGAGTATTCGCCGATTTTGTTTGCCCCCTTTGTAGCAATCATTTCTTTCAGAAGTTTCTCATTCGTTTTAGCTTTGATCTTAACGACAAGGCCGTTCTTGAACCACAATTGAATGCCGGTAATCTTATTGCTGTACCGGTAGAGCGGTTGATTTACGCGAAGCCAGCCGTTGGTTCCTCTCCAATCGGGACTGGTAAAAATCTCGAACGACGGAATGTTGCGTCCCGAGCCCGCGTGCCATGCTCTTTTCTCCCCCAACGAGTACCACATGTCCATGTCTTCCCCCACCGCGTGGAGTTTGTCGATGCGGGGCGAGAGGTTGTTGAGACGAGTACGATACTTTTCGATATCGCGATACACCGCTTTCCATTTTCCAATCGGGTCTTTTTCATCCAAAAAGCAGGCCTTGATAATTTGTTGCCAGTATTCCTTTAGAGAGAGACCTGCCTCCTTGGCCATTGCCGGCGTGCCATAGAGCGCGATTGTCCATGTAAATTTCCCCTTCCATTCCTTCACATGCCGCCAATCCGTAAAGCGCTTGAGCGCTTGCCCGCGCATCATAATCTTTTTCCCATCAATGCCTTTGAGCGCGTGCGGGTCCTTTTCCGCAAGAAGGAATACCGAGTGGTCCATTTCTTCAATTATGCCCTTGAGATATTTTGCGGGAAAATGTTTTATCTGCTCTTCGGTCGCGTGCTCGTAGAAATAACGCGAAACGGATATATTACGGCGCTTGTCGCCCTGCTCTTCATCTGGCCCGTAGTTTGACATCACATGCCCGCCTGCATCTACTATCGCATTGCACACCGCGATATATAGCGACTTGGCTGATTCCGAAGCGGAAACCCGCACAACTTCCCCTTTCTTAATTCCCTTTCCTCCGCCGAGTGCAAAATTCACTAAGACATCCGCATAGTTTTTTAATATCTTGTCGCTTGGTGTGTACATGTGAAAGAGGGTACAGTTTCTAGAACTGATTGTCCAGTGAAAAAAATTGGTTACACCTTAGGGTTTCTTGAAATATTATTCCTCGAACTTATTATTCTTTCTCAAAGAAAAACGGCCCTGTTTGCCTCCACCTTCCTATCCTAGGCCGCAATAATCTATGTCTCCCCGATACTGTCCAAAAGACACCTCCTTTTCTAAGGAAAAAATCGGCTAGATAATCAATGTGCTGATGAATGTCGAACCCACTTTCCTCAGAACCAAAGTCGTGATTGCCTTGTTCACTTAATATCTCGCGAGGTAGCTCACCTCGGGACGATAGAGTGTGTCCCAACTGTTCCAGATTTAGATACAACCATCTGGTTCCCGGACTTATGTCAGGATTAGGAATGGCAATATCAACGTTAGTAATGTCACGAGCTTGCCATTTTTGAGGCAAAAGTATCTCTGTGGCAAAGCTGCCGTTTCCTGCGGCAAGGTCTATCGCTCGAGGATATTTTTGCGGAGTGATGCCAAGGCGGGCCATCTCTTCAATTATCAATTGCTGGACTTCTGGAGCATGTGCGAGGTTATCTCTGCGCGAATCCGTATTCTGTTCTGGCGACCTTATAACAATTCTCTCTCTCATGTCATGAATCTTACACTAAATTTCCCTTCTTGAAATGACAAGTCGCACATCCCAACTTCTATTCCAGCGAGGAGGCTGTGTGGTTTTTGACGGTTTGAGTGATTCCTCCGTCAAAAATCACACAGCCTTCGAGCGTCACTCTTTGAACGGCGTATAGCAAACCTTTTTAGCGACTATTTCTTTCATCCGCTCTTTGATGTCTATTGGATACTCCTTATCGCAGAAATTCTTTTCTTGGAATCTTTGATTGCTTTACGATGGCCAAAAATGTTCCTATGTGTATCGATTTATTTTTGCCGTGAAATGGCACCGGTACCATCGTGCCATTCACGGAGTGGCGAAAAATAGCGTGGCTTCCTTTTTGCCGCGAGAGAATGAAGCCGTTTTGTTCCAAAATCCTAATTAATTGTTTGGCCGAAAGAGACTTCATGCCACAAAGGTGAGGGAACTGGGCGCGTTGACAGTAATTTCGTCAACCATTGGATATCTTGTAGCAATGGGTGCCGATTCATGGTGAACTGCCAATTCCTCAAGCCACAACGCCAAAATCTCTCCCGCCTTCCTTCTCGCTTCTTCAAATGTTTTACCAAATGTCACACAACCCGGAAAAGCCGGGAAAGAAACATTAAACCCGCCCTCTTTGGCTGGTTCAAAGACTGCCGGATAATTAAGTGTGTGAGAAAGATTTTTCTTTTTCATAAGATGTATTATAACACACAATGAATTCGTGCACATTAGCGAGTGGTTACTCCACAAACGGCGTGTAGCATACTTTCTTGGCGACAATTTCTTTCATCCGCTCTTTAATGTCTATTGGGTACTCGCCCGTAAAGCACGATGTGGAGAACTTATCTTCTGAAATCCCGGTCGCTTTTATCATCCCGTTATAGGAAAGGAAATTGAGTGAAGTCGCACCCAAATACGCCCTCATTTCAGGAATAGACTTATCTGATGCCAAAAGATCCCTCTGTTTCGGAGTGTCAATTCCATAAAAATCAGGAAACATTATAGGCGGAGATGAAATTAGATAGTGAACTTCAGTCGCTCCAGCTCCGAATAGCATTTCAACAATTTTGCGAGAAGTTGTGCCTCGTACGATTGAATCATCAACAATTGCGACTCTTTTGCCTTTAATCGTTTCAATAATTGGAGAGAGCTTTGCTTTAACTCCTTGGTCGCGAATGTGCTGTTCAGGCTGGATAAACGTGCGGTGTATGTACCTGTTTTTTGCAATTCCCATTTCTAGCGGAATTCCTGATTCGCTCGCGTACCCAATTGCAACGGGAACTCCTGTTTCTGGCACGGGAATCACCACATCTGCTCGCAATGGATATTCTTTGGCTAACTGTACACCAAAATTCCTCCTCACGCTATAGACAGATTTACCGAGGAGATGGCTGTCCGGGCGCGCAAAATAAACGAACTCAAAGATGTCCAACTTGGGATTCGGCTTCACAATCTGCTCTGAACGAAGCCCATTCGCATCAATAACGACCATTTCGCCGGGATTTACATCGCGCAAGAACTCCGCTCCCACTGTTTGGAATGCGCAAGTTTCCGACGAAAGCACGAATCCTCCATTAAGAGTCGCTATAGAAAGCGGACGGATTCCGCATTCGTCGCGAATCGCAATCAATTTATCTTTCGACATTACAAGAATGGAAAATGCGCCGGTCATTAACGGAAATGTTTTTTTAATCGCGTCTTCGATGGTCGCGCCCTCTTTTACGAATACGCCGATTGCTTGCGCAATCATCCGCGAATCGGAAAGTTTGTCCGTTTCAATATCTTTACCGCGCAGAAATTCCTCAAGTGCAACAGTGCTGGGGATGTTGCCGTTATGTACGAGAGCGATGCTCCAATCGCCGACAATGGTCGGCTGTGCGTGGTCCACATGCGACCCGCCGGCGGTGGAATATCGATTGTGCCCTATCGCAATATGTCCGGTTAACTTCTTTATGTCATCTTCCGAGAAGACCTGCGACACAAGCCCCATGCCCTTGTGGCACGCGATGCGCCAGCCCGCGGATGTCGCAATGCCGGAACTTTCCTGCCCGCGATGTTGGAGTGCGAACAGCCCGAAGAAGGAGATGCGAGCGACGTCCAAGCCCTTTCCATAAACTCCAAAGACGCCGCACTTTTCTCCGATGTCAGACATGATGTTTAGAAATAGAGAAGTCTTATAGACACGGTTACCATTGCAGTATACCCCATAAGCACAGTATCGTGTATGCAGTATATGGTATTTAGTATAGATTCAAATTTAATTCAAAATCCTCAAATTCCATTGGCTAATTCGCGCGAATGGTTCAATGACCGAGAAGTAGCGTGTCAAGAATATTTTCACGACATACCAACATTCTCAAGTATGTTGGTATGTCGTGAACCGCTACTTCTATATTTCAACAAGACAAATGTCAATCGATGGCTCCTCGTATGGATGGGCTTGCCGTATCGCCGCTACAATTCTTTCTTTAAGATTTTCTTCACAAACAAACTCAATGCGCTCTTCTTCTACTTCTTCCAGTTTTCCTACTTTACCAATCGTGGGTTTCGCTCCAGCGTTCGGAAGGAACCTCCCCGTACCTTTACTTGAAAAACTGCAAAAAGAATATTTGCCAAGCTTGCCTCCCCCGGCTTTCCCAATCGCTTCGCGCACAGCATCAGCATGAGTTAATGGAACATGTGTGGCAATTTTCAGATACGACATAGAAATAAATTCAGAGTATCTTGTATTCAGTATTTGGTATTCAGTATGAATGCAATAAATACCACGATTACATCGCCTCGCACTACTTTTTGGCGCGCTTTCGCATTTCTTCCGTAACTTCTTTAAGCGTCACTCCTTTTTCCGCGAGCAGTACGAACAAGTGATAAAGTAGGTCCACTGTTTCTTCCGTAAGACGCTCTTTGGTCTGTTTTTGTGCGGCGTGTATCACCTCCATCGCTTCCTCGCTGACTTTGAGCGAAATCTTATCTACCCCCGACTTGAACAAACTCGTTGTATAGGAACCTTCCGGCATCTTTGCTTTTCGTTCGGCTATCACGGCGAACAGCTCTTGAAATGCGTTTGTCTCCAGCTCATAGTCAAAACACGATACTGTGCCTTTGTGGCATGTCGGCCCATTCGGGAGCGCGCTCACGAGAAGCGTGTCGTTGTCGCAATCGAGCTTTATGTCGGCCACGCGCAATACATTTCCGCTTTCTTCGCCTTTTTTCCACAACCGTTTCTTGGTTCGGCTGTAAAACCAAACCTCACTATCTCTCATGGTGTTTTTGAGCGCCTCCTCGTCCATGAAGCCCAGCATCAGCACCGTGCCAGTTGCACTGTCCTGAACTATGGCAGGAATGAGCATATTTACCTTTTCCCAATTTATTTCATCTGTTTCTATGCGGTTCATACACGAATAAGTATACCCTTTTCTGATAAATAACTCTTAAGTTCCGGGATTTTTATCTCGCCGGAGTGGAAAAGCGAGGCAGATAATACGGCATCCGCCTTTCCCAGTTCAATCGCTTGCGCAAAGTGTTCCATCGTGCCTGCGCCGCTTGAAGCAATCACAGGAATGGAGACGGAGTTGGAAATCGCGCTCAGAAGCTCAATGTCATAACCGCTTTTTGTGCCGTCCTTGTCCAAAGAATTAACGAGGAGTTCCCCCGCGCCTCTCGATTCCATATCTTTGCAGAATTGTATCGCATCTACGCCGGTTGCGTCTCGGCCTCCTCTGATAAATATTTCCCACTTGCCCGCGCCGTTTTTCTTCGGGTCAACGGAAATGACGATGCATTGCGCGCCGTATGCTTCCGATGCCTCGTTCACCAAATTCGGATTTGTGATTGCCGCCGAGCCGATTGATACCTTGTCCGCGCCCGCGTTCAAAAGCCGTTTAATATCTTGAATTGTCTGCACACCCCCGCCCACGGTAAAAGGAATATTTATGTTTTTCGCGATTTGACTGACGAGCTCATACAGAGTCGGCCTATTTTCCACGGTCGCATTTATGTCCAGAAACACCAATTCATCAATGCCTTTTTCACTGTAGACCCTCCCTAATTCAACAGGGTCTCCGGCTTCCTGCACATTTTGAAAGTTAACACCTTTGACGACCCGGCCATTGGCTATATCCATACAGGCGATTACCCGTTTCGTGACGGAGCGGACGGGTTTAACAGTCGCTCGCAAGATTTTCGGCGAGGGAATGGCGGTAGTTGCCTCTTTAATATCAATGGTTTTTTCGTATATCGCTTTTCCTACGACTGCGCCGTACGCGCCCATACCGCGCAGTTTCTCAAGGTCTTTTATCGTCGTTATTCCTCCGGCCACCATTACACGGAATGGCGCAGACAAAATCTTTTTGACAGCCACAAAGTTTGGACCTTTCAGCGTTCCATCATTACCAATGTCAGTATAGATAATTGTGGTAATGCCGAGTTCCGTAAGTTTTTCCAAAAAGGATTCTGCCGTCTCCGAGGAAACCTTTTTCCATCCGTCTGTAGCGATCAGTCCTGTTTTAGCATCGACGGACACCACTATTTTTCCCGGTCCATACTCTCTAATCAATGCGCGGACTGTTTCTGGGTCAGCCAGTGCTGTCGTACTCAAAATCACGCGCTCCGCACCGGCCTCGAGATACGCTCGCGCTTCCTCGGCACTGCGAATACCGCCCCCAACCTGAACAGGGACTGACACCTCTTTTATCAACTTCATTATGACCTCGGTATTCATCGGCTTTCCGCCCTTTGCTCCATCAAGGTCCACGACATGGAGATATTTCGCGCCCGCGCTGATGAACGACCTTGCCATTTCCACCGGGTCATCGCTATATGTCGTCTGCTTATCGTAGTCGCCTTGAAGAAGGCGCACGCATTTTCCGCAGATGATGTCTATTGCAGGAAGAACTAGTAGGTTTTTCGGCTTCTCTCCCATCTCGCAGAAGTTCTTAAGAATTTGCACGCCCATGACCCCCGATTTTTCCGGGTGGAATTGCGTGCCGTAGAAATTATCTTTCTTAACTACCGAAGCAAAGGAAATATCTCCGTAGGCAGATTCAGCAATTGTGTAGGTTTTCGCAGATTCCGCGTAGTACGAGTTCGCAAAGTAAGCAAAGAGCGTGTCCGGCACGTCCCGAAATAGCGGGCCGTACTTCTTTGCGATAATTGTATTCCATCCTATCTGGGGGATTTTCAGTTCTATTCCGGCAAATTTCCGGACTCTGCCTGGAATTATGCCCAGACATTCAGTGTCATCCTCCTCGGAGGATTCGAAAAGCAGTTGCATGCCAAGACAAATCCCTAGGAATGGATTCTTTATTTTGCGTATTACCCCGCCCAAGCCAGACTCCCGCAAATATTTCATCGCCGGTTTCGCGCTTCCTTGTCCGGGGAATATCACTTTGTCGGCGGAGAGAATCTCCTTCGCGTCTCGCGTGACAACGTATTCAATTCCGAATCGCTCGAGTGCGTTTCTAACCGAGGCAATATTCCCCGCGTTGTAGTCAATGATAGCGACTCTCATAGCACTCCCTTGGTCGTGGGAAGTTCTCCTTGGATACGCTGGTCTAGAGACACGGCCATTTTCAGCGCCTTGGCAAATGATTTGAAAATCGCCTCAATCTTGTGGTGCTCATTTTTGCTGTATTTCACATTGATGTGGACGTTTGCCTTGAGAGATTCGGCAAGCGATATGAAGAAATGCTCCACGAGTTCCGTGGGAAGGTCGCCAACCATTTCTCTCTTGAACTCTGCGTTGAATACGGCGTAAGGGCGGCCCCCAAGGTCTATCGCCGTTTCTACAAGAGTGTCGTCCATCGGCAGGAGGAATCCATATCGGTCGATGCCCTTTCTGTCTCCGAGCGCTTCAAGTAAAGCCGTTCCGAGAGCGATACCAACATCTTCCACCGTGTGGTGTTCATCAATCTGCAAGTCTCCCTCGGCTTTTATTGCAAGGTCTATAAGCGAGTGCTTGGATAACTGCTCCAGCATGTGATTGAAGAAATTCAATCCGGTGTTGACACTAAATTGCCCTTGCCCGTCCAGATTGCACTGCACGAAGATTTTAGTTTCCTTGGTGGCGCGCTCCACAGAAGCGATTCGAGGAAATTTGCCGTATGGTTCCATGCGGTATGCCCGCACGCCGATATTTTTTGCCAACTCCGCATCGCTCTCTCGGTCTCCGACCACAAAAGATCTCTCGTAATCAACAGTCTCCTTTTTCAAGAATCCACTCACCAATCCCGCTTTCGGTTTTCGGCAATCGCAATTGTCTTTTTCGAAGTGCGGGCAGATGAATATCTCGCTGAACTTGATGCCTTCTTTTTCGAAAAGTTTCAATAACGCATTTTGCGCCACTTCAAAATTCTTGGCGGGGAAAGATTTGGTGCCGAGCCCGTCCTGGTTTGAAACCATTACCAGCTTGTAGCCGTCGCTTTGTATGCGCTTCAACCCTTCTATAACTCCCGGTAGAATTTCTAATTTCTCCAATGAGTCGACTTGAAATGTTCCTTTCGGCTCGTTGATTATAGTTCCATCGCGGTCGATAAAAGCGACTTTTACAAGTTCTTTGTTTTTTGCGTTCATATAAGTTTTTCTAATGAGTTTAATAATAATTTGTTTTGTTCCGGCGTCGCTATTGTAATTCGCACGCAATTTTCCAAGAGTTTCTTGTTTCCGAATTCTCTGATAATCAAGCCCGACTCCTCCGCAAGTTTTTTTGCGATTTTCGATGATGTCGGATATTTTACGAGCAGGAAATTTGCCTCACTCGGAAAGACGGTAAACCCCATTTCCCTAAGCCTTTTCGACATTCGTTCGCGCTCCTCTAGTATCACCTTTCGAAACCCTAGCATTGTGTCTTTCTCGCGCAAAGCCTTGATTGCGAGCGTGGAAGAAATTTTGTTTATGTTGTATGGCTCCTTGATTTTGTCCAGATAATTTAAGACTTTCTCGTCCGCAATTGCGTAGCCGACCCGTATTCCCGCTAAGCCCCACGCCTTCGAGAAAGTCCTAAGGACGACAAGATTTTCGAGGCCTGTAGCCATATTTCCGATAGAAGGTTGGGAAGCGAATTCAATGTATGCCTCGTCGACGACGACTATGCCACGGAACCTTTTGCACATTTTCTCTATATCTTCTCTGCGAAGCAAATTACTCGTCGGGTTATTCGGTGAACAACAGAAGATTATCTTCGTGGCGGGGGACAGGATGTTCCACAGGGACGGAAGGTCAATCTGGAACTCGCTGTTTAATGGACACACTTTTACTTTAATTCCGGCCGTGTCTCCCGCCACTTTGTACATGCCGTAGGTTGGTTCCAACACGATTATCTCCTCGCTCGGTTCAACAAAGACGCGAATCAGTAAATCTATGATTTCATCTGACCCATTTCCGGCGAAGACATTTTTCTCACTTACGCCGAGAAATTCTCCGAGAGCTTTCCGCAATTCTCCGGAGTATGGGTCTGGGTATCTGTTTAATTCTGGATATCCTTGAAGTTTGACTGCACTTCCGAGAGCATTTTCGTTCGCATCGAAAAAGACGCCTTTTTGGTAAAGGCTCCGTGCCGAGCTGTACGGCTTTAAGTCTCTGATATTTTTTCTTACAAGTGAATCAATCATAACGATGATTTTACCTTTTAAATCGGATACTCACGGCGTTTTTGTGAGCGCCCAGCCCTTCGCGCTCCGCCAGCACCTCGACGGTTTTTCGAAGCCCGATTATTCCCTGCTTTGTAACTTTTTGCACCTGAATCTTTTTCCCGAACGAGTCCACCGACAATGCCGGAAACATTTTTGCGTATCCTGATGTTGGGAGCGTGTGATTCGCTCCCGTCGCGTAATCTCCCAGGGGTTCTGATGCGTACGGTCCGAGAAAGATTGAACCAGCGTTGTTAATCGCCTTCATGGCTGTCTGTTCTCCGTTTTTCAAAACAATTTCCAGATGTTCGGGCGCGTACTCGTTAATGAAGGAAACGGCCGTCGAGAACGAGTCGGCAACCACGGCGAAACTCTTTTTGAGAGATTGTTCGATAATCGATTTTCGTTTCAAGCTCTTAAGTTGTTTACCAATTTCCTCCGCGACTTTCTTGGCGAACTCGCCGGAAAGCGTCACCAGAATCGCTTGAGAATCTTCTCCGTGTTCAAGCTGTGACAATAAATCCGCCGCAACCCAAGATGGATTTGCGGAATCGTCCGCGAACACAAGAATTTCAGTGGGGCCGGCGGGCATGTCAATGTCCACCTCTCCGTAAACAAGAAGCTTTGCAGTGGTCACGAATTGATTGCCGGGGCCGAAGATTTTTGAAACTTTAGGAATGGTTTCTGTGCCGTAGGCCATTCCAGCGATTGCCTGCGCGCCCCCGACCCTATAGATTTTCGAGATACCGCAAAGGTCTGCCGCTACCAAAACAGCGCTCGGAACCTCGCCATTTTTGTTCGGTGGAACGCAAAGAATCACCTCCTTGCACCCGGCGATTTTGGCTGGAACACCAAGCATAAGAGTGGTGGAAGGGTAAGCCGCTTTTCCGCCCGGAATGTAAAGCCCGACGCGTTCGATTGGCCGAAACTCGCGCCACACAAAAACACCATTCTGTGTTTCTACCGGTGACTCTTTTCGCACAAGTGATTTGGAGTGGAATTTTTCGATGTTCTTTTTGGCGCGTTTCAACGCCCGTATAACTTCTGCAGATTCAGTATTGTATGCATTGTTTATCTCTTCTCGAGAAACTTGAAGTGTTTGCAATTCCACGCCATCGAACTGCTTTGTAAAAGCAAACAGCGCCCTATCGTCGTCCTTGCGAACGGTCGCGATAATTTCCCGCACAGTCTGTTCGACACCGGCCGATTTTTTCTGCGCTCGTCTCACCTGATTTAGGATATCGGGCAATGTGTTTTTATCTGTTGTAAGTATTTTCATAACTTTGATTTTAAATTAATCTGGGACAAGAATCTTTCCTTCGCTTGTTTCTTGAGCGGACTTTCTATCAACACCGCTTGAGACTCCATAACGGTGAAGAGGGGAACTAGGTCGTGCGCTTTGAGCGTCGAGCCGGTTTGAACTAAGTCGCAAATGGCATCTGCCAAATCTAATTCCGGAGTGATTTCGGTGGAACCAGAGATTGGCACAATGCTTGCTTCAATGCCTTCCCGAGCAAGGTATTCTGAGAGCAGTTTCGGGTACGAAGTGGCTATTCTTTTTCCGCCCAAATCTTCCGGCGTCCTAATTCTGGAATCCTTCGGAGCCGCAATAACAAGTTTGCATCGGCCGAAATCCATTTTGGCGATAATGGGCAAGTCGGCGCCTTTCTCGGCGAGAACATTTTCGCCGACTATTCCGAAATCCGCAACGCCGCTACGCACATATTCCGGTATGTCGTCATCGCGGAGATAGAGCAAGTCTATATCGAAGTTTTCGCATGGAAGTATCAGAGTCCTGTCATTGGCGGGGAAGATTAATCCGCGCGCGGAGAGAAAATCCATGCTTGCCTTGTGCAAGCGGCCGCTTTTTTGTATCGCCATTCGCTGGCGCTCGGGTTCGTAGATGATGTGCATCATGATGGGTAGTTAGTAGTGAGTAGAAAGTAGTTAATAGTAAGTAGTTAGTAGTTTTAGTGGGAAATTCTTTTGAGGGCGAGGCGGTAGCCGCCGGCGCCATGATGGAGCCAATGCGAGACGCGCGTTACCGTTGCGGTAGAAGTTTTAACCTCTTTCGCGATTTCCGCGTATGATTTCGGCTTTGCCACAGACAGCATTTGTGCGATGCGAAAACGCGAAGACATCTCCTCAACCTCTTTTATTGTGCAAACATCGCGAAAAAAGCTCTCGCATTCCTTTTCGTTTTTGAGCGATAATATAGCCCTAAAAAGCGCCAGCGCCTTCTTTGTGTTGAATATATCGTTTGTCATATGATTTAGTAAAATCACGCTTGGTGCAATGCTAACGTATTAGCGTGCTAGCATGATATACGAGCGCGCGTTTCTTGTCAACCCCGTTTGAAGTAGCCCAGTCCATCACATATTTCTTATTCCAGTGTTTTGCAAAACACTGGAATAACAAAAGGTGTAAATATCCATGGCACCCAAGAAAAGAATTGCCTATACCCTATTGCCTAACCGCTATTCTAGAGCCGATGTCCGGGATTGAACCGGAGACCTCGTTCTTCGCTTATACCTCCGTTTCCACTTTCTATTATCGGGGGGCTAGACTGTATCTTTTCGCCTGAGGCGAACCCTTGTCAGTCGTTCGGGCGTTTGACGCCACGGTCTTGCCCTTAGAGAGGGTATTGACCGTTATTCGGGATTCATGCTCGCGTCGCCGCGCGCATGGGCATGGCTTGCGGCCCACCAAGAACGTGCTCTACCAACTGAGCTACATCGGCACATTTAATTTCAACCCGCTTCAGATTATCCTATTTAGTCAATATTATCAATCTGCTTGCATATCAACGCTTTAAGTCTGGAGTTATTAAAGTGTACGGTTAACACGCCGTATTCGGATTTATATTTGTAGGTTCCTTCTCCTCTAACTTTAGAAACAATAATCTTATAAAATTGACTCTCCTTTACTTTGAGTTTCAGAATCCAATAATTTAGAGCGTCATTTCGCGAAAGATCTTGAAAGATTTGCAAACCAAATTTGAGCTTGTTTTTCTTAATACCAAAATTCTTGTCCAAAAACACAATAAACTTCTGTATTAATCTAACATCTGTATTACAAAGTCTCACGCCGCCTTTTCCTCTTTTTGAACCTTCTCCCCAATACAATCCTAGCCCCATTCCGTACAAGATTCCATCATGCACTGTGCGAGGAGGTTGGAAAAAAAGGATCTCCCCGCGGATGGTGCATCTGATATATAGCGTCAGAGATACTTCGTTTCTCGATACCGTGTTTGGTAAGCCAGTAATTAACTTTGTGTTCAGAGCATTTTAATTGCCCTGCCATTACTGAAACGGAAAGCTTTTTCTGCACATAGAGCTTGGTAAGTCTAGATTTTTCTAGCATTAGAGTATTATACACTAAAGGCTCTGGTCTACTCTTAGCGAGTCTTGTCATTGATTAGTGTATAATTTCCGAAACGCGATATAATTTACCCGTATGTTTAAAGTGCTTGAGAAATTCTTCGACCGCCTGGAAGATAACGTGCGCAACCATTTAAGCCATTACCCTATCATATATGCCTTTATAGCAGGCGTTGGCATAGTTCTATTTTGGCGCGGAGTGTGGCACACGGCCGATCTTTTCGCCTTTATGACAGGTCCAGTTTCAACCGTCATTGGCGTCATCATCCTTCTCATGGCCGGGCTGTTCGTATCCTTTTTCATCGGAGACAGCATAATCATAGCTGGAATAAGACGGGAAAAGAAACTTGTGGAGAGAACCGAGCTAGAAATTGAGACCGAGAAAGAAGAGCTGGACGAGGTGCGAGGAATGGTTCGGGAAATGAAAAAAGAGGTTGACGAAATTGAAGACATTTTGGAGGAAAATAATAAGCGCCCGTAATCGATTCAAATCTCGTGTTGCTCGCAGAATAAATCAAAAGGGCGCCGTATAGGCGACCTTTTGTCTCGCTTGCGCGAGCGACCGGACTTGAACCGGCGACCTCTCCCGTGACAGGGGAGCGCTCTAACCAGCTGAGCTACGCCCGCAACTGGCACAGAATACCTTACAATCAGGCTTTTCTCAATCGTGAGAGGAATCCTCGAATGACCCAGGAGACACCTTACTCATGCCAAGGAGTCACCTCCAGACCCTAATACCTTGAAGCTCCATGATTTATCATGGAGCGAAGTAGTGCTGTAATTATACACTTTGCGCGAACCCACTTTGAACAGAACTAAGAAAGCCGCCCCGCCGCCGCTCGCTACCAC
>MFLD01000046.1:0-2580 GCA_001781465.1 Candidatus Kaiserbacteria bacterium RIFCSPHIGHO2_02_FULL_49_16
CAGGACATCTCGATGATTCGGGAATTCGGTTTTTGCAACGGAATAGAAAATTACTCGCGCCACTTCGACAGGCGAAGCTCTGGCGAGCCGCCGCATACACTTCTCTCGTACTTTGTACGAGAGCGCGGAAAGTCGCAGAACGAACGCAGAATAACGCAGAATAACGCTATGCCGGATTTCTTGACCATAATTGATGAGTCGCATGTCACTGTCCCGCAAATCGGAGGAATGTACGCGGGGGACCGCGCGCGAAAAGATATGCTCGTTGAACACGGTTTTCGGCTTCCGAGCGCAGTAGACAATCGCCCTCTCAATTTCGCCGAATTTGAAGAGCGAGTCGGACAGACGATTTATACAAGCGCCACGCCCGGCTCTTATGAACTAGAGCGGAGCGGGAAACCCATTGAACAGGTTATTCGCCCGACCGGACTCGTTGACCCGGAAATCGTCGTAAAGCCAATCGTGAGCGCGGAACCAAGGACGGAAGGACCGTCCTTGGTTCTCGAAAAATACCAAGGGCAAGTCAAAGATTTTATCGCTGAAGCAGAAGTTGTGACAAAAAGAGGCGGGAGGTCGCTAGTGACAGTCCTCACCAAAAAAATGGCTGAAGACCTCGCTAATTTCTTGGTCGAAAAAAAGGTGAGAGCAAGGTACATACACTCTGATGTTAAGACAATCGAAAGAATTGAAATACTGACAAACTTCCGAAAAGGGGAGTTTGATGTTCTCGTCGGCGTGAACCTTCTGCGCGAAGGATTGGATTTACCGGAAGTAGAGCTGGTCGGCATACTGGACGCCGACAAAGAAGGATTCCTGCGTTCGGAAACCTCGCTCATTCAGACAATCGGCAGGGCGGCGCGCAATGTTCTAGGCAAGGTCATTCTTTATGCGGACTCTTCCACAGGTTCGATGCAGAGGGCTATCCGAACAACTAATGAAAGACGCGATAAACAAATAGCGTACAATAAAAAGCACGGCATCACGCCGAGGACAATTAGAACAAGGATAAAAGATATCGTGGGCGATATCGCGAGCGCCCGAAGACGCGCGATATTTAACCTCGCGAGACTTGATGAGTCGGCTTTTGTCGGAAGTAAGAAATCTCTGATTGCCGAAAAAAGGCGCGAGATGCACGACGCCGCCAGCAGATTGGATTTCGAGACGGCTGCGCTCCTGCGAGACGAAATCAAGCAGTTGGAATCATTAAAATAGTATGGTTATCAAGATACAGGAAAATGTTCCTCTCGCTCCGCTCACCACCTTTAATATTGGGGGTTCGGCGAGATATTTTGCGGAGATAAAATCGGAAGCGGAGATAACAGAAGTATTGGCTGTTGCGCAGGAGAAAGGTATACCTCTGATAATGTTTGCCGGAGGAAGCAATGTGCTTGTGCCAGACGAAGGGCTAAATGCGCTCGTCGTTTCCATTTCGCTTAAGAATTTCACATGCAGGGACAATGTTCTGGAAGCTGAAGCTGGATGCAATTTGCTTTCGCTCATTAGAGAAATGTCGAATATAAATCTTGGCGGATGGGAAAAATTGTCTGGAATTCCCGGCACAATAGGCGGGGCGGTGCGCGGAAACGCCGGGGCTTTTGGAGTAGAGATTAAAGATGTTGTAACGAAGGTAAGAGCGTTTAATGCAAACAAGTCAGACTTGTCGGAGATGATACGGGAGTTCTCGAACAATGAATGCGACTTTGCATACCGGCATAGTTTTTTTAAAGACAATCGGAATTGGATTATCACGAGTGTAGCAGTCAGACTGCTAAAAGTTGCTGATAGGGCGGAAAGCAAGAGATTAATTGAGCAAACCATCGCAGGGCGCGAGAAACGGCACCTGCAGAACATACAAGCCGCGGGTTCATATTTTATGAATCCGGTCGCGCCGCGCGAAGTGCAAGAAATGTTTGAGAAAGATAAGGGAATGAAATCGCGTGAAGGCCGGGTACCGGCTGGCTGGCTTATTGAAAAAGCCGGAATGAAGGGCGCAAAAGTCGGCGGCGCCATCGCAAGTTTTCAGCATCCGAATTATATAGTGAACGAGGGTCATGCCAGCGCGCGCGATGTCAAAGAATTGGCACAAAAGATTAAAGATGCCGTTCGTGCGAAATTCGGCGTTGACCTGCAAGAAGAAGCGGTTATCCTTGCGTGATGGACATTTTCATCACAGACTACTAACTACTGACTACCAACTATTCTTATATGGAAAACCTGGCCGTAAGAACTCACGAGGAAATGCAGGATGTCGTTATGATTCCGGGCGCCTCCGGACCTGCTGTTCATTACTACATGATTCGCGGGGGCTCCAAGCAAAGAAATATCACAGTTTGGCAGACCGGAAGGGTTGGAGACGAATATATAAAAACATACGGCCACTACCACGTGGGCGATTTGGACGAGACCTATCAAATTATAGAGGGCGAAGGAATCGCGCTTTTGCAAAAACTCGTGGTGGAAAATGGCGTGCCTGTCGTTGACAAAGTGGAGGAGTTCAAGGCGGTCAAGGTACGGGCGGGTGATTCTGTCTATATGCCGCCCGGATACGGCCACTTAGTGGTAAATACGGGAAAGACGTGG
>MFLD01000046.1:2586-3907 GCA_001781465.1 Candidatus Kaiserbacteria bacterium RIFCSPHIGHO2_02_FULL_49_16
ACATCGGACGACAGTCCGGTTTTTGGCGCTACTGACTCAATTTCCAAACCCGGCCACGCGGACTACGAATCAGTCAAAAAAATGCGCGGTTTTGCATACTATGTCGTGGAAAAAGACGGTGCTCCCGCGCTGGCGCGAAACCCGCTGTATAAAGAGGTTCGTAAAATGGATATTGGCAACCTAAACATCAACAGTTGACTCTCTCTCTCTGATTTGAGATAGTGCTGGTCGGAATTGATTGGACACGGTAATACCTTGCGGCAACGCCGCTAACAAAATCTCTAAGGAGATTCAGATGACCGAGTACCTTGAAAAAGTTTCGCTTTGGCTTCGCAATGAAGCTGGGGCATTTGGCTTCCTTTTCTACGAGAGGGAGTCTAACGCATTGGAAATTCTCCGGAGTTGCGGAGAGGGGCGACGCGAACCAGTAGGAAAAATGTATTTTGGGGCGCCACTCCATGTAATAGCATGGGGCCGTGACGTTTTGATTATTCGCACGGATGCCGTAATCAAAATCGACAATCGCGAGAGCGAACATCATCTTCGGGAAATCATGTCCGATATGGACAGGCTGCTGAAGCACGTTGCGCAGGAATTTAAATGCGACTTCGCAGTCCAGATTGTCAAACACCGTTGATGATCATGGTGGCGAGGAATTGGCGACAAGACGCCCACCTCGCCGCCTTTTCCTTTTGTGCTATATTGCTCCGTACCAACCCCTAGCGCAAAGCGAGGGGATGGTTTGTGTGTATGTTAAAAACACGTGACAACTCTGGCGAGGCGGGAAAGATTGTCGTTAAAGGCGCTCGAACGCACAATCTCAAAAACATAACTGTTGAGATACCGCGAAATAAGATGGTCGTGTTTACCGGCCTTTCCGGTTCGGGTAAATCGTCTTTGGCATTCGACACGATTTTTGCGGAAGGACAGCGCAAGTATGTTGAGTCGCTTTCGGCTTACGCTCGGCAATTCTTGCGCCAAATGCAAAAGCCGGATGTGGACGAGATAACCGGCCTTTCTCCGGCCATTTCAATAGACCAAAAATCCCGTTCAAACAATCCGCGCTCCACGGTTGCCACGATTACGGAGATATACGACTACCTGCGCGTTCTCTATGCTCGCGTTGGAAAACCGCACTGCATTACTTGCGGACGCGAGGTTAAGAAGCATACAAATGAGGAAATCCTAGAGTCCGTCCTTAACATTGTAGATAAGGCGAGGAAGCACCAAGGACGGTCCTTGGTGCTGGTCCGTCCACCAAGGACGGTCCTTGGTGGAAGTGGTGGCAAAAAGCGGCTGACCAAGAGTGTTTCTAACTCAA
>MFLD01000046.1:3925-16794 GCA_001781465.1 Candidatus Kaiserbacteria bacterium RIFCSPHIGHO2_02_FULL_49_16
TGTTTCTAACTCAAAAATCACGATTACTTCACCCGTGGTCGTGGGCAGAAAAGGGGAGTACTATCAGCTTTTGTATGATTTGTTCAACAAAGGTTTTGAGAAAGTTTTGATAGATGGGGAGGAGAAAAAACTGCGGGAGAGGATAATACTTGAGAAAAACAAGAAACATGAAATTGATGTCGTCGTTGACGAGATATTTGTCTCTGAATTTACAGACGATGCGAAAGCCGCGCACGAACGCGCTTCGGAAGCGATAGAAAGAGCGCTTCACGAATCGGACGGTTTGGTGAAGATTATCGATGTTGCTGGGGAATCGCATATTGTTTCCGCCAAGTTCATGTGTCCATACGATGGATTCTCATTTCCAGAAATAGAGCCTCGTCTTTTTTCATTCAATTCCCCCCACGGAGCGTGTCCTCAATGCAACGGGCTCGGCTCTAAATATTTTTTTGGCGACGAGCCATGCGATACTTGCAAAGGCGTTCGATTAAGGCCAGAAGCTCTAAATGTCTTTCTTCGGTCGGTTAAAGAAGACGAAAGAAAAAATATTGTTGACCTAACATCGTCGTCTATAGATGATGCGCAAAAATTCTTTGATACGCTCAAACTTACTAAGAAAGAGGAAGAGATATCTCGAGTTGTGATTAAAGAAATCTTGAGCAGGCTCAAGTTCATGCAGAATGTCGGTATTGAGTATCTTACACTGGATAGAAAAGCAAATACTCTCTCTGGAGGCGAGGCACAGCGGATACGGCTTGCGTCGCAATTAGGAAGCGGTCTCGTTGGGGCTCTATATGTACTGGATGAGCCAACTATCGGACTTCACCAGCGCGACAACGACAAACTTATCGAGACGCTGAAGCATCTGCGGGATATCGGCAATACGGTGATAGTCGTAGAACACGATGAGGATACGATATTTGCATCGGATTATATAGTTGATTTGGGACCTGGGGCGGGCGTACACGGAGGGAATGTTGTAGTATCCGGCTGGCTTGATGATTTACTGACTGCCAAAACAAATAAATCCGGCTCCCGCACGCTCTCATATCTCCGCGAAGAAACCGCGATTGATATGCCGAAAAAACGGCGTACCGCGGACAGGGGAAAGATAAAAATTCGCGGAGCATCCAAATTCAACATAAATAATGTAAATGTAGATATTCCGCTTAGTAAACTTGTCGCTATCACAGGAGTGTCTGGCTCCGGCAAATCCACTTTTCTATACGAGATATTGCATCGGAATTTTCTGGCGAAATTTGACAAACGATATCGCACAGCGAAAATCTATAATTGCAAAGAATTTAGTGGGACCGAATATCTTGCTCGTTCGATTTTAATTGACCAGTCTCCGATAGGCAGAACGCCTCGTTCCAACCCTGCAACATACACCGGCGCGTTTACTCACATTCGCGATTTATTTGCGATGAGCGAGGAAGCCCGCGCTCGCGGGTGGGGGCCGGGGCGCTTTAGTTTCAATGTAAAAGGCGGAAGATGCGAAGTTTGCCAGGGAAATGGATTGGTCGCCGTGGAAATGCACTTTTTGCCGACTGTCTATGTCACATGCGATATGTGCAATGGGAAGCGGTTTATGAAAGAAACGCTTGAAGTAAAATACAAGAAAAAAAGCATATTCGATGTTCTTTCAATGACAGTTGAAGAAGCCCTGTCGTTCTTTGAGGATATTCCAGCGATTGCCGATAGATTAAAAACTCTCTCGGATGTGGGGCTCGGCTATCTTGAACTGGGGCAGAGCGCGACAACGCTTTCCGGCGGGGAAGCGCAGAGAGTAAGAATCGCCTCCGAGTTATACAGACCGCTTTCCGCGAAGGCAGTTTATTTATTGGACGAGCCGACTGTCGGACTTCACTACGACGATGTACAGAAACTCATTGATATTCTGCAGAAATTAGTCGAGCGCGGAAACAGTGTAATCATTATAGAACACAATCTTGATGTCTTGAAATGCGCCGATTACATTGTCGACATGGGTCCAGAGGGTGGGGCTGGAGGGGGCAATATCGTGGCCCAAGGTACTCCTGAAGTGGTGTCTAAAACTGACGGTTCGCATACTGGGTATTACTTAAAAAGGGCACTCAAGAAGATCAAGTTGTGCGATTGACAGGAAACATATAGAGGGTATAACTACCTTGCGCTTCCAGTGCCCTACCTCCCGAATCTCTACGGAGAAGATCAGGTTTGGCACTCACGCGCTAAAATGGTCGCTATATAATTGGTGGCCAAGGTCGGTCCAGGGAAGCGGCGCCCAAATTGGACCGACCCAAATCCCTTTATATATTATCCACGTACTGACGAACGGATTTAAGCTTTGGAACGTTTCCCTGAGACTCTGCGAACGCCATTATAAAACTTTCCGCGAGCTGACGATTGGTAATGAGTGGAATGTTCAGATCAACTGCCATTCGCCGAATTGTGTAGCCGTCTTTGGATTCTAGGTCAGAGGCGCGCGTCGGAATATTTATTATCAGGTCAAGATTGCCTTTCTCAATGAGCCCTAGAACACCCGGTTCTTTCTTCGTACTGATTTTAAACACCCTATCGCATTTGACTCCATTCTCGTTCATGAAATTCGCGGTGTCCTCTGTAGCAAAAAGTTTGAATTTCATTTTAGCAAGCTCGCGAAACGCCGGAAGCATTTTTACCCTATTTTCCTCCTTGCTAAGTGATATTAAAATATTCTTTTTTGGCAAACGGAATCCCGATGCAAGCATTGCCTTAATAAGCGCTTCGGCAAAAGAATCTCCGAAGCAGGCCACTTCGCCAGTGGAGGCCATTTCAACATTAGATACCGGGTCCGCACCCTTAATGCGGGAGTATGAAAATTGAGGCGATTTAACCGCAATGTGGTCGAGCTCAAGCGTTTTATATTCGCCGGAAACATCTTTGCCTAGCATTGCCCGAGTTGCGATATCTATAAAGTTGTATCCTGTCACCTTTGACACGAACGGAAAACTGCGCGATGAGCGCACATTGCATTCAATGACCTGCAGGTGATTATCTTTTGCAAGAAATTGTATGTTGAACGGGCCGGTTATTTTCAATTCTTTTGCAATGCTTTTAGTAATTTGCTTCGCGCGGCGAATTGTCTCCATATAAGTTCGCTGTGCGGGTAAAACTACAGTCGCATCTCCAGAGTGTGTACCGGCATTTTCTACATGCTCCGTTATGGCATATATGACGAGTTTGCCGCGCGATGCTACGCCGTCTATCTCAATCTCGCGCGCGTTATCGATAAATTTCGATATTACGACTGGATGTTCCGCGGATATATCCACCGCTTTTTTTAGGAAGCGTACGAGTGACTCCTCATCGTAGGCAACACTCATGGCGGAACCCGAGAGTACATATGATGGTCGTACGAGTACAGGGTACTCTAGTCGAGTAGCAGCAAGCGCTGCCTCTTTAAGCGTTGTTAACTCGACCCATGCCGGCTGGTCAATCACGAGCTGGTCAAGGAGTTTAGAAAATGTATGCCGATCTTCAGCACGGTCAATGTCCTCTGGTTTTGTGCCTAAAATTTTTACCCCGCGTTTATGCAATGGAAGCGCGAGATTATTTGGAATCTGACCTCCCGTAGAAATCACGATACCGCGAGGCTTTTCAAATTCGTATATATCTAACACTCGTTCAAGTGACAACTCTTCAAAATACAACCTGCTCGACATGTCGTAGTCCGTAGATACTGTCTCGGGATTAGAATTAATCATAATGGTCTCGTATCCATTCTTTGAGAGCGCGTTCAGCGCCTGGACGCAAGACCAGTCAAATTCTACGGATGAACCGATGCAATACGGGCCGCTCCCAAGCACAATTACGCTATTTTTCCCTCGCGCAACATCGGTTTCAGTGCCGTTATACGTCACATATAAATAGTTAGTCTTGGCAGGGAATTCGCCCGCAAGCGTATCTATCTGCTTAATTACAGGAAGAATCCCAAGCGCATGCCGTTCCTTGCGAATCTTATCCTCAGTGCTTTTAGTCAATGTAGCAATCTGAATATCGGAAAAGCCGAGCTTTTTAGCACTCAAGATGTCTTTTCTACCAAGGTCCGACCTTGGTAGTTTTTTCGCGAATTCGACGATATTCCGCATTTTCTCCAAAAACCACGGGTCAATGTCGGAAGCAGAACTTATTTTCTTGACATTGACGCCTCTGCTCAGTGCTTCCGCGATCGCAAAAAAGCGACGCGTAGTTGGTACACGGATTTCGCTCATGTAATTCGGTATCCTAAAGTTGCCATTTTTGTTGGCAGTAAATCCATCCGCGCCGATAGATAACATGCGGATTGCTTTCTGTAACACCTCTTCGAAACTCCTGCCTATTGCCATCACTTCGCCGACACTCTTCATTTCTGTCCCAATTTGCGTAATCGCGTTTTCGAATTTCGTAAGATCCCACCGCGGCATCTTGAGTACGATGTAATCAAGAGACGGTTCAAAACATGCCGTCGTTGTCTTTGTTACAGAGTTCTTTAATTCTGGAAGCGTGTATCCAAGTGAAAGCTTGGCGGCAATGAACGCGAGCGGATACCCTGTGGCTTTTGATGCTAGAGCAGATGAGCGAGAAAGGCGGGCGTTGACTTCAATCACGCGATAATCGCCAGTTTTAGGCTGGAGCGCGTACTGAATATTGCATTCTCCTACCACGCCTAGATGCCGGATTGTTTTTATGGCAATTTCGCGCAAGCGATGATACTCCTCGTTTGAAAGTGTTTGCGAAGGAGCCACTACAATACTTTCTCCCGTGTGCACGCCCATCGGATCGATGTTTTCCATGTTGCATACTGAAATGCAGTTGTCGACCCTGTCTCGCACGATTTCATATTCAACCTCTTTCCATCCGCTAAGATCTTCTTCGATGAGAACTTGCGGACTTGAATGGAATACCTCATCAAGTCTTTTTGTCAGCTCTTTTTCTGTGCGAACAATTCCGGAGCCGAGCCCCCCCAAGGCAAAACCCGCGCGTAGCATGACCGGGTAGCCAATTTTTTCGGCCGCTTTCCTTGCTTCCGCTATTGACCTAGTGGCCGAGCTCCTCGCAGTTTTGACGCCAATCTCTTGAAGCCGTTTGATAAACATGTCTCTGTCTTCCGTGTCGCGGATTACAGAAATTGGAGTTCCTAGTACCCGCACTTTATGCTTCGCTAGTATTCCTTTTTCTTCAAGCTCGAGTCCAAGGTTTAACGCCGTCTGGCCTCCAAAACCAAGCAAAATCGCATCCGGCTTCTCCTTTTTAATAACCTGAGTCGCGAATTGCAGGGTGAGAGGCAGAAAGTAAACCGTGTCCGCAAGATTTTCGTCCGTTTGTACAGTAGCGATGTTGGGATTTATAAGAACCACGCGAATCCCTTCCTCTTTTATGGCCTTAATCGCCTGTGTGCCGGAATAATCAAATTCTCCCGCCTGTCCGATTTTCAGGCCGCCTGAACCAAGCAAAAGTACCTTTTTTATGTTTTTCATATTTTTTTTGCAATGAGGTCTTGAATGAACCGTTCAAATATCCACGCGGTATCAGTTGGTCCCGGGGAGGCCTCGGGATGAAATTGCACGGCTCTCCACGGCTTGGTCTTATGCTTGATTCCTTCCACGCTTCCATCATTCGCGTTTGTAAACCAAACATCCCAATCGTGCGGAAGTGATTTCGCATCAACCGCGTATCCGTGATTTTGCGAGGTTATATAGCATCTTTTCGTTTCGGAATTTATGCACGGTTGATTTTGAGAACGATGTCCATATTTGAGTTTGTATGTGCTCCCGCCTCCAGCGAGCGCCATGAGCTGTGTGCCTAGACAAATCCCCAGTATGGGTTTATTCAAAATCATCGCTCTTTTAATATTCGAGATACTCTCTACGCACATATTCGGGTCTCCAGGCCCGTTTGAAATCACAACTCCATCGAATTTGTCGTTCGAGAAGTCATAATTCCACGGCACTCTCACGACCTTGATTCCGGGACGCATAAGCGAGCGCAAAATATTTTCCTTCGCTCCGCAATCTACAAGAATGATCGTTGTCGGGCCAGATCCGTAAGTTTGAGGTTTTTTGATACTAACCTTCGCGACTAGATTCTCTTGGTTCGGATCGACAAATTTTGTCTTTTTAGTTATGCTCTCGCTAAGTACGCCAAGCATAACTCCGTGTTCTCGCAATTTCTTCGTAAGAGCTCTGGTGTCTGCACCCGTTATCGCGGGTACGCCAGAACTCTTGAGCCAGTCGGATAATGATTCGAGTGCCTTGGAATGGGAGTAGTTTTCGGAATATTCAGCGACGACAAGTCCAGCCGCCTGTATCTTCGCGGATTCGAAGAATTTGCGGTCTGGAACTCCGTAATTACCGACCAGAGGATAAGTGAGCACAATAATTTGACCCGCATAAGATGGATCGGAGAGAGTCTCGACATATCCCACCATTCCAGTGTTAAAAACTACTTCGCCATCTGCCCCGACAGGGGCTCCGAAACTCTTGCCCTCAAATACTGTGCCGTCTTTAAGAATTAATTTCATACCGTGATGCGCCGTGGCTCGAAAAAGCGAAAACGCTTAAGAAAAAACCCGCTTTGGGCGGACAATACCAGACAAAACCCTCCTTCGCGCTTCTGCGCTTCGGCGAGGCAAAGAAATACACCCTTACGGGTGCTTATCTGTGCGCATTCCTGTAGCTTCATTAAAGTTGGATTATATACCCGCGATTCTAAAAGTCAACCTGTGAGTTTGCGGATAGAGTTCGGATTCAATCCTCCATACACCATCCTTCATACTCCATACTTTCTCACCTATACTGGCAGGATGAATCGCTACGACATGGATAGATACAAACTGCCAGACAGCCCCGGCGTTTATTTCTTTAGAGACGCTAGGCGACACATTTTATACATAGGAAAAGCGACATCTCTGCGCGACCGCGTACGGAGTTATTTTTCGGCAAATCTTACGGATGCGCGAAGCACCGCAATCGCAACGATGATAGCAGAAGCAAGTTCCATCACGTGGAAGAAAACTGATTCGGTTCTTGAAGCGCTGATTTTGGAAGCAAATCTAATCAAGAAACACCAGCCGAAATATAATTCCCGAGATAAAGACGACAAAAGCTTCAACTACCTAGTAATTACAAAAGAAGATTTCCCCTGCGTTTTGGTAGTTCGCGGTAGGGAATTGTTCGGGCTTTCTCTAAAAACTAAAAACTTAAAACTTAAAACTATTTACGGTCCTTACACCCAAGGACGCGCATTGGTTGATGCACTGAAAATCGTCCGCAAAATATTTCCGTTCCGCGACAGGTGCATTCCTTGTACCGTTTCCAGTAGTTCCTTATGCGCTAATTCGCACGAATTAGCGCATAAGCGAATCTGTAAACCGTGTTTCAACCTCCAAATCGGTTTATGTCCAGGTGTGTGTAGCGGGGAAATAAGCAAAAAGGACTACGCGCGTATAATTCGCCACATCAGGACGTTCTTTTCCGGAAAAATAAAAATATTGAAGCGAATGCTGGAACGAGAGATGCTCTCCGAGGCAAAGGCGGAAAGGTACGAAAACGCGAAAGAATTGCGACGGCAGATTGATGCCCTAAATCATATTCGAGATGTGTCGCTCATAAATGACGAAAGCAGGATTTCTGCAGGCGGGCTTTCGACAGCAACGAACGCGAGAGATATGCGAATCGAAGCGTACGATGTTGCGCACACTGCAGGCACTGAAACAGTGGCTGTAATGACAGTCGTTAATAATGGCGAGCTGGAGAAAGAATCATACAGAAAATTCAAAATAAAATCTGTGAAAAATGATGACGCTGGAGCATTGAAAGAAGTTCTTTCACGCCGGCTGGCGCATAACGAATGGCCCCTCCCACGCGTGTTCGTAGTAGACGGTGGCCTTGCACAATTGCGTGTAGCGAAAAATCTGTTGAAAGATGCTGGTCTGGCAATTCTTGTTGTCGGAGTTGTAAAGAATGAATTTCACAAGCCAGAAAGATTGATTGGAGACTCTAAGTCAATCGAATCTTCGGCGAAAGATATTCTTCTCGCCAACGCCGAAGCTCACCGCTTTGCAGTCGATTATCACAGAAAGAAACTGCGCACCAGGCAGTGATGGAGATGATATAATTCATTCATGGTTCGGACAATTATCGGAGTGTTGCGCGGGGGAACTTCAAATGAATATAATCTCTCGTTAAAAACCGGCGCGGAGATGCTCGCCTCGCTTCCGGAAGATAAATACGATACGCGAGATATTTTCATAGGGCGAGACGGAATGTGGCATCTGCGAGGCCTTCCGGTAGAAGCGCCCCGCGCGCTTGCGCAGATAGATGTCGTATTAAACGGACTTCACGGCGGTGTGGGTGAGGACGGAACTGTACAACGGGTTCTTGATATGTCCGGCGTTGCGTACGCTGGTTCGCGAGCGCGCGGAGCGGGCCTCTCGCTAAATAAAGTACAAGCTCGCGAGGTTTTGCAGAGAGCGGGTATTCGAATGCCTCGCGCAGTTTCTTTTACTATTGGAAACCAAATTAATACTGGAGATATGGCGCAAGCCGTTTTTTCGCAATTTGGACCGCCGTATATCATAAAACCGCAGAGCGAAGGCGCGTCGTATGGAATCCGAATTGCGGAAAATCTTATTGAATTGCCGGATGCGATAGGGGATGTATTGGACGAGTTCGCCAGTGTTCTTATTGAAGAATTTGTCCGCGGAGAGCAAGTGAGCGCGGGCGTCATTGAAGATTTTCGCGGACAAGAATTATATGCATTGCCTCCGCTTCATGTCCTCCTTCCGAGCGGTTCGCGAATGATTGGTTATGACACGCACGAAAAAGCGCTCGCAAACCACTCGTGCCCAAGCAACTTCACACGAAGCGAGAAGCAGGCGATTGAAAATATGGCGCGCCGCGCGCACCGAGCCCTTGGACTCTCCCATTTTTCCCGCGCGGACATTATCCTTACTCGCCGCGGTCCGTACTTGCTTGAAGTGAACGCCTTGCCCGGGCTCTACGGTGGCGCCTCACTTCCTACAATGCTCGACGCAGTTGGTTCCTCAACGAAAGAATATATTGAGCATTCAATTGCGTTGGCCAGGCGATAGGAAAGATGTTTGTAGACACATCCCATATTGGATGAAATCAGCGGGGAAGACGTGGGACGGTTGGCTTAAGAAAGAAAATCGCGGGCACTCCGGAGAGATGCCCGCGATTTCAGCCATAGACCATCGCCACGACATTCTTGCCTTCTTCGGCAAGTTGTATCGCTGGTGCCAACGCCAGCGATGTTGTGTGGGTCCAGTCGAACCCCGCCACCCGCAACCGCTCGTGAACTCGCAGAGCAGCTTCAGGCGCGACACGCAGGACGCGACTGATTCCCGTCTCCCCTGTGTGCTTCCAGAGTTGCAACAAGTATCGGTTCGGAAGAACAGGGTGAAGCGGGAAGTACCGGAGATTATCTTTGGACACTAGCGTCGTTGGCGGTGTGCGCCCAAAGTATTCCAGCAGCTTGCCGCGCGCGAACGTGCGAACTGCGTTCGGATTTGCGAGGTTGAGGTTCGCGTCCATAGCGGAGGCATCTGCATACTCGGCCAAGAGCGTCTCCGTTGTCTGGAACCGCTTCGCGATTTTTCCCCCGATTCCGTAGAGACACGAACCACTGGCCATGCACCACACGCTTGCATCTGGTCGTACGCCTAGTGTTTCAAGCTCGCGCACGACACGATTACCGACTGACATCATTGCTTTTGCCGCGTAGAGCGCTTGATTGAGAAAGATGAGGTCGGTGCGCGAGCGAAGCATTTCTGCCTGCTTTCGCACATACCCCCATTCGAGCGGCTCGCCCGCTTGAATGATCTCAAGGTCGTTCCACGAAGCGAGATGCGGCGGCAAGTGGAACTCCTGCGCGACCACCACGACGGATTTTCTTTTGTTCCGTCGCGCGTGGAAATGCAGAGCTTCCAAACCTGACGGCCCGACGCCATCGAAGAACGCGCTGTCGGGGTGGTCGCGCATTGCGTTTTGGATTCGCGCGGACGCGACCATGTTCTCGTAGACCCAAAGTTTGGGGGTCAAGGCGTGCCCGTTGTACTCGTTCGAGTACGCGAGGTCGCCCCGTACTACAAAAAGATGCCCTTGCGTCTTGAGTGTTTCCCGCAAGTCCGTGAGGACCACGGGGCCGGGGTAAATCTCGCTAATAGAACTTGTCGAAAAGGCTTCGACGAGTTCTGCAGAAGAACTGATATCTGCTTTCATTGTCTTTTCCTTTTCGGTCAAGTGAAAGTTATCAAAGAGAGCCTACGAACAATTAGCAACGATATGTGCATATGCGTCAAGGACTGTTAGACTTAAGGCGTCTGTTACCTACATGCCTCGCTTTAAGCTTGCAAAATAAGGGTTTCGGATATAGGATTGGTGTCAATAATCGTCGACATATATGGATAAAGAGCTACGCGCATTAGGGCTTGAAGACAAAGAGGTTAAAATCTACCTCGCTTGTCTTGCCAATGACGCCTCCACGCCCACACAGGTGGCCAAATTGACTGGTCTTAAAAGAGCCACCGTATATTTTTATCTTGAAAGGCTTAAGGAAAAAAGATTGATTGAATGGGAGGTTCATAAAGCACGCAAGCATATTTCCCCGATTCCTCCACACAAAGGCCTGAAAAGATACATTGCGAAAAAGCAAGAGGAAGTGAATAGGAGTGAAAACCTCGTCAAGCAGCTTTTAACCCACATCGAGAAAGTTGCTCATGAAAAGACTTCTGGTTCAAAAGTCTATCACTATGAGGGTGAGGAGGGAATACGGTTCGCGATAGATAAACTGCTCTCTTCTAGGAAAGTTATCTATTGGATTGGCTCCATGGAGCTTTTCATTGCTGCTGTAGGAGGAGAAGAAGAGTGGCACAAAATGTTTACCGTCCGACGCCTGGAACTGGGGACGGTTACACGCGGTATTACTGACCGCCGCATACTTAAGTACCCTAGATTTAGCGAGATGAAAGACGGCAGACGTAACTTCCGATTTCTTAAAGAAGATTTTGATATTCCCGCCTTGCTCGGAATATTTGGCGACAGCATATGTTTCTTTTCTTTGCAGAAAAAAGAAGCTCGGGTAGTGCTTATTGAAAACGCGTTGATGGCTCAAATGCTTAAATTCTTTTTTGATTCACTTTGGGCTTCTCTGCCGGAAGAGTAGATGCATTGAGCATGCAATTTCGCTGGCACGGCGTTGATTGTTGCTACTATCACCCAAAACTTGTAACCTATAACCTGTCCAAGGGCCGTTAGCTCAGTTGGTAGAGCGCCACATTTGCAATGTGGAGGTGGCCGGTTCGAAACCGGCACGGTCCACAAGCGAAAATCTTGATACTATTTTGGTATCAAGATGTTTGCTAGGATGTTGAAAGCAGATTCGAACCGCGGGCCGCAGGCGTCGAAGAGACGCCGTAGGTTTCAAGCGCAGTAGCGCGAGGGGCGAATCCGCTACGGTCCACAAAATTTCAATATGAACAAGAAGTTTTTCGAACAACTAACTGAATATCTAAATAGATTTCCGAGAAAAATATTACTCGTGGCCGTAACAAAGTATGTCGGGGTAGAAGAGACGAATGAGGTCATAAAGGCGGGGGTGCGGGCAATAGGAGAAAATCGAGTGGAGGACTCTGAGAAGAAATTTCCTCATCTTTTGCCAGCGGATTCGACGGGCTCACCGCGGGTAGAAAAACACTTTATCGGGCAGATTCAGTCTCGCAAAATTAAGAGAATCGTAGAGTTGTTTGATGTTATACAGTCCGTCGGCTCGATTGAGCATTTGCAAAGAATTGAAAACGAGGCGGACAAGCGACAGAAAGATATACGCGTTTTGTTGCAATTTAATATTTCAGGAGAGGAACGGAAGGGCGGTTTTAACGAAAATAATCTCGAACAAATAATCCAAGCAATCGCAAGCAAATCACTATCGGCTAATTCGCGCGAATTAGCCGATAGGGACAAAATCATTTTGGCTACTCACCACATCAAAATCATTGGAGTGATGGGAATGGCGTCGCACACGGATGATGAAGAAATTGTGCGGAAGCAATTCGGTCTGCTCAAAACCATCAGAGACAGATTGCAGGAAAAGTTTCCCAAAATAACCGAACTTTCAATGGGTATGTCGGATGATTACAAAATTGCGCTTGAAGAAGGCGCGACAATGCTCCGCATCGGCCGTGCTTTATTCACCAAATAGGTTGTTTTCTGCTATTACTACAGACCATGTGCTACTGACTACTAACTTGAGTTGCGCATTTTGAGACATCCAACATATAATAAAGACCATGCCAAAGTCACTAGAGAACAAACGGCGATATTCTGAAAAAAAGAGGTCGCAAAAACAAGGAACGAAAACTGAGAGAGTCCGTTCAAAACCAAAGGATGATCTGCTCCATGCTACGGATATCTATCAGAATCTCTATGTTTTATCTCTGATGCAATTTAGGAAACTCGAGAGGACATCAGAGACCGTAAGACTTCAAGAGGACAAGCTTCGAAAAGAAATTGCAAAATGGGGAGGTATTGGCAAAATCGAACAATGGCTTAAAGATAATGATCCCTACTTCGCCAGACCAAGCGGTTTCAGGGACTTTGATTGGAGCTGGCTACCCGAAAATCTACGACAATAGTGTTCACCTGAACTGAAAATTGGCCGCGCACTGTTGGATAAGTGGTAATTGTATAGATACGTCGAAAATGTGCTCATTTTCGACGCGATTTTTACTCCTTGGAATACCAAGGAAAAAATCGCTTGCGCAAATCAAAGGGTGGGGTAGTATTGTGGCGTAATGTAAGTTTTCCAATGCTTGAGTAGGTTGCATTAGACCAAGGAGAGCGAGGAAA